>NZ_JAVHZD010000036.1:0-85493 GCF_031119615.1 Paraburkholderia sp. SARCC-3016 | reverse complement strand
GCGGCCGAAGAGACGCTCGACGCGGTGATCAACTGGGGACGTTATGGCGAGATCTTTTCGTATAACGACCAGTCGGAGATTTTCAGCCTCGAAGACGTCGAGTCCTGACCGGCGCGGGAACCGCTACTGCAGGTTGCCCCACCGGTCGACCGCGGGCTCGGCCGAAGCCCATTTCCACCAGCGCTTGTCCTGCTGCATCTGACAAGCGGCAGCCGTGTACCAGTGCTCGGGCGAATTCGCTTCGTCGCCGTCGGCGACCGAAAACGCGAACTCCTTGCAGTCCGCGAGCGCCGATGAGAACGCGCGCGTCACGCGGATTTGCCCGTGGCCGTTCTCGATTGGCAGCGTGTGCTTGACGTTCCACGGCCGTGTGTCACCGACCTTCATCGTGCCGACGAGTGCCGCGATCACGTTTTGCTGATCGCTGTGCATGACGCGGTAATAGCGATTGATCGATTCGGTAGTCACCGCCTGCACCGCGATGCCGACGCCGATGCCGATCGCCGGATTCGCGGTAACGATGCCGGTTGCCGTGCCTGCCGCCGCACCGCCTGCCGCGCCGAGCGACGTGGAACTGCAGCCGCTCACGAGCGCCCCGGCGCTTGCGCATAGCGCGACGACAAACGCGGCGCGCAGCATGCGCCTCGCCTTGCACGCTTCATGCGTTACGCCGAGGGCTTTCGGACCGCCTGCGGCCGCGCTCATTGCAGCGCGCCCCAACGTTCGGTCGCGGGTTCCGCCGAAGCCCACTGCCACGTGTTGCCGTCGCGGCAGATCGAAGCGACATAGAACGCGCTCGACGCGGGTTTGTCCTGCGTGGCGGCCTTGTCGACCGAAAACACAATCTCCTTGCAATCGAGCGGACCGCTGCTGATGATGCGGCTCACGGTCACGCGCCCATGTTCGTCCTCTTCGAGCGGCACCGAATGCGTGACGCTCCACGGCGCAACGCCGCCGACGTCGAGTGGCCCCGCGACCTGGGCAATGCCGTTCTGCGTATTGCGATGGATCACGCGCTCCGAATACTGCACGCCCGCGCGCGCCGCGGCGACGGCACCGAGGCCGATGCCGGTTGCGACTGCCGCGTTGTTGGTGACGGACCCGGCGATCGCCGCGCCGGCGATGCCGGCGCCCGCCGTTGCGCTTTCGGAGTAGAGAGACGAGCAGCCGCTCAGTGCGGCAGCGGCCGCAACGACGACGAGCGCGGCCAGCAGCGCGCCCGGACGCGGCACCCGCAAGGCGCCGGACATGATGTTTTGCATTGCTTCTTTTTGCTCCTGCTCACCCGTCGCGCCTTGTGGAGGAGGCGGCCGCTACGGGTCAGATCTCATGACTTGTTTGCAAAAAGGATTGTGCAGGATGCCTTTTGTAATTGGCATAGAAAAAATGCAAATAATTGCAAAACCTGATGCGCGCGCCAAACGTTTCTGTTTAAAGCGCTTGCGTATTGCGGTTGCGCCGCCCGGCGTGCCTGCCGGTTGCGCATGCGCTCATGTCGCCTGGCCGCTAGCTGCTGCTTTCCGGGCTTCCGTCTTCTTCGTCGCCGTACATGCTGAGGCGGTTGTAGAGCGTCTTGAGACTGACGCCCAATGCTTTTGCCGCGCGCCGCTTGTCGCCGCCGCAGTACTTGAGCGTGCCGAGGATGATCTGCTTCTGCGCGTCCGCGAGCGGCGTGCCGATCCACACGCTCATCGAATCGCCGAGCGTGACGGGCTTTTTCACGCGCGACATCAGATGCGGATGGGGCAGTTCGACCGACTTCTCCGCGAGGATGAACGCGCGATACACGGCGTTCTTGAGCTCGCGCACGTTGCCGGGCCACGACCAGGTGCGCAGCGTTTCCATCGAGCGCTTGCTGAATACCTTGTTCGTGCCTTCCTGCTGGTTCAAGGCGGCGAGAAAGTGCTGTGCGAGCAGTTCGCGGTCGCCCTCGCGTTCGCGCAATGGCGGCGCGCGCAACGGAAAAACCGCGAGCCGGTACATCAGATCTTCACGCAGTCCGTTTTCCTTGACGGCGACGGCCGGGTCGCGGTTGGTCGCGGCGATCACGCGCACGTCGCCGCGAATCAGCTCCGAGCCGCCGACACGAAAGAACGTGCCGGTTTCGAGTGCGCGCAGCAGCTTGACCTGGCGCACGGGCGACATTTCGGTTACTTCGTCGAGAAACAGCGTGCCGCCGTTCGCGTGTTCGAAGTAGCCGATGCGGCCTTGCACGGCGCCTGTGAAGCTGCCCTTCTCGTGACCGAACAGTTCGGCTTCGATAAGCTCGTCGGGAATCGCGCCGCAATTGACCGCGACGAATGCGGCGCCCTTGCGCGCGCTGTGTTCGTGAATCGTGCGGGCGATCAGCTCCTTGCCGGTGCCCGATTCGCCGATGATCAGCGCGGTCGCGTCGGTCGCGGCCACGCGTTCGATCTGCTCGTAGAGATCGAGCATGACGGGAGACGAGCCGTACAGCGTTCCATACGACTTCAGTCCCGCGACGCTTTCCGCGCCGCGCGGTTTCGCCTGTGACCTTGCGCTGCCGCCGGCGGTGTCGGCGGCGGGCGAGTCCAGATCGGTTGACGCCATAACCAGGGTGTCCTGTGCAAATGTTCGAGGATGTGATGGCGCGGTAGGGAGATGGCCGGGTCGTCCAGAGACGTCGTCAGGAACTGCGCGCTGCATCGCGCGCTTTCGGGCGCGACGTGCGCCGGATGCGATCCGCTATCTCGCAAAAGCCAATTTAACCACTGGCACGGCATACCCGGCAAGGCGCTTGCATTCGTCGCGCAAGGTCGCGTCAGGCGGAAAAAAGTTCGTCGCAGGCGTTTGCGGACGTGGCAGTCGGCAACATTGCCCGAAGTCCGCGAGAGGCTTCGCGAGGAACGCTGCATCGTGGGCGCCGATCGACACGCTTGTCGGGTATGGCCGTTGCAAGCGTCCATTCATCCACACAACAATCGACGCAAAGATCGGCAAGACATGACAAACGGAGAAACACGATGACAGCCACCACCGAACAGTTCGCGCTCGGCAAGCAGAAGATCGTCGAGGACCTGAACGTGTTGTTGACGGACTCGGAGGAAATGCTGCGGCTCGTGGCCCAATTGCCGGGCGAAGGCGTCGGCGCATTGCGCGAACGGTTGCGCACGCATGTCGATACGCTGCAGGCGGCGCTCGCCGATGCGCAGGTCGCCGCGCAGCGCGGCTATCGAAGCGCGACGGTGCAGACCGAGCGATATGTGCGTCTAAACCCGTGGCGGTCGCTCGGCATTGCCGCGGGGGTTGGTTTCGTGCTCGGCGTGGTGGTGGCGCGCTGAGCCGGCAGTCGTTTCGTACATGTTTCATTGCCCACGGTTCTCACAAGCAAGGAGGTCAACATGGCTCGACCCAGAATCGGCATCTTCAGCGCGCTCTTCGCTATCGGCGGCATGCTTGCCTGGCGTTGGGCGCAGAACCGCCGCGCTGCTCAAGCAGCGACCGTGCGCGATCTGACGCGGTGGGAGGGGGAGGGCGGCTCGGTCTCGGCTGACCGTGACGCGTTACAGCCTGCGACCTTGCCGGGCGGGACGCACCCGCGTGCCGGTAACGGCGCCGATCACGCTGCGAGCGGCGGCGCCTGGCCGTTCCCGCGCAGTTAAGCCGCGCAGTTAAACCGCGCAGTTAAGCCGTCCTGCCAATGCATTACCGGCCACTCCGGCAAACCGGAGCGGCCGGTATCGTTTTATTGGGATATCGCCGTATAATAGGTAAATGAACAACAATGAACCGTTTTGATATACCGGCGGACGGCAATTGTTGCAAGATTGCGCAAAGTTGGTAAATTTTTCATATACGGCCGCTCCGAGCGGCCGTTTCACACCTAGCATGGTTATAGGCTCGCGACCTTGCGCGTTCGAGCTGTCTACCACTCGTACTTTTAAGTTTCGGAAACGCGATGCCACACGCACTGATTGTCGATGACGATCCGGGTACCCGCGAGGCGCTAGCCGCGATCATCGCCGA
Organism: Paraburkholderia sp. SARCC-3016; assembly: GCF_031119615.1. Lineage (NCBI taxonomy): Bacteria > Pseudomonadati > Pseudomonadota > Betaproteobacteria > Burkholderiales > Burkholderiaceae > Paraburkholderia > Paraburkholderia sp. SARCC-3016. The sequence continues at coordinate 81,506 of NZ_JAVHZD010000036.1, read as the reverse complement.
AGACGGCCTGACGACTGCGACTGCCGGCGACTTGCGCGAGGCCCGTATTCAACTCGTCCGGCAGATGCCGGACGTCGTATTCACGGACCTGAAGCTGCCGGACGGTACTGGCGTCGACCTGTTCGAGGACCTCGATCCCCGCTCGGGCGTCGAGTTCATCGTGATCACGGGGCACGCGACCGTCGAGTCCGCCGTGAGCGCATTGAAGATGGGCGCGGCCGACTATCTGGTCAAGCCGATCAACATGCAGCGCGTGAAGGCGATTCTGAATCGCCTGCCGCGCGCGGGCGATCTCAAAGCCGAAATCGGCACGTTGCGCGGCGAGCTGCGCCGCATGGGCCGCTTCGGTCTGATGCTCGGCAATTCGCCGGTCATGCAGCAGGTGTACGACCAGATCAGCCGCGTGGCGCCGACGGCCGCGTCGGTGATGCTCGTCGGCGAATCGGGCACCGGCAAGGAAGTTGCCGCGCAGACGCTGCATCAGTTGAGCCTGCGCCGTAAGCATGCGTTTCTCGCCGTGAATTGCGGCGCGATATCGCCGAACCTGATCGAGTCGGAAATGTTCGGCCACGAGCGCGGCTCGTTCACGGGCGCCGACCGTCAGCACAAAGGCTATTTCGAGCGCGCCAACGGCGGCACGCTGTTCCTCGACGAAATTACCGAAATGCCGATTGAGCTGCAGGTGAAGCTGCTGCGCGTGCTCGAAACCGGCATGTTCATGCGCGTGGGCACGACGAAGGAAATCGAGACCGACGTGCGGCTCATCGCCGCGACCAATCGCGATCCGGAGCAGGCGGTGCTCGAGGGCAAACTGCGTCTCGATCTGTATCACCGTCTCAACGTGTTCCCGATCAGCCTGCCGCCGCTGCGCGAGCGCGGCAAGGACGTCGAACTGCTCGCCCAGTCGTTCCTCGACGAGCTCAACGAGCAGCACGGCACGCGCAAGCACTTTCCGCCGGCGGTCAAGGAAATGCTGCTGTCGTATCCATGGCCCGGCAACGTGCGCGAACTGAAGAACTACGTGCAACGCGCGCACATCATGTCGGGCACCGATTCCGACAGCACGGCGACGGTGCCGCTGCAGATCACGCTGTCGAAGTCGACGGCGGGCACGGCGATCACGATTCCGTTCGGCACGTCGCTCGCCGAAGCGGACCGTCAGCTGATTCTCGCCACGCTCGACCAGTGCGGCGGCGTGAAGACGCGCGCCGCGGAAATTCTCGGCATCAGCCTGAAGACGCTTTACAACCGGCTTGTCGAATATGGCAACGATGCGGGCCGCGCTGACGATGGCGACGGCGCCGAAGAGCCGCAGGCGTTCGGCAAGGCTGACGCTTGATCATCCGCATGCGCAGGTGTCTGCCGATGCCCGGAGGTATCGGCAGATATCGTCGTCCAACCTCAACGGCACAGGCTTTGCAACGCCCTCGAAGCGACATACGAAGACGCTAACGAGGAGGCCCCATGTCCGATCCGGAGTGCGACACCGTCGCTCTATTTGATGCATCGGCATTGCTCGCGCGGCGAGCGTTGCCGGTGACGGACCGGCTCCATCGTCCCGAGCCGATCGAACCGCCAGGCCCCGACGAGCCCGATGAGGGCGACGAGGCGCCGCCCGACCCTGACCGGCTGCCCGGCGAACCGCTTGCGCCGCCGATCGGCGATCCTCCGCCAAATTACGCGCCGCCGTAAATTCATGCGCGCGCGGGCGCGCTGCGCAGCCGCTGCGAACGGCCGCGTTGTCGATGCACTGCCGCCTCAATCGTATTGATCCGACTTTTGAGATGTGCCAGGCGGCCCGGCGTTGCATGTGCGCGACTTGATGTACTCGTTACAAAACCAACGAACTTTTTACCGGCAATTTACGTTGCCGGCTCCTAGACTGTGGTGATGCCACCGCTCGGTGGCAAGCCTTCCCCTGGAGGCAATCGATCATGAGACACCCCGCATTGCGGCGCTCCGCGCGCCACTCGAAGCGCGAACCGCGCCCCGGCAGTGTTCCGGCCAGCCCGTCCAATGCACCGGATCCGGCTGCGCAGAATCGCGCCGCGCCCGATGCCCCGCCGGACGGGGATCACAACCAGGGCGGCACGCGTAAGGAAGGACTCGATTACCAGCGCGATCTCGGTTCCGAGCAGGACGCCTGAGCGCTGCGGTCGATCTGCGAGGCGAAGGAAAAAAGCTTGCGGGCGCATGCCGCGCGCAGGATGTTTTTCGCTCGTTTGTCACATTTGCATACATTTTTCTGTTCGCGTTTGTCGCAATGCGGCATAACTTTTGCGTGCACTACTTCGGCGCACCGCCGCACCGAACGTCAACTGAATGAGGGGGAGCTGTATGAGCAGATTGATCGTAGTGTCGAACCGCGTCGCGCCGACGCAGGAAGGCCGGCCCGCAGCGGGCGGTCTTGCGATCGGCGTGCTGGATGCGCTGAAGGAAACGGGCGGTGTCTGGTTCGGCTGGAGCGGAGAGATCGCGGGCGAGTCGTCTCAGCCGGTGATCGAGAGGCAGGGCAACGTGACCTACGCGACCGTGGCCCTCACGAAGCGCGACTACGACCAGTACTACCGCGGTTTCTCCAACGCGACGCTGTGGCCGACCTTCCACTACCGCAACGACCTGTCGCGCTACGACCGGCAGGAGTACGCGGGCTATCTGCGTGTGAACGCATCGCTCGCGAAGCAGTTGAAGGAGATGCTGCGGCCCGACGACATCATCTGGGTGCACGACTATCACCTGCTGCCGTTCGCACGCTGCCTGCGCGAGATCGGGGTGAAGAACCCGATCGGTTTCTTCCTGCATATCCCGTTTCCGGTTCCGCAAGTGCTGCTGACCGTGCCGCCGCACGAAGAACTCGTGCGGGACATGTGCAGCTACGACGTGGTGGGTTTCCAGACCGAAGCCGACCGTCAGTCGTTCGTCGACTATATCGAACGCGGCCGTCACGGCAGCGCGAGCGAGGACGGCATCGTCCACGCGTATAACCGTTTCCTGAAAGTGGGCGCGTACCCGATCGGCATCTATCCGGATGCGATCGCGAAAGCGGCCGAGCAGTTCGGCGATCGCAAGGCGGTGAAGAGCCTGCGCGACGCGATGCGCAACCGCAAGCTGATCATGAGCGTCGACCGGCTCGACTATTCGAAGGGTCTCGTCGAGCGCTTCCAGGCGTTCGAGCGGCTGCTGCTCAACGCGCCCGGCTGGCATGGCCGCGTGTCGCTCGTGCAGATCGCCCCGCCGACGCGTTCGGACGTGCAGACCTATCAGCGCATCCGTCAGAACCTCGAAGGCGAGGCGGGCCGCATCAACGGCCGGTTTGCGCAGCTCGACTGGACACCGATCCAGTACCTGAACCGCAAGTACGAACGCAATCTGCTCATGGCGTTGTTCCGCCAGTCGCAGGTCGGCTACGTGACGCCGCTGCGCGATGGCATGAACCTCGTCGCCAAGGAATATGTCGCGTCGCAGGATCCGGCCGATCCGGGCGTGCTCGTGCTGTCGCAATTCGCAGGTGCCGCGGAGCAGTTGCCCGGGGCGCTCGTCGTCAATCCGTTCGATCTGTCGCAAATGGCCGAGGCGCTCGAGCGCGCCTTGTCGATGCCGCTTGCCGAACGGCAGGCGCGGCACGCGGACATGATGGCGCCGCTGCGCGAGAACAATCTCTCGGTGTGGCGCGATACGTTCCTCGCGGATCTGCGGCATGTCGCGACCGCATCGTCGGTGACCGAAAAAGCGGTAAAGCGCGCTGACGTGACGGCTTGATGATGTTTTGACGTGGCGGCTGTCACGTCGACGCGCAGATTTGGAACCCGACTTGGAACCTGAATCGCGCATCCGAACGGTGCGCGGGTAATCGACGGCAGCTGCGGCTGCCGTTTTTTATTGCGCTCGCGTCGAACCGCGCGCTTCGCGTTGCGCGTCATGCGGACGCGGCCGCGCCCGTTTGCGTCACGCGCAGCGAACTGACCACGGCCGCGACCGCGGCAAAGCAGGCGGCGACATACAGCGCGACGACCGGTCCATGTTGCTGCACCACGCCGAAGATCAGCGCGACGAGCGCGGCGCCGAGGGTCTGCCCGGTCAGGCGCGCGGTGCCGAGCATGCCGCTTGCGCCGCCGCTGCGCGAGCGCGGCGCGGAGGAGAGGATCGTCCGGTTGTTCGGCGACTGGAAGATACCGAAGCCCGCGCCGCACAGCGCCATCCGCCACGCGATATCGAACGGCTGCGGGTGGGTGCCGATCGTCGCCGCGAGCAGCAGCAGGCCGCAGGTCAGCAACGCGAGCCCAATGCCGCCGAGCAGTCCCGCCGACATGCGATCGGACAGCACGCCCGCGACCGGCGCGGCGACGATGATGACGAGCGGCCACGGCGTCATCAGCAGGCCTGTCTGCACTTGCGACATGCCGAGCGCGTTCTGCATCAGGAACGGCAGCGAGACGAACGCCAGCATTTGCGCGGTGAACGAGCAGACCGACGTGCCGATCGACAGGGCGAACACCGGATTGCGCATCAGATCGACGGGTAGAAGCGGTGCGGGCTGCGTCAACTGGCGCCGCACGAAGAAGTAGCCGATCACGAGCGCCGCGACGAGTTCGACCGCGACATACGCGTAGGATTGCCCATGCCCGAGCCCGTCGACGGCGAAAATCAGCAGGCCGAATACGAACGCGTTCATGACGGCGCTCACGTAGTCGTACGGTGAGTCGTGACGCACGTTGCCGGGCAGCGCCTTGATGCCCATCACGAATGCGGCAATGCCGATCGGCACGTTGATCGCAAAGAGCCACTGCCACGATGCGACCGACAGAATGCCTGCCGCGACAGTCGGTCCGACCGCCGACGATACCGCAACGACCATCGCATTGATCGAAATGCCGCGGCCGAGCGACGCTGGCGGATAGATCATCCGCACGAGCGCCGTGTTCACGCTCATGATGCCCGCGGCGCCGAAACCCTGAATCACGCGCGCGAGCGCGAGCGTCGGCAGCGAACCGGCCAGCGCACAGCCGAGCGACGCGATGGTGAACAGCACGAGCCCGCCCAGATAGACGCGCCGGTAGCCGATCCGGTCGCCAAGCGACGACAGCGGCAGCAGCGAAATCGTGACGGCGAGCTGATACGCATTGACGACCCAGATCGAACTGGCCGCGCTCGCATGCAGATAGCGCGCGATGGTCGGCAGCGCGACGTTCGCGATCGCGCTGTCGATGACGGAGACCGAGATGCCGAACGCGACGACGAGGATCGCCCAATATCGTTGCGGCAAGGGCAAGCCCAGTTCGTTGTCTTGCGCTGCGGCCGGGCCCCGGGCGGCGGGATGGGCGGAGGAAGTCGAAGAAGGGCTGCGGGAAGGTTGTGCGCGCATCGGCTGTGGCGGTGTAGCGATGGTTGTTTTTGCTTGATGGCCTCGCGGCCGCTCAAATCGTTGTCAATGGAAAGGCGAGGCAGGCTTGCGAGCCGGCCTTGCCGGTCGATGCAATGTGCCGGCGTTTTCCGATGTGCTCGCGGGTCCGGCGTGTGTCTTCGCAGAGCGGATGCTCCGGCTACTTCAATTCATACAGCCCCGTGTACGTCGTCGAGTCGAGCTCGTTCTGGTGAATCAGCAGGCGCGCGACTGCGTTCGTCGTTTCCGGCGCGAGCGGCAGCGGCGCCTTCAGCGCATACAGCCTGAAGATGAAGCGATGCGTCTTCTCGCCGCGCGGCGGCGCGACGCCGCCAAAACCGTGTGTGCCGTAGTCGTTGCGCAGTTGCACCGCGCCTTGCGGCAGCAGCGTGCCGTCCGCCTTGCCCGCGTTGCGCGGCAGGCCGCGCGCATCGATCGGAATATTGACGACCACCCAGTGCCAGAATCCGCTGCCCGTATGCGCGTCGGCATCGTAGACCGTCAGCGCGAGGCTTTGCGCGTCTTCGGGCGGTGCCTCCCACTGCAACGCGGGCGAGATGTTTTCGCCGTCGACGCCGAACGATTTGTCGTTGTACTCGGCCGCTTTCGGCAGAAAACCGTTCGCGGGAAAGTCGTCCGACCAGATTCGGAAGTCAGCCATCGTATGCCTCTTTCATGTGAGTTCCGAGAGGGACGGGCTTGGCGGACAAGCCCCCGGCTTAGCCAGTCAGTTTACCACCGCGCGCTTACACGCTTGGAGCGTGCGGCGTGGCCTCGCGCGGGTGCTCAGGCGCGCTCGTCGAATGTCGCCGCGTCGCTTTGCAGCCAGTCGACCAAGCGCTGCAACACGCCGTCGAGATCCCGGTTCGCACCGCGCAATGCGCATTCCCAGACCGTTGCGACGCGCCAGCCGCGCTCGCGCAGCGCGGCCGTGACTTTCGCGTCGTTACTGCGGTTGCGGTCGATCTTCTCGCGCCAGAACTCGACGCGCGTTTGCGGCCATTTGAACAGATGGCAATCGTGGCCGTGCCAGAAACATCCATGTACGAATACAACCGCGCGATAGCGCGGCAACACGATGTCGGGCCGGCCCGGCAGGTCGCGCGCATCGAGGCGAAAGCGAAAGCCGCGGCGGTGCAGCAGGCTGCGGATCAGGATCTCGGGTTTCGTGTTGCGGCCGCGTATGCCGGACATCATCCGGCTGCGCGTCGCCGCATCGACGATATCGACCATTCATGCCACCTGGGCGTGAACCTGCGAGCGGGGCAGCACGAGCGGCACGGCGTTGTCGAGCGCGCCCGCCGTCGACGAGACGGCGGGCGATGCGACACCCGCAGCGGCGGGCGCCGCCGCGTGCAGGTGCGGCAGCATGATGCGCGCGACTTCGCGCATCACCGGCATCACGACGCTATTGCCGAACTGGCGGTATGCCTGCGTGTCGCTGACCGGAATGCGGAACGTGTCGGGAAAGCCCATCAGGCGCGCGCATTCGCGCGGCGTGAGCCGGCGCGGCCGGAGGCCGTGACCCTGATGCACGAGAATTTCGGAACCGTCCTTGTGATAGCGCGCCGACAGGGTGCGCGTGACGCTGTCGGGGAATGCGAGGCCGAAGCCGAAACCATTGCCCGCCGCGCGGTGTTTTTCCGCGTAGTTTTGCAGATAGGCCCAGAGTTTCGGGCTCAACGTGTACTTCGGTTGCACGGTGCGCGCGCGCGCGTCGAAGAAGCGTTCGCCGTCCCACGGCAGCACCGGCTCGCTGCCGTCGGTGCGGTGCAGGATCGACGCGAGCCGCGGGCCTTCTTCGGGCAGGCGCAAGTCGTCCCACGAAAAAGACGTAGCGTCCCGAAAGCCGACGATGATGATCCGCTCGCGATGCTGCGGCGTGAAATGCTGGCCGTCGATCACGCGGTAGTGCACTTCGTAGCCGAGCTCGTCGCGCAGCGTCTGCAGGATCACGTCGAACGTGCGGCCCTTGTCGTGCGACAGCAGGTTCTTTACGTTTTCGAGCAGAAACGCGGCCGGGCGGCGCGCCGCGATGATGCGCGCGACGTCGAAAAAGAGCGTGCCCTGCGTCGTGCATTCGAAGCCGTGCGGACGGCCGAGCGCGTTTTTCTTGCTGACGCCCGCGATCGAGAACGGCTGGCACGGGAAACCCGCGAGCAGCACGTCGTGCTCGGGCACCGCGTGTTCGGGGAAGGATACGATGTCGCCGATCAGGGTGTGATCGGGCGCGCGTGTCGAGGCTGCCGCTGCGATGCGTTCGTCGAACTGCTCGAAGTTCTCGCGATAGGTCTTCTGCGAAAACGTATTCCACTCGCTCGTGAACACGCATGTGCCGCCGTGCGCCTCGAAGCCCATGCGGATGCCGCCGATGCCGGCGAAGAGGTCGACAAAGCGAAAGCTCGACGCGCCGTCGCGCGCATGCCGATGAAGCCCGCTGGCCGTTGCCGGCGCCTGCAGCAGCGCCTGCAAGGTCGGCGCCATGCGCGCGGGGCAGGGCGTCTCGCCCTTTTCCCAGCGCCGCACCGTCTTGATGTCCTTGCCGACGTGCGCGGCGATTTCTCGTTGTGTAAAGCGGATGCGCGCCTGTTTCAACAGGTCAAGCGGTGAGGCCTGGGTCACAGGATGTCCTTGCTGGGTATTTTTGCGGACATTATGACGTATTGCGCGCCCCTATTTCGCCGGTGGCGCGTGCGCGCGACAGCGGGCGCGCAATCGCGTGCAGAGGCGACCACGGCTGTGCTAGCGAAACGTCTGCGCAATGCGAGCGTAGGGACGCGAAAAACTTTCGCTGACGGACGAAATCGGGTGTGTCAGGTGAGTACGAGCGCAAGACTGCAAGACAACACCATCAGCATGAGACCTGCGGCGAGGACGATGTTGTAGGGATAGGGCATGGCAGTCGGGCGAACGTAACGAAGACGGTGAGGCAATGATAAGAGGTTGAAATACGTCTGGCGTGACCGACCTGTACGCAAAGGTGGGCTCGCGCACACAGGCCGGCGGCGTTGCGTCGACACGGTGCGATCGCGATGCGCGGCAAGGCGGGAAACGAAGATGTTTCATGCTTCGAAACATCGGCGCGCATTGCCTAGAATGGTGGATGGAATGGACGTCGTCGGGATGGAGGATGCGATGAGCGAGTCGACATTGGCCTATCTGTTGGGGCCATCGGTGATGGTGATCGTCTGTGCCGCGCTGTGGATCGCCGCGCATCAGCATCACAAATCGTCGCATGGCGAGTCGCGCGCGCGTCGCTTGCGCTGGCTCGACACGTATCACGGAGACTGGCGTCATCGTCATTGATGCGCTCTCGCAGCTGTGGCTGGCGCCGCGCTGCGGTGCGGCCGCCGGGCGGCACGCAACAGGCGGGTGGCGTTCGCCCGCTGCGCGCCGTGCGCGCGCATGCGCTTCTTACGCTTCTTACGCTTCTTACGCTTCGAGCGCGTGGTTCAACACCTGCATTTCTGCTTCCGCTTTTTAATCCCTTCGATTTGTCCTGTCCCGCGAAATAATGAATTGGTCTTTTAGGCGTTTACCCTAAAGCCCCTCGCTCCTAGACTGTTTTCAACGGTTGCACGCAACGACGCGCAACTCAAACGAAACCAATCTCGGAGGTGTGATCATGAAATCGCTTATCAAAGCTGTGGCGCTTGCCGCTGTCCTCGCTGTTCCCGCTGTCTCGTTTGCTCAGTCGAATCAGCCGCTCACGCGCGCCGAAGTGCGCGGCGAACTGACGCAGCTGGAAAAGGTCGGCTACAACCCGTTCGATTCGAGCGACGCGCATTATCCGGCAGCGATCCAGCAGGCGGAATCGCGGGTCAGTGCGGCCAATCAAGCGGCCGACAACAGCGGCTACGGTTCCGCTACCGGCGGCACGTCCGCATCGGGCATGACGCGTTCCGAAGGCGCGCTGAGCAGCTACTCGCCGCCGATCTACATCTACCAGCATCACTAAGCCGATTGCACATCGGACGATGGACGCCGATTTTTTCTCCGGGCGAATCGTCCGATCTGGCAAGCAGGACGTGCAACGGAGCGGCCGGCGACGTTTGGTCGCTCCGTCGCGTCGAAATAGACGATAGAACCTCCATCGCCGGCTCCAACCGGCGATTTCGCCCAGCCCGCACCGCTGGGCATTTTTTCATCTGTTTTTGCTTTGCATGCCCGGCGCGTCGAACATCGCGTGCTACGATTTCGTGCGCCCCATCGCGGGCGTGCGGCCGTGTGCTTCGCGTCGGCCCACGCTCCGGCTCCGGTTCTGGTTCGGCCAGACCGGTTTACTGGCTGCTCATTTTCGGCCTGTCAGCATGCCCATCAACTATCTGCGCGGCTTGACCGCACCCGAACGAACCGACGCAACCAATCGGCGCCTCGGGCGCTCGCTCGCGTTCGTCGCGGGGGCGGCCAATGCCGGCGGATTTCTCGCGGTCGGGCAATACACGTCGCACATGTCGGGCGTCGTTTCGTCGCTGGCCGATAACCTCGCGCTCGGCGATATTGCGCTTGTCGTGGCGGGGTTGAGCTCGCTGCTGTCGTTTATGGTCGGCGCGGCGGTGTCAGCTGTGCTGATCAACTGGGGACGGCGGCGCCGGCTGCGCAGCGTCTACGCGACGCCGCTCGCCATCGAAGCCGCGTTACTGCTGTGCTTCGGCCTGCTTGGCTCGAACCTCGAACATCATCGGCTGTTTTTCCTGCCGGTCACCGTCTGCCTGCTGTGCTTCGTGATGGGCCTGCAGAACGCCATGATCACGAAAATCTCGCGCGCCGAAATCCGGACCACGCATATGACCGGGCTCGTCACCGACATCGGCATCGAGCTGGGCAAGCTGTTCTACTGGAATGGCCGGCGTCCTGAAGCGGACGACGGCGTGGAGGGCGTGGTGCGTGCGGACCGGCAGAAGCTTGCCTTGCTAGGGTCGCTGCTCGCGTTCTTTCTGGCCGGCGGATTGGCGGGCGCGGCCGGTTTCAAGCATCTGGGGTTTGTGTCGACCTTGCCGCTCGCGGTAGTCTTGCTCGCGCTCGCGGTCGTGCCCCTTATCGACGATATGCGCAGCGGCGCGCGCAAGATGCGTTTCTAGCGCGGATGTCGCGGCGCGGCGAGCCGACTACTCGCCTGCGTGCAGTTCGTTACCGGAAGCCCACAGCAAATCGATCAGAAAGCTTTCGATAACGGCATGCCATTCGGGCGTGCCTTCGGCAAAGTCTTCCGGATTGTGCTTACCGCGCGCGCGACGAATCACTCTCACGGAGTTTTCGAGCGCGATCGCCTCGTCGTACCGGGACGTGCCCCGCTTGAGGGGGAGATGTTTTTCGGATTCCATGCTCCGGTTGTCGGCAGTGCGCGGCCCGAACTTTAGGGCGTTTAGCGATGTTTAGCGGCGCGCGCGCATGGCGGAAATGCGCCAACCGCACTCGATTGTCACGTGTGTCGAAACAATGATTTCCTCCGATTAGGGTTTCCCCTAGCCCGCTGAATGCCTAGACTGGTTTCACACGGCGCTGATTCAGAACGCCGCCGCAAATGAAACCAATCTGGAGGTAATGAACATGAAATCGCTCATCAAGGCTGTCGCTATTGCTGCTGTGCTCGCCGTGCCGGCTGTGTCGTTTGCTCAATCGAATCAACCGGTGACGCGCGCACAGGTTCGTGCAGACCTCGTGCAGTTGGAAAAGGCCGGCTACAGCCCGTTCGACTCGAGCGACGCGCACTATCCGGCGGCCGTTCAGCGAGCTGAAGCACGCGTGACGGCGGATACGACCGGTTATGGTCCTGCCACGGCAGGCACGGCTGAATCGGGCGCACGTGGCCCGGTGTACAACCAGTTTCTGGGTTCGCCGTACGATCATTCGTAAGCAGTTGAGTGAGCAGTGAAGGTAGCGAAGAGGTAGTAGGGGTGTAAAGCTGTAAGCGTAGTGATGCGGTAAGCGGTAAGCGGTAAAGCGCAGTAGGCAGTAATCGCAATTGCAGTGAAAGTTCGCACTGGGGTAAGTGAAGCACCCGTCATGCGAACGCGAATGAAGCCCGCACCGTGCAGACGGTGCGGGCTTTTTCGCATCTCGTGATGCTGTATGCAGCCATGTATGGTGCGCAACGCAGGTATCGAAGTGCGCGTAATATCTGAGCCGTCTCTCCAACAGGCTCAGGCCATCGACCATCGCATACCCGGGATGCCGCGATGAGAACACTCACTCTCGCCTTCGCATTGCTGATCTTGTCCGCATCGACTGCCGCGCGCGCCGACGTCGTCAAGGACAATCTGAACTACAGCATGACTGCCGCGGCACCGCGCAATGCAGCCGATGCGGATTGCGGCGCATGGACCGCGGCGCCGATCCGCTTCGGCGATGGGGAAACTACTTTCGATGTGGGCAGGCTTGCGCTTCTAATGGTCGCGAACGCGGCGGCGGTGCATTCGGGCGCGCATGCGTATGGTCCGAATCCTCATGCGTGTAATCGGCGGGCGCCGCAGGAAGGGCCATAGGCGTCGGCCGTTCATTCGCCGCATACGGCGGCCGGTGCCGAAGAGCCGGCTTGTGGCAAGGCGGCAAGACGCGGCACGAAGCCGCGCGATGGAAATGACTTGTGCCGCTAACTGGTCCCCCTGACAGGAATCGAACCTGTATCTAGCGCTTAGGAGGCACTTGTTCTATCCATTGAACTACAGGGAGAGGATAGCAGTAACGGGATGGACCGGAGCCTTGCTGCTACTGGCCGGAGCCTTGTCCCGTGGGCGTTTACGGCTTTTGTGCTTCGTTCCTAATGAAGCGCCGTGAACTGCAATGTAGCAAAGTTTGAGTCTGTCCCTGCTACAATTCTGCTACAAAACCACCCTGTAGCAGCTTCCTGCGATCTGGCACTGCTACAGTTTTTCCGGACGGAAGAACCATGGCTTCGATCCTGCCAGTCGGCAATCGCTGGCGTGCCCAGGTGCGCAAGCGAGGGCAGAGTATAGCAAAGACCTTCCGCACCAAGGGCGCCGCCGAGGCCTGGGCGCGCGAGCGGGAAGTCGAGATCGAGAACGGCCACCATGCGGCCGACGCGGCGACCGTCAAGGTCGGCGAGCTCGTCACGAAGTACCGCGCCGCGCGCAGCGAGTCGGGCCGGCCGGTCACGGACAAGTCCAACGAGGACTACATCCTCCAGCGCCTGAAGGACGAGTTCGAAAGTGACTTTGCGGCGCAGCTGAACACGCAGCGCATCGTCAGGTTCGCACAGCAGCGCCGCAAGGCCGGCGCCGGTGGCTACACCGTCGACATGGACATTTCGAAGCTCGGCACCGTGATGCGGCATATGGCGTCGCTGCTCGACATCACGCTGCCCGACGTTGTCGGCGCCGCGCGGCCGACGCTGCATCACCTGCAGCTGATCGCGCCCGGCAACAGGCGCGAGCGGCGGCCGACGCCGGACGAAATCGGGAAGATCTTCGCGTGGTTCGCCGAGCACCCTGAGCGCGAACAGGCGATGCCCGATCTTCTGCGCGTGGCCATGCAGTGCGCCTTCAGGCGCGGCGAGCTCTTTCAGCTGATGTGGACGGATCTCGATCACGCGCAGCACCTTGCGCTGGTGCGCGACCGCAAGCATCCCCGGCAGAAGAAGGGTAATGATGAATGGATCCCGCTGATCGGCGATTCATACGAGATCCTGATGCGTCAGGCGCGATATCCGGTGCCTGAGGGCTATGCCCAGAAGCGGGCGCAGGATCCAACGTTGCCGCCGCACAGGAACGAGTTCATCTTCCGGTTCGACAAGGGCACAGCAAGCAAGTATTTCAAGCAGGCATGTGATGCGAAGGGCATCGTCGACCTGCATCTGCACGATCTGCGGCACGAGGCAACCAGTGCGTTATTCGAGGCGGGATGGGAAATTCCGGAAGTAGCAACCGTGACGGGCCACAAGGACTGGCGCAACCTGAAGCGGTACACAAATCTGGATCCCGCTCAGGTTGCGAAGAAGGGGCGACTGAAGCTGGTCGCGAATGACGGATGAAGTTATGCGTCGATCTCGGCTTCGTACGACAGCGGCGTGCCTTCATACACCGGAACCGGGATCACGAGGTTCGATATCGCAAGTTCCTGGGCGGTGCGACTCGATTTAACGTTGTAGTCGAGGTAGATCGGCTGGACAGTGTTATCAGCGTACAGCTCGCGGATGCGGGGATGGTCGTCGTAGCTTAGCAGCCACGGGTAGGCCTGGTTCTGCAGGAACGCCGCAAGATTTGCGTGGTCTGCATCGTCATAGTGGTGGCGGTACAGTTTGCGTCCCTGCTGGTAGTAGGGCGGATCGACATAGACGAACGAAAAGCCGGTCGATATCTGTTCGGTATTCGCGGTCATGAACGAAATCGCATCGCCCCAGTGCATGCTGACGCGACCCGAAAACGCCGCCGCTGCGCGGATCTGCCTGATGATCTTGTCTTTATTAAATCTGCAATCGATCTTGTACCGTGAAGCTTGACCCTCGCCGCCGATCGGACCCGCGCCGATAATGCCCGAAAAGTTGGTGCGATTGAAGAACAAGCCAGCCGTACCGAGTTGCAAGAGGGTGAATCGGTCATCCGTCGGGTCCAAGACCTCGCGAGTTGGCTGCAGTTGCTGCCACGTCTCCATAGACACGGGGCAGGCATCGACAGCTGCGCAGAGCTCCTCGGTTCGATTGAAAACGCATGACCAGAACGCATACACCAAGGGATCTTTCTCAATGAGTACCGCGTCGCTCACGAACCCGAGTCTCAGAAGTTCGAGGGATACAGATGCCCCGCCGGCAAACGGCTCGTAAAAGGTGCAGCCATTGAGGTAGTTCTCTTCAATTACGCCGCTTATATATGCTGCCAGTCGCGCCTTTCCGCCGGGATAGCGCAGCGGACTTAAAGGCTCGTTACGAGGCATAGCGCTTTTTCTCTTAGCCATCGTCAGTTGTCTTCCAATATGTATTTGATGGTACCGCGCAAATGATTCGCGTAAGACTCGAGGATCGAAGCGTCGACCCCTTGGTACTTGATATGCGTCATAGCGTCCAGGTAGTTTTTGGCCTGATCCGTGATGTGACTTGCCAGTGCCTTGCAGATGTTCCGCTCAGTGAATACGCCGTTGTCAAAATTCTTTGCGAACTTGATCAGATCGCCCAGCCCTGGGTCCCAGCCTGGCTTGTTCTGTGGGGCCATCTTAAGTACTTCGCCCCACTTCTTTGCTTTCTTGATCTGATAGACGAGCGCGCATTCGAAAAGCGCGCGAGTCATTAGTGAAGCGGCGATCGGCATCCTTTGATGGTTGATAGTTTTTATTTCTTGCGTCAACTTGATCAGGTTGTCGTCTACGACGTGACACGCGAGATTTTCGAAGAATACAGATGCACGAGGAGGCTTAGGGTCCGCGGTGCCGCCCTTCGAACCTGCTGGGTCTTTCTTGCCTGGTTCGCCTTGATCGTCGGATTTCGTATTGAAGGCGCCGGCGAAGCCATCCTTTCCTGCTGCTTTTGCCGCTTTCTTGCCCGCCGGCGTTTTGAGAAATTCTTCGAAATATACTGCCGGCACGGTGCGAGTATCGCACTGCGGGCGTCCTGTGACGGGGTCGGGTATCAGGAAGTCTCTTGCGATCTTCGTCATCTGCTTGCGGAAGATGGCCTCTGGCAATTCGCTGACTGGATTCTGCTGTTCGTCGAACGACAGCCGCAAGATTTGCTGGGTATCTGCCAACGTAAAAAAGCGAGTGTATGGATTGGTTTTGAGCTTCTCGTCTTCGAGGACGGTTCGCTCATCTTCGCTCCAGACGGTAAGGTCGAGCGCGTACTTAAGCAGCCGATAGGGCCTAATTAACTTCCTAACGGCACCTGGCGTCGTCCCGAGCAGTTCTGCGACTTCGTCAACCGACATCCGCTCCAGCAGTCGAACGGCCCGTCTCATCTTCGCGACGGGAGACCACGCCTTGACTCCGCGTTCGGTGTGCCTTTTTGTCAAAATCGGCTCGGCGGCTTGCCGAGTCGGCGCTACGTCCGCGCCTATTTCCCGTAAAGTTGCTTTTAGCGCAGTGCTAGGTTCAGGGAATCGCCCCTTGTACTCGTCCGGAATCAGTGATGGATTCAAAAGCATTTGGCATGCAGCGACGCGGCGATTGCCCTCAAGCACCACCTGCTTATTGTTTTCGATGACTGTGATGATCCGTTCGCCCTGGAACAAGCCGTCGCTTTTGGCGATAGATCGCGCGAGCGCCAACACCTCTTCCAGCTTCAGCAACTTCAACCGTATCTCTTCTTGCGATGCGTTCGGCCCGAGCTCGATCCGCGGATTGCGAACGTCCAACAGAATTTTTCTTGGATCGAGGTCTTGCGTTGTCCATGCTGAATTGACCGCCATTGTTCCCCCGGGAAGGTAATTTTTGGATTGTGACGGTATACCGGAAATCATAATGGCGCGCCAGAGGCTGTGGTGCGGCGTTCGCGGTAAAGTTGCGCTATGCATTTTCACTACGGGCTTTCTCGGACATACCATCGAGGTAGTCGGCCACCGCGTCGTACGGCGCGAAACGGGCGCCACCCTCTTTGTACGTGGGAATCGGAAAAGTCTCGGCGCTGATCTGGTTTCGGATCGTGCCTTCCGACATCACGAGCAGCCGCGAGAGCTGCGCCATGTTCAGGCGCACGCCGTAGTTTTCGAGAATGTATGCGCGCGTGAGAAGTTTCATCGTGATGTGCCTCCTGCCTGCGTGAAGTGGGTTGCCCGCAGGGCCTCGGATGCGTGACCTGCCATCGAGCTATCCATTTTCTCGATTTCGGCGATGATCAGCGCTGCAGCCTTTTCGAGATCTCGCTGCGGTGTCGACGGCTTCCACCATGTCGGATCCCACGGCCACATAACGGGCGGTCGGCCGTCCGAGTATCCGCCGTCGCCTTGCGAGAACGGATGCAGTTTGTCGGCAGCGGCGAGGGCATAGGCTGCGGCCGCAGCCGCGAGCTCGCCGGCATCGTGTTCGTCGTCGTGCGCAGCGTCGAAGCCTTCGTCAACGGACTGACGGCGCCGTTCGGAAAGCGCTGCAAGAACGCCTGGCGTCACGAGATCGCGCAATTCGGCCGCGATTGGCATGATCTCGATCAGGGCGGCACGTAGATAAACCGGCCAGAACTGGTCGTCGGCCGTGGACAGATTGCGGTCGATGCGTGCGACGGCGGTACAGGCCAGCGCATGCACAGCGAGAAGCGTCTTGTTATCCATGGTGTGCCTCGGGGGAAGTGGATTGCAGTGCTCGCTCGAGCTGCATCAAACCGGTTTCAAGCGTGACGCCAGCAGTCGCGGCCCACGTGCGTGCGTCCTGCGCGGCTTTGTGCCGGCTATAGCTGCCTACCTCGTCGCGCATGAGGTCTAGCAGCTCGACGTCGGCCGCGAGCGATATCTGCTCGACCAGCAGGCGGATCTGGGCGCGAAGGGTGTCCACGCGCTCAAGGTGGCCACGTCGGGAATCCGACGTGGCTTCGTTCGTCTGGACTGGTTTTCGCCGCGCAAACGGCGCTTCGTTGGTCTGGATAGCGGGCGTTAGCCCGCCGTCGTTGCTGTCAACGCCAGAGACGCGCGCCGGAGCGTTGCCAGCAAGCGCGAGCCTCGGACGCTTTTCCGCCTGTTCCCGCTTGCGCGGCAGCGGACGTGGGGTAGAGGGGGCCGGGGAGTGCGTCATTGGACAGGCTCCTTTGCCAGATCTTCCGTCCAGTCCGGGTCGGGTGCTTGCCAGAGCTTGTTAAGCCATGCGTGAACGCCGGGCGCTTCCTTCGCGTCTCTCTTTCGCGGATCCTCCATTTCACGCGTAATTTGCTTCACAGCAGCGCGAATCGCTTGGCCCCGCGTGGGGTGCGTTGGGGCGTTATCACGCAGCGTGCAGGGGCTGGATCCGGAGCCGGTTCCGATCGAATAGGATGTACTGAAAATCCATTTGCCGGCGGCGACCTGTGCAAGATGGATCTCGTACGGATGCTTGCCCGACCGCTTGAAAAGTGGCGCCTTGATCGTGTCGTGGTCGGCGTAGACGCCGTGCGCATTAGGCTTGCTGATGCGGTATTTGGAGCGTTTGGCGGGTACTGCATCCAGCAGGTCCGCATGAGGCGAAAGAGCGGCGTGTACGCCCGCGATCGTGCCAGGTGAAAGCTTTCCAAAAACCGGGTCATGCAGGACGGACTGCAGCGCCTGCAAAAGTTGCTTTGCCTGCGTGTCGGTGATCTTCTGCGCCTTTGGCGCTGCAGCCTTTTCGACGTGCTTTTTCGTCACCTTGGTCCTGCCGTCTGCCTGCGCCTGCTCGATGCCCCTGGCGATGCGATCGAGCGCTTTACCGGCGCCGTGCTGGCGGATCTGCTGGATCGCGAGCGTGCTCGATATCGTGCCGGCGCGCACAAGCTTGTGTAGCTCGAATGGACCGCTGGCGAGCAGCAGTACGTCGCGGATGGTCTGGTCCGTGATTTCGAGCCGCTTGCAGATCGTCGCGTTGTCGATGCCGTGCTGTTCGCGCAGCTCGATGATCTTCTCGGCGAGATCCAGCGGCGAGTTCGCCTTGCTGTCGTTGCTCGTGAGGCCGCCGAAAATCAGATTGACGCGGTCGACCGTCTTCGCGTCGGCGATAACGACCGGGATGAGGCCGGGATCGAATCCATTGTCGATCGCGATGCGGGTGCCGTGATAGCGGTGTTGCCCTTTCCACAGATACACGAGGTCTTCGCCATTGACCTTGCGGATGTAGCAATGCAGCGGCTGGCTCTTGTCGTACCCGTTCGACTGAATCAGCTGTGCGAGGTGCTTCGCCCATGCAGTGTCGAGCGGGCGCACGTTATCGCGCGGATCGAAATGGATCTTGTCGAACGGCAGCATCCAAAGATCTGCGGACTTGCCGCCCGCGGCTTTAACGGCGGCCTTGGTATTGCCAGTGACGATCGGCTCGTCGAGCGGAAGCGAGCGGGTCTTATTCATGAGCAGCCTCCGCTTCACGCGCCTTCGCTTCGCCCTTCAGCGCGGCGTACGCGATGCAGTCCTCTGCGCTATCGGCGTGATAACCCGGCGCCTGAAACAGGCGAACGTCCTTAAGCAGTTGCAGCAACAGCCAGCCTTCCGACTCGGCGAGATCGCGCCCGGTTACGGCGTTAAAGGCGATCACGGTTGCGCCCATGCTTCGCTCGCCTTCTGGTTGATCGTATTGAGCGGCTCGGGCACGCATGTGGCCGACCGCTTTG
The DNA here is from genome assembly GCF_031119615.1 of Paraburkholderia sp. SARCC-3016. NCBI lineage: Bacteria > Pseudomonadati > Pseudomonadota > Betaproteobacteria > Burkholderiales > Burkholderiaceae > Paraburkholderia > Paraburkholderia sp. SARCC-3016. The sequence goes on along the minus strand of NZ_JAVHZD010000036.1, from coordinate 62,925 downwards.
TCGAGCAGGCCGGGCGCAGTCGGAAGCGTGCTGCCGGTGCGCGGTGGGATGCCGCCTACATCGGCGTCCGTCATGACCCGTGAGGCAGGTCGCCGAGCGTGTATCCAGTAGTCGACGCCTGCCGGCTTCCCATTGTCGGCAAACCAGTACACCAGTTCTTGTGTGCTGGTTGCTATGCCGCGACAAACGACCTCGGAGCGGGACAGCATCAGCAGTTCATCGAAGAGCGCCGATTTGTCCGCGTCCGGCAGCTGCGCGCGGACCTGTTCCGCGGTCATATACGTCGTGCAGCGGCTGAACATCAATATCAGATGCTTCGCAATCGGAGAGAGGTCATTGCGCATGTCGCCCCCGCATGCCCTGGAAGAGGTGACGCAGGGCGGGCCGCATGAAACACAGCGCGCAGAACCCGGCAATGGCGACGACGGCGATCTTGCCGGCGTTGATCCCGGCGTAGAGCCAAAGAAAGGAATCGGCGAGGCCAAGCAGCATGCCGAATACTCGTTGACGCGAGGGGCCTGTGAGGAACCAGACCGCGGCGCAGGTGGCGAGTGCGACCAGGAGGGCGAATGTCATGCGGCCTCCTTTATGCGGAGCGCTCGGGGCTTGCGCTTCTTCGCTTTCTCGATCGCCGACGCGGTAAGCGCTGCCGCACGCTGCTGCTTGCGACGCGAGAAGAACGATGCGCAGTCTCCTTCGCTCGGGTAGGAGATCGACGTGCCGACTACTTCGGCCCCGTCCATCACCATGTACAGGGTGTGCACGCTGTCCGTAAGCGGACGGCGTGCGACGACGTACTTGCCGACCATGACTGACGTCGTCGGGCGCGGTGCGCGCGGGTCGTATCTGACAATGGTGCGTGTGCCGAGCGTGTCTCTCCGGCTCGGTTCCGGTGGTGCGGCGAAGATTGCTCTTTTCATTTTTCGTTACTCGGTGTCGCCAGCGGCGAGACGCTTGCCATCCGGCGTGGGTTGGTCCGGCTGCTTTTGCTTTTTTCGTAACTCGGCACAGTTCGCGAGGCAGATGCGGAGTGCGGCGTTGGTGATGGCGTCAGTAGCGGATCCGCGAATGCGGCGAAGCCGGAACTCGCGAACGATGTCGACATCGGTGACAGGGATCCGCTCGGACATGCCGGTCCCTAGACCGTCGCGTGATTGCTCGGTGCGGGCCGGGCAGGCGGCGGAGGCGATGAGAAAAGGTTGATGCCGATCACGACGACCGTGATGACGAGTGCGAGGCGAAAGGCAAACGACTTTTCAAAGTCACTTTGAGCGTTTGACGCGACGTTCGTCGATGCGGTCGGCGCGCTCTGAAGTGCCAGCAGCCATGTGCGTCGAGCCTCAGCGTTTGCATCGATGTGCGTGATGCTTTTCATGGGATCTCCCGGGTTGGCACTGCCTCGGATGAGGCAGTACGTGCCGGAGTATCCCCGTAGGGATATCTAATGTCAATCCTCTTGGGGATATCTCAAAGTGGAGTTATGCGTTTTGCCTCAAAATATGCAAAGTGAGTTGGGATGTAATACCCCCAAACGGATCACCGCCGACGCGATCTTGTGCGGTTCAGTGCAATACCGATTGCCACCTGACCCAGCAGCATCAGTGCGGAATCAAGCCACGCGATTTCATTCACGTACGTCGCTGCCATAAAGGCTAGGGAAATCAAGGGTGCCAGTGCCGCGGACCCTCGCTGCGATAGATTCGTGCGCTGCGTAGAGGCGGCGTGGAATCGCAGCGTTGTGGATAGTCGGTCAAGTGCATCCGCGACAGGCTCGGCAAACTCCTGTTCGATCGCGGTCGCCGAAAACTCCACGCTCCCGTCGGGAAGCACTGCTGCCAGTGCCAGAGCAACGGGCGAAGCCCGTTCGCTTACGCGGATGAGGTCGGCTAGCTTGCTGCGTACAAGTTGCTGGCGGGCAGCAACGTTATGGGTTTCCGGCGTTGGAAAACGGAGGATGTTACTGGTTTCCCCTTCGGTTCTTTCTATTCCCCGGTAGGTTCTCGTCTTTCTTTTCATGGATGCTCAACGAATCCTTCGAAATTGGACGTTGAGCGGCCCGACGTGTTTGGTCTTGTTGTTCTTTTGTCTGTGTCAGCTTTTGCGACAACGAGAGGGCGCCTGCCTCGTCGGCACTCGGCTGCGCCATCACGAAATCGATATAGCTTTGTATCTTGGCTCGCTCGCCTATAGGCAGCTTTGCGAACCGCTCGCGGTCGATCTGTAGGTCGGGCGCTGACGCTTCGTCTTCCAATAACCGGCCCGGCTGCACGCCAATGGCAGCCGCCAGCGCCGCCAAGATGCTGATCTGGGTGTCCACATTTCCGGCTAGCACGCGGGCAACCGAACTTTGCGAGATGCCCGCGCGTTTGGCGAGCTTCTGCTGCGTATCGATTGCTACGTTCCTGCTCATCTGAGCGCGGACGTTTTCGGCTAACACTTCTCTGAGAGGTTTCCTTTTCATGCGGCTGATATTGCCGAATCTGGATAACCCATGAGGGATATTGTTACGTATATGTCCACTTGAGGAAATATCCCTACCAGGATATTATCGCGACACTTCCGTAAGAATAGGCCCCAAAAATGCCGAAGGAAAAGATGCTGGATTGCGTCCTGCGCCGCTTGGATGCTGTACGCGGCAAGTGGCCGCAAATCTCCGAGCAAAGCGGAGTGCCTTATCAGACCCTCACGAAGATCGCCTGTCGCATCGTTACCGACCCTCGTATTTCGACGGTTCAAACCCTCTATGACTACTTTGCCTGTCTGCCTGATCGACCGGAGATTAGCCACGACAGGAATCCCAATCACTGATCGCCTGGGGTGACCTTGGCGAGATGCACCACGGTGTGATGTGGATCGTACGTCTGGCTTTGAGCGGCAAACAGAATGAAAAGCCGTATCTACAAAGAATGGGGTTCAAATGACATGCAGATACAGCGGCACAGAATGGCTTGACGTGTTGTACACGTCAGTTCGCGATACGCCAGGGGGCGTGGCAGATGCGGCTCAGTTTCTGACGAACCGTCGCGGCAAGAGCATTGGCACTGAATCGTTGCGTCTCCGGCTGCGCGGCGAAGGCGAAAACCGCCTCTCCATGGAAATGTTCGAACTGCTCATCGAGTGGATGGAGGAGAAGCGGCAGGACCACTACCTCGATGCGTTATACGCGCTTAACGAACGATTCGGCATGCGTGCGACACGGGCGGATCCGATTGCTGCAGGTGACACGGTTACTGCGGTGGCATCGCATGCGCTCGAAGTCGCGAAACATACGGGCCTGGTGGCGGAAGAAGTGCGGGCCGCGCTCGACGACGGGAAAATCAATCTCCGCGAGGCCGACGACATTGTCGCCGCAGCTCGAGGCAGTCAACGGATGATCGACCGCCTTGTGCAGACGGTACGGCGGGTCAGCACGAGAAGCGCACGCTAGACATGCTGTTTCGACCGGGGATGTCCTGTTGCAATCCGCACCGCGAGCGGATTGATCTGTCATGCGACGTCAATCAGCAGCTCGCGTGCGCAGCCACCGCGCTGACGTGGTCGGCCGAGTATGCGCCCGATGACGTCGTCCGTCTTATCGCCTCCCTCATTCGGACCTTTCCAGAACATCTTGCACTTGTGCGGGATGCCTGCGTTCTTGCGGCCGTGATAGGCGCCTTCGTCGAGCGGGTTGCGTTGCACTGCGCTGCACTTCCCACGAAAACGGAACGCCACGTGTGTCGAGGCCAGTTTGCGAACGGGTTGAGCGCTGCGGATCTGCAGCGCTTTGATGATCTTATGGCCGTCGAATGGCGGCGTCTACGTAGCAAATAACGGGGGACCGCAAAGTGACTTTGGGGAGCGTCAGTTCATCGCTACGCCGGCGTAACCAGTTCATTCGACGCTTGTCGTCGGGGCCGCAGACGTACGTTGCAGGCCGCGCGTCGTGGCGGGATTTCTCGCACCTTCGCGAACGTGAACGGAGGATTGCGGAATGTCATCGCTAGACCGGATCTTTGCGCAGCTGCAGGCTGCCGGCCATCCCGAGCTGCCTGCAGGGCATCCAGTGGCCGATGGCAAGCACCATCGATACGGGCCACGAAAGAAGTGGTGGTATCAGTTGCGGGAGGTTGTCAGCAAGGGCGTTGTGATTGGCTACTCCGGCACGTACGGACATTTTTCCGGCGACGATCCCGGCACTGAGCGCTTCCAGTGGGATGGTGCGCAGCTCAGTCCGGAGGACCTCACGGAGACCAGGCGCAGGCAGGAGGCGGCCGAGCGGTCTGAAGAAGAGAAACGCCTGCAAAAAGCGAAGCTCGCGGCGAATCGCGCACGCGATCAATGGCAGCGTGCGAGCGCTGAAGGTACGTCGGGCTATCTCGAGCGCAAGCAGATAACGCCGGAGGGCGTCCGCTTTGATAGCGACGGCACGCTTTTCGTACCCATGTTCCAGTACGCGGACAAGATACGCCTTGTCGGGTTGCAGAAGATCACGCCGGAGGGCGCAAAGCGGTTCAACACAGGGATGGAGAAAAAGGGCGCCTCCTACCTGCTCGGCGAAATCGGTGCTGACGACAAGATTGCGATGCTCGGCGAGGGCTATGCAACCGTGCGCACGATCCGCATGTCGACCGGCGAGGCCATTCCCGCATGCGTCTGTTTCGACGCGGGCGGCATCCTGTCTGCAGCACGATATCTGCGCGCGACTTACCCGGATCTGCATCTGCTGATTTGTGCCGACGACGATTGGACGATCGAGCAGCGCATGCGCGAGTTTCTCGCCGAGCAGCTCGGATATTCGGGCGAGTTGGAGATTGGTGCGGACCCGGTCAGGATCGAGTCCAACAAGACGTGGTACATGGTCTCCGCGGCCGTTCATCGGGACGATCACGGTGTCGGCTATCTCGAGCTGACCTACGGCAACGATGTTGTGCTTGAGCGGCGCAAGCGCTTCGAGAATGCCGGCATGAAGCGCGCGCACGAAGCGATGGCCGAGGTAGGCAATGCGAGCGTCGTGTGTCCGCGCTTCGCCGATCGTGGCATGCGCAAGCTGACCGACTTCAATGATCTGCATTGCGAAGAGGGGCTGCAAAGTCGGAGGCCAAGCGGTCTTAGGAAGACAAAACATTCTACCAACTCCTTGGCTCACAGAACGACATGGCTACGATCCGACTTATCGGGTGACGATCCGCTATTCGACAAGGCGGTTTCTGTCGTGCGTGCGGCCCGACGCGCGTCGATCTCGCTCGTTCAACGCGAGCTGAAGATCGGCTATAACCGGGCCGCCCGGCTGCTTGAGGCAATGGAGCACACGGGCATAGTGTCCGCGCCGTCGGATAACGGCATGCGCTCCGTGCTTGCGGCAGCCACGAGTGTCGACGCAACGTCCGCTGGCGCGGCGCCGGAGGAATGGGACGGTCGCGAAGCGGAGAACGGCGCGTACACATGGATGCGGGATCTGCGTCGCGCAGAAAAATCTGGCGCAATCCTTCCGACCATCGACAACGTGTTCCTGATCCTTTCGAATGATCGTCGTTGGACGGGCGTGCTTGCCTTCGAGCAGTTCGCGCTGCGGATCGTAAAGCGTCGCCCGCCGCCTTTCGAGGGTGGCGAGGTGGGTGAGTGGACCGACGCCGACGATTCGCGTCTGGCGCTTTGGCTTGGGCAGGGATGGGGATTCAGCCCGCGTGCAGACATCATCGCGCAGGCGGTGTTCCTCGTCGCCGATCGCAATCGCTATCACGAGGTACGCGACTATCTCAACGGCCTGACGTGGGACGGCACAGAGCGTCTGCGCTTCTGGCTGCATCGATGGCTGCATGCCGACGATAACGAATATACGCGGCTCGCCGGCTACAAGTATCTGCTCGGCGCCGTAGGCCGCGTCATGCAGCCCGGCTGCAAGATGGACAACGTGCTGATCCTTGAAGGCGCACAGGACGGTGGCAAATCGAATGCGTTCCGTACGCTCTTCGGCGAGCGGTGGTTCACCGACGCCAACATTGTTATCGGCGACAAGGATTCTTACGCGGTCATGGCCGGGAAGTGGGTCATTGAGCTAGCCGAACTCGACGCGCTCAACAAGAGCGATTCCTCCAGTTCGAAGCGATTCTTCACCGTCGCCGTGGATACCTACAGGCCACCGTACGCGAAGCGTGCCATCGATGTGCCCCGACAGAGCGTCTTTGGCGGCACGGTCAACTTCGATGTGTACCTGAAGGATGAATCGGGCGGGCGCCGCTACTGGCCCGCACGCTGCGGCGATGTTCTCGACATTTCCGGCCTTGCCGAAAACCGAGATCAGATCTGGGCAGAGGCGGTTCACGAATATCGTCGGTGGCAGCGGGAGAACGCCGACGCAGGCGGCCAGATATGGGCACCGTGGCGCGTTAAGCCCGAAGAGAAGCCACTGTTCCAGGAGGAACAGGAAGCACGTTTCGAGGGCGACGTGCTCGAGGTGAAGATCGCGCGCGAACTCAAGTACCGGCCGCGCGTGACGATGGAGGAGGTGCTTGATGACATCCTCAAGATCGAGATCACCAAGCAGACGCCCGCCGAACAGCGGCGCGTTGGCAAGGCACTCAAGCGGCTTGGCTGGACGCGACAGCGGGAGACGACGGGCGATCGCGAGTGGTACTACGTGCCCCAACAGCCCGCTGCGGCGCCAGCTCCGGTGTATTCGACAGAGGGGGGCGACGATGATAGCCCGCTGTGATTTTGCGCCGGTCCGGCGCGCTGCGTCGCGCATGTCGGCGCGCTTTTGCGGCAGCCATGGCGCGCTGGATTTCGTCCCATGTCCCGACGTCCCGAGCGTCTCCCTCACGTGTGCGTGCATGCGTGCGACGTGCGCGACGTGCACGTGAGAGGGCGCGCATGTCGCGAGCGCGCACGCACCTGCGACCTTTTGTCTTTGGGACATGGGACGTTGGGACGGTAAGGGGGTAATGATGATCGACGTAAAAGAGCAGGCCGGGATTGCGATGAATGTGCGCGGGCAGCTATCGGACCCGATCGCCGATCCCCAAGTAACTTTGGGTGCGCTTGCGTTCGCCAATGACCTTGGGCGTCTGCTGTGGCGAATGAAGTACGGGCAGGACGTGCGTCAATCGGGTTTGCACCGCGCGACGCTATTGCTCGCAAGCCGGATCCGGCACGCAGGCAAGTTCGAGCGTGCGAAGTTCACCGGGCTTGATCGCGCGGCACGTCGCGATCGTGATGCGGGCAAGCGGGTCGAGCGGGAGAAGGCCGATATCGTGGAGCGTTTCGCACGTCGAGTCATCGTCGAATGGGTCGTCGACCTGTGCACGCACTGCGAGGGTCGCGGCGTCATCGGTCGATCAGGGCGCCGTCGCACAATGTATGTCGAAGAAGTGCAGTGCGCCACCTGCGCGGGCTCGCGGTTCGTGTGCGTAAGCGAAGAACGGATTCCGTTTGCAGCAAGTGCGAACGGCAAGGGACCGATCGTATATCGGGAGTACGAACGGTGTGGCGCCTGCAATGGGCGAGGCATTGTCCGCGTCGAGCGGGAAGTGAAGCGTGTCGGACGACAGATCTGTCCGCGTTGCGGCGGGTCTGGGCGATATCCAGCCGACGCAGCTGCACGGGCATTGGCGTTGGGCGTGACGCTCGACGTCTACCGGAATCAGTGGGAGCGATACTTTGTTGGCATGCTGGCCCTGCTCGACAAGGTCGACAGCAGTGCAGCGGGCACAGTCATGCGACAGGTGCGAGCATGAAACTGTTGCATTCCAAGAAATCCGCGGAATATACTTCGGGCGTCCTTTACCGAGTCACTGGACAAACGGAGCACCCGCCGACTCGTGGTGCAGCCCTGTCCTCGCAGACGCAGAGTATCGCGGGAGCGCCGCGACCAATACCGATAAGAGCCTGCAAGGAATCGTTCGGCCCCCGTTCGGCCCGACGAAACGTGAATATCCAAGCCCTGAGCGCGCAAGCGTCAGGGCTTTTTGCTTTGGATCGGGCATGTCCAATCCGACGTTTTCGCTGAAGGTCGACACATCGCAGCTCGATGCGGCGATTGACGATCACCTGCAGGACCAGTTGCCGTTCGCGGCCTCAGTCGCGCTGAACCGGACCGGTAACGCGGTGATGGCCGCCGAACTGAAGACGATGCGAGACGTGTTTGACCGGCCAACGCCATACACGATGAACGCGCTGTACGTGAAGCGCGCGACGAAGACAAACCTGCTGGTCCAGGTGCGCTACAAAGACGATACGTTCAAGGGCACGTCGGCAACCAAGTACCTGGCGCCGCAGGCAGAAGGCGGAGACCGTCACGTCAAGCGCATAGAAGCGCTGTTGCGCGCGCGCGGCCTGCTGCCGGCCGACATGTACGTTGTGCCTGGCTCCGCTGCAAAGCTCGATGCGTTCGGCAACTTCAGTCGCGGGCAGTATTCGCAGATCCTCGCGCAGCTGCAGGCATCACGCGATCGCGCGCAGAACGAGACCGGGCAATCGCGCAAGCGTCGGCGTCGACGCAACCCGTCTGCCGACGCCAGGTTCTTTGTTGGCAGGCCGGGCAATGGCAGTTTGCCGCCCGGTGTGTGGGCGCGATACAGGTTCGCGTCGGGTTACGCGGTGCGGCCGATTCTCATGTTCGTGCGTGCACCGCACTACGCGGAGCGCTTTCCGTTCGATCAGGTCGGCGACGACACGGCAGCGGCCACGTTCCCGACCGAGATGGCGGCGGCATTGCAAATGGCTGTGAAGACGCGACGGCGATAGCGTCTCTCGAAGGCCGGATGAAAGGGCTGGGTATCGCAATGCAACTCTTTCTCATCTGTCGGGGGCCCCTGAAAAATCGGGCGGATGCGGGTAATTCGAGCCCCGAGTTTTTTGCACTAACGGCGCCGACCAGGGGGTTGTAAAGATGCCCACCCAGGCAGTCATCGCCGAGCACCTCGGCATCAGCCAGCAGGCTGTTTCCAATCAGCTTAACCGGCTCGAAATCGACTGGCGTTCCGCCTCGCTCGACGAGATCCGGCTTGCGTACATCGAACATCTGCGCGGCCTCGCGGCCGGCAACCGTAGCGAAAACGGCATCGATCTCGTGGCCGAGCGCGCGATGACCGAGCGCATCACGCGCGAGCTCAAGCTGCTCGAGCTGGCAGAGAAGCGCAACCAGCTGGTGAACGCTACGCAGCTCGAAGTGGCGTACGGCCAGATGGTCGACTCGTTCCGCGCCGAACTGCTGTCGCTGCCAGAGAAGATCGTCGATGACATCCGCACGCTTCATGGCATCGACGTTGACGTGGAGCTGGTCAATGAGTATGTCATCAACGCTCTCGCCGAGCTATCTGGACACGACGCAGGCGGTGGGCGCGCTGACCGCGCGCCTGCGCGCCCGGCTGACACCACCGCTGCGGGTGGGAACGACGGACTGGGCGAGGCGCTATCGTCGTCTTTCAGCGAAGAGCTCGGCCAAGGAGGGCCGCTATAACCCGGAGCTGACGCCCTGGGTGTACGGCATGCACGCGGCGCTCGACGATCCGAAAATCCAGAAAGTCATCTGCATGAAATCGGCGCAGGTCGCGTGGACCGATGGCGTGCTGATGAACTACATCGGCAAGCGGATTCACACGGACCCGTGTCCGATGATCGTGCTGTTTCCGAAGCTTAAGACGGCGCAGAGCTTCTTCAAGGAAAAGCTCAAGCCGGCGATCGAGGCGACGCCGGTGCTCAACGAAATCATCCCGGTCACGAAGGCCCGCGACACGGACAACCTGTGGAATCACAAGGCGTTCCCGCGCGGCTTCCTGAAGCTCGTCACATCGAACGCGCCGGACGACGTCAAGTCGACGTCCGCGCCTGTCGTCATGGTCGAGGAGCCGGACGACACCAATGAGAACGTCAAGGAGCAGGGTGATTCGATCACGCTGCTCGAGGAGCGGACGAAGTCGTACTCGGATCGCCGCCGCAAAGTTATTTTGGGCGGTACGCCGACGGTCGACGGATTCTCCCGGATCCAGCAGGCGTACGAAGCTTCCGACACGCGGGTCTATCTCGTTCAGTGTCCGGACTGCGATGAGCGCCACGAGCTTGCCTTCGAGAATGTCCGGTGGTCGAGCGAGGCCACCGCCGAACATCAGGTGTTCGGGCGCGCACAGCCGGAGACGGCGCATTACGTCTGCCCGCATTGTGGCTCGATCTGGAACGACGCGAAGAAATTCCGCGCGGTCCTGCAGACGTCGAAGTTGGAAAACTACGGCTGGGTGAAGACGGCCCACGCACCGGGAACGGCGGGCTTCCGTGTCGGAGAGCTCGTCTCTCCGTTTCCCGGCTCGCGCATGGAAGTGCTGGTCCGGAAGTTCCTTGTTGCGCAGCACGCGCTGAAGCAGGGCGACGACACGAAGATGCGCTCGTTCGTGAACAACACGGAAGGGCGTCCGTACAGGATCAGAAGCGGCCTGCCGGAGCTCGACGAGCTCGCCATGCGGGCACTCGACTATGAGCCATTTACGGTGCCCGACGGCGGCCTGCTGCTGACGATCGGAATCGACGTGCAGCACAACCGCCTCGCGATCATCATCCGCGCATGGGGTCGGGGAGAGGAAAGCTGGCTCGTCTGTTGGGGCGAGGTATTCGGCAACGTGCTGGATCAGGGCAATGATCCTCTTTCGCACGGCGTCTGGGGCGCACTCACGACGATCCTCATGTCCGGCTACCGGCACGAGACCGGCGGCGTGCTACGCGTTCGCGCTGCCTCGATCGATTCGAGCGACGGCAATACGTCGGACGCCGTCTACAAGTACGTGCGTGCGGCGCGTGCGCGAGGTATTCCCATCATGGCGATCAAGGGGGCGCGCGATGCGGGCGTCGAGATTTTCGCGGCGCCGCGCCAGTCTGTCGACGTCAATCAGGAGAACAGCAAGGCGGCGAGGTACGGTCTGCGTTCCTATCCGGTCGGAACCGTCAGGGCAAAGGACCTGATCCTCGGCAACCGCATGCAGCTCGAAGGCGATGGGCCGGGGCGCGTGCACTGGTATCGCGCGGTACGCGACGACTATCTCGCGCAGCTGACCGCCGAAGTGAAGGTGCCGGGTCGCCGCGGCGGCCGGCCGGTGTGGCAGGTGAAAGTGGGCTGCAGAAACGAGGCGCTCGACGGTGAGGTGTACGCACTGCATGCGGCACGGAGTCTGAAGATCCATCTCTTCACGGAAGCGCACTGGCTCGTTGAGCAGGCGCGTTTCCAGCAATCGGGTCTGTTTGAAACCGTGCCAGTCATCACGGCATTGCCATCCGGCGAGACTGCACCGCCGCTCGATGATTTTCCGGACGGCGTGCGCTCGGAATCAGCGGTGACTGCCCCGGCTGTCCTGCCGCAGCCTGTACTGCAACCTGCGCGACGCCCTGTCGGCCCCCGGCCGATCGCGCGCTCGCGCTATCTCAGTGGACGACGTTGACATGGCATACACACAGGCGGATCTCGACCGGATCAGGCGTGCGATCGCGCGCGGCGAAACCGAAGTGCGGCAGGGCGACCGTATGGTCCAGTTCCGCTCGGTTGATGAACTGCTGAAGGTCAAGCGTGCAATTGAAGACGAGCTCGGGACGACGGCGGGAGGTCAGCGTCGGTCAACCTCGTCGCTCGTGCGTGCCCGCAAGGGGGTGTGATGGCGCAACGCACTTTTCCTGCACTCAACAAACGCGGCTTCATGGTGCCGCGCGGCCTCGCGTATGAATCCGGTGGCACGACCGGCAGTCGCACGAAGCACTGGCGTACATCGGGCGCCGGGCCGAAGACGGCGGCGGCCGACAACCTGCGCACGCTGCGAAGCCGTGCGCGTGACGCGATCCGCAACGATCCATGGGCGAAGAGCGCGATCGCGAAGCTCGTGTCGTCCGCGATCGGCACGGGCATCCGGCCGTATCCGATGCATCCGGACGATGCCATGCGCAAGTTGCTGCTCGACCTGTGGGACGACTGGTCAGTGGAGGCGGACGCCGACAACCGGATGGACATCTATGGACAGCAGGCGCTCGCTGCCCGTGCGATGTTCGGGGATGGTGAGGGCCTGTTCCGCCTGCGCGCGCGGCAGGCACAGGACAACCTGAGCGTGCCGCTTCAGGTGCAGGCGATGGAGGCCGATCACCTGCCGGTCGAGCGCAACGAGGTGCTGCCCAACGGCAACGAGATCATCAACGGGATCGAGTTTGACCAGGTCGGACGGCGTGTCGCGTACTGGCTCTGGAACCGCCATCCGGGCGACGGCCGCTATCAGCCTTCGGTTGGTCTCGTGCAGCGTCGCGTGCCGGCTGACCAGATCATCCACCTGTATCAGGTGGACCGGGCCGGCCAGGCGCGCGGTGTGACGGCGCTTGCGACCGTGCTGCTGCGTCTGAAGACGCTCGACAGCATGGATGATGCGACGCTGGTCCGGCAGGAAATCGCGAACCTGTTTGCCGGCTTCGTGACACGCGAAGCAAGTGATAACGGCATACCGGGCGTCGACGTGCTCGGCAATCCGGCTTCTCCCGATGGCGATGGCTATACGCCGATCGCGACGCTCGAACCGGGTGTGCTGCAGGAGCTGGATCCTGGCGACAAGGTCGAGTGGTCGGATCCACCGGACGCGGGCGATAACTACGCCGACTTCATGCGGCAGCAGCTGATGGCGGCTGCCGCGTCAGTGGGTCTGCCATATGAACTTCTCACGGGCGATCTTCGCGGTGTGAGCGACCGGGCGCTGCGGGTGATCATCAACGAGTTCCACCGGGCGATCGAGCAGGTGCTGTGGTCGACGTTCATCCACCAGTGGTGCCGGCCCGTATGGGCCGCATTCATTGACGCGGCAGTGCTGGCCGGCGAGTTACCGGCCAGCGACTACCGGCGCAACCGGCGGCTCTACCGTCGTGTGCAGTGGGTGCCGCATGGCTGGGACTACATCCATCCGGTGCAGGACGTGCAGGCGCGCGGCCTCGAAGTCCAGTACGGGTTCCGGAGCCGCTCCTCGGTCATCCTCGCGGGCGGCCATCTGCCCGACCCGGTCGACCGGCAACGCGCGGCCGACATCGAGCGCGAAAAGTTACTTGGCCTTCCTTCCAGCGTCCGTCCGCCGGTCGCGAATTCAACCCGGCAGTCATCAACTGCAACCGAGTCACAGGATGAACAATGAAAAAGCGAAACTGGTACGCGATTACCACGCAGACGACCGACGCTGGCGTTATCGCGGAGGTGCGGATCTACGACGAGATCGGCTTCTGGGGCGTGACCGCGAAAGATTTCATCGGCGAGCTCGACGCCGCGGCTTCGAACGGCGCGCAGGTCGTCGTCGCCATCAACTCGCCGGGTGGGGACGTGCTCGACGCGTTCGCCATCTACAACGCACTCAAACGCTACGCGGGCCGGGTGACGACGCGCATTGACGGCATTGCGGCCTCGTCGGCCTCGCTCGTCGCGATGGCCGGTGACACGATCGTCATGCCGTCGAACGCGATGATGATGATCCACAACCCGTGGACCTTCGCCATCGGCGATGCTGATGCCCTGCGGTCGACCGCCGAAACCATCGAAAAGATGCAGGCGAGTTTCATTGCCGCATACGCGAGCCACACGGATCTGAGCGATGACGAGATCGCGAAGATGATGGACGAGGAGACGTGGCTGTCGGCGACCGAAGCAAAGGCGCTTGGCCTGTGCGACGAGATCGAGGATCCGGTGAAGCTGCAGGCATCGATCAACGTCGGTGCGGCGCTCGCGCGTTTCCGCGACGTGCCGCAGGGCCTGATCGATCAGATCGAGGAGATTGATCCGGCCCATGCACCGGCGTCCACACCGCAGCCGGAGCCCTCACCGAGAGCTGTGGCGCCGACGCCGACGCCCGCGCATACCCCGCCGCCGGTTGCCGGCTCGACCCTCGCGGCGCACGTCTTCACGGCGTGCCGAGAGGGCGGCATTGCGGAGCTGGCTGAGCCCATCATCGTCTCGTGTGGTCTGCGCGACCAGACGTCGGTCGATGCTCGGATCAGCGAAGCGCGCGAGATCTCGGGGCTGTGTGTCGCCGCGAAGCTGCCTGATGTCGCACCGGAGTTCGTCGCGAGCGGGCTGAACGTCGAGCAGGCGCGTGCGCGGCTCTTCGAACGCGTGACGGCGGCGAACGCGACACACATCGACAGCACGCAACGCCCGCAGGGCGACCAGAGCCGGACGGCGGGTGGCCTGTCCGCAGCGCAAATATACGCCACCCGTCGAACCGCCGTTCAGGCGAAAAGGAGCTAAGGCATGGCCATCGTCACTGAAGCAATCCACACCGGTGAATATCTGCTCTCGCAGGCGCCGGGAACCATCTCCCACGACAAGGTCACTGTAGCTGCAGGCGACGCGCTGCCGGCCGGGCAGCTGCTGACGAAGGCGGCTGACGGCACGTATGCCCCCTTCGTTGCGGCGGACGCAGCGACGGCGCCGGCTGATGCGGTGCTGTACGCCTCGCTACCGGCGAGCGCGGGGGAGCGCTCCGCCACGGCGACGGTGCGTCTTGCGGAAGTCGTCCAGTCGCTCCTCACCGGCTACGACGCGACAGCAGTCGCCGGCCTCGCCGCGCATTTCATCATCGTGCGCTAACGCGTGCCGGCGATGCCGGTGCGCAGCAGGACATAACGGGCTGCCTGCGGGCGGCTTTTCTTTTTCCTGAAACGGGCCACCATGGTACTGACCATGTGGCCCGTTTCCGTTTGTGGAGTCACACACGATGGCTGACATCGGAATCATGAACTCCGACGAGTTCAACGTCGAAAACCTCACGGCTGCGATCAACGAAGCGCCCACCGTTCCGGGCCGCGTGGGTGCGCTCGGCATCTTCGAAGAGGACGGCGTTCAGTCGACGTCGATCCAGATCGAAAAGGACGGCGACGTGCTCGCACTCGTGGCCGCGGGCGAGCGGGGCGCGCCTGGCCAGATCGTCACCGCCGATCGCCGCACGATGATCGCATTCAGCACCATTCACCTGCCGCAACTGGCGACGATCAAGGCGGACGAAATCCAGGGCGTGCGCGCGTTCGGCTCGACCACCGAGCTGCAGGTGATGCAGGACGTCGTCAACCGGCGCCTGAACAAGATGCGCCGGCAGCTCGATGCCACGCACGAGTGGCAGCGTATCGGCGCACTCAAAGGGCAGATCATCGACGCGAACGGAACGAGGGTCCTCGTCGACATCCTGCAGCAGTTCGGCATCGTGCAGACCGTCGTCCAGATGAAGTTCGCGACCGAGACCGATCTGCGAAATCCGGCGCTGGATATCACCGCGACCGTCGAGGACAACTTGGGCAACACGACCTGGTCGGGCATCCGCGTGCTGTGCGGTCGTGACTTCTGGAAGAAGCTCATCACGCACAAGTCGGTGAAGGAAACGTACCTCAACACGATCCAGGCTGCGGCCCTTCGCGGCGACCCGACGGAAGCCTTCACGTTCGGCGGTTGCTTCTGGGAACGGTACCAGGGGCGCTTTAACGGTGTCGGATTCATTGCCGATGGCGAGGCGCTCGCCGTGCCGCAGGATGTGCCGGAACTCTGCATCAGCCGGTTCGCGCCGGCCGACTATATGGAGACGGTCAATACGCCGGGCCTGCCTTACTACGCCAAGCAGGAAATCCTGCCGTTCGCGAAGGGCGTCGCGCTCGAAGCCCAGTCGAATCCGATTCACCTTCCGACGCGGCCGAAGGCGATCGTGCGGCTCGTCGACACGCTGGCGGACGACTGATGGGTGCGCCGGCCGATTCTCCGGCTGACTCTCCGTTCGACGGAATCTGGGACGCGTTCGGCGATGCCGGCCTGCTCGATGCGGCGATGATCGACCGTGATGGCGGCGAGCCGCTCGTCATCATGGTCGACCTTCGCACACCTGATGAGGTCGAATTCGATTCGCGCATCACCACGCACAAGCCGATGATCGATTACCGACGCGTGGATGCACCGGAGCTCGCCGTCGATTCGACTCTGACGGTCAGGGGCATACGGTACCGGGTGCGCAATCCACCACGTGATCTGGGCGACGGCGTTCATCTGCAGGCGGATCTGGAGGTGGTCCGATGACCGGGCGCGAGGCTTACCTGCAGGGACTTTTTGCTGCCCTGTCTGCGGATCCCGGCCTGCAGGCGCTCGGTGTCAGGTTCGGACGTTCCATCTGGCACGCCGTGCGCCGGGCAGAAGGTCCCACTCTCGTCGTCAGCCGCGGTCGCGACGTGCCGGTCGATACGAATATCGGGCGCACGACACGCAAGCTGGTTGTGATGGTGAGCGCGGTCGTCTGGTCTTCTACGCCCGATACCGAATCTGACAGGATTTTCGAGCTCTCGCATCCGGTCGTGATGCAGTTCGATGCGGACGGAATCGCAGGCGTGGAAGAGGGGCCGACGGGCGAACCCCAGACGGGCGACGAGGACGGTGGCATCGGTATCTACACGATGCAATACGCGGTCACTTACCAGACAGCGACGCACGCTCTCTAGCGTATCTCTAGCGTCGTTTTCCGGCCAATGAGCCAGGAGTCATGATGGGTACATTCAAATCAACGCGGAACTCGGTCGTGCTCGCCGCGCTTCAGAACGCGATCGGCGTGCCGGCCGAGCCGACCGGCGCGCAGGACGCGATGCTGGTGAGCAACATCAGTGCGACGCCGATCGCAGCTGACATGGTCAGTCGGGACCTGATCCGGCCGTTTTTCGGCAACAGTGATCAGTTACCCGCAGGCGCACATGCCGAGCTGAACTTCGATGTCGAGATCGCGGGATCCGGCACGGCCGGCGAAGCGCCCGCATGGGGCCGTCTGCTCGTGGCCAGTAACTTCACGGAAGCGGTCACCGAGGCAACGGATGTTACGTACACACCGAATAGCCTCGTCGTGGAGACGCCGCTGACGATTTACTACCATCTCGATGGTCTCCTGCATAAGCTCACCGACGCGCGCGGAACGGTGTCGTTTGCGTTCACCGTCAACCAGATCCCGAAGATGTCCTTCAAGTTCATGGGCGTCTATAACCCGGTGACGGATTCGCCGCTGCCGGCGGGGACAGACTTCGGCAAATTCCTTCAACCGAAGCTCGCGAGCTCGGCGGCAACGACATGGGCAATGCACGGTTATAGCGGCCCCCTGCAGGACCTGTCGCTGGACATCGCCAATACGCTGAACTGGGCCGCGCTCATCGGTTATGAGGCCGCTGAAATCACCGATCGAGCGCCGACCGGCAAGATCACGATGCAGCTTGGCTCGGTTGCCGACAAGGACTGGTGGACCGCGTCGCAGAACGCCGCGCTTGGGGCGCTGAACATCACGCACGGCGCGGTGGCCGGCAACATCGTCCAGTTCGATGCGCCGAAGGTGCAGATCTCCAACCTCGCGTATTCGGACACGAACAGCAAGGCACTGCTCGGCGGCGATCTGACGGTCACACCGGACGAAGGTAATGACGAGCTGGTGATCACAGTCAAGTAACTTTGCCGGCGACGTCCGGCCGGACGTGCGCTCATATCAATCCGGGCCGCCATGCGCGGCCCGATTCTATTGAGGTGGTTCCCATGTCGTACGTGCTGTCGAAAAATCCCACGTTCACGGTGGCCGTCAAAATCGTCGAGCCCGGCAACGCCGTCGACGGGCAGTTCGAGGAACACGAATTCATCGCCGAATTCAGGCGCCTGAAGCGCGACGAGACCATGACGCTGCTGTCAAGAAACCTGCCCGTGTACGAGGCACTGTCCGACGTTCTGGTCGGCTGGAGCGGCCTGAAAGACGAGCGTGGCAGTGAACTGCCATTTACGCCTGAGTATCGCGACGCGCTGCTGCAGATCCCGCACGCGATCGTCGGCCTGTGGGACGCGTTCCTGATTGGTAATTCGGGAGCCGCACGAAAAAACTGATTGACGCGGCACGGCAGTGGGCAGGCGTCGAGATCGAGCGGCCGGGGATCGCTGTGGGCAACGATGCGGGCGTAGCCGATGCGCTTGCCGCTTTTGGTGCGCGCTCGAGCGACGTCGACGACGCCCGCGCCCGGCAGCGCGAACAGGACTTCGGTGTGTATCCGGAGAACTGGAAAGCAGTTCGCGTGTTTCTCGCACTGTCGACGCAATGGCGCATGGTGGCGCTTTCGTCGCTCGGCGGCGGCCATGTGCTGCATACGGGCCTCGACTATTCGGCAGTCGAGCCGACCTGCCGCCTGATGGGCATCAAGCCCGAACGCCGTGCCGCGATCTTCAGAAAGCTCCGGATCATGGAAGAGGCCGCGCTCGACGCGCTGCTCTCCAGCTGAATCCTAATCACGCCCCGCCTTGCGGGGCTTTTTTATGGCAGGCCGCTATGGCTGAAACCTCTGGCACGCTGGGCCAGCTTGTCGTACAGCTCACGATGGATCCGTCGTCCTACAAGGCGGGGGCGCGTAGCATCAAGGCGGACGCAAAGGACATCGGCTCGAGCGTGTCGCAGGCCGGCAACGAGGCAGCAGCGGGCATGGACAAGGTCGGTGTCCATACCGCCGGTGCGCGCAAGGAACTCGTGGTGATGGCACACGAGCTCGCGACCGGCAGTCTCAAAAACTTCGCCGGCTCGGCGCTCGTGCTTGCCGAGCGCATGGACGCGATCGCGCTGGTCACCAGTCCGGCGGGCCTGGCCGTCGCCGGGCTCGTAGGCGTGCTGGCGGCTTTCGCTGTTGCGGCTGTGAAGGGTCATGAAGAAGCCCAGGCGCTGGCGAATTCGCTGCAGGTGACGAGCAACTATGCGGGCCTCACGTCGAGCAGCTTCGCCGCGCTGGCGAAGAGCGTCGCTGATTCGACGGGCTCGGGTTTCGGTACGGCAAGAGAAGGGCTGCAGGCGCTGGTGTCGACCGGCCAGATCACCGGACAGGCGCTCGATCTGCTCGGTCAGGCCGTGGTGCGCATGCACGATCTGACCGGCGAAAAGCTTGACGACATTGCCAAGGATTACGCGAAGATGCCCGAGGGCGTCGCGAAGTGGGCCGAGCAGCACAACCAGAGCATGCACTTCATCACGACCGCGCAGTACGATTACATCCGGTCGCTCGAGGAGGCTGGCGACAAGCAGGGCGCCATCCTCGTCGTGGCCCAGGCGCTCGACGACCATCTGCGCAACCAGTCGCTGCAGAACCTCGGTGCACTCGAGCAGGCGTGGCACGGCGTAGCAAACGCCGTGAGCAGCGCATGGGAGTGGATGAAATCGATCGGCCGTGCCGAGACGTCCGCCGAGCAGATCGCGAAGGCGACGGCCGAAGTGCAGCGACTGCAGAATGCGCTGAGCGCGCCCACGGGCGCCATGAACGCCGACCTGCTGCAACCGCAACTGGACGCGGCACAGCAGAAACTCGAATCGTTAAACCGCGATGCCCTGCGCGAGCAGGATGACGCGATGGCCAAGGCGCAGGCCGCGCAAACGCAGCAGCGGGGCATCGCCGCATCCGACTTTCTCAAAAAGCTGCAGGACGAAGAGAAGGGCATTACGCGCGTCAACAAGGCGCTCGACGACTACCGGCAGAAGGTCGCCGACTACAACAGGGCGAACCCGGCCAATCCGGTTTCGCCGAAGCAGCAGGCCGCCGACGAGGCGTACCTGCGCAAGCAGTTCGCGGACAAGGATGGTCAGTCGCAGGCGAACAGGGTGCGCAAGAGCGCACTCGACGCGGCGCTTCAGACCACAAAAAACAGTCTGACGCTGATCCAGTCGGCGTACAAGGCGTCCGACGACTATCTGCAGGCGCTGCACAAAGCAACCTTGATTTCCGATCAGACGTTCTACACGGCGGAAATTACGGCGGCCAACGATGCGGCAGAGAAGCAGATCGCAGCCTATGAGCAGGAAAAGAAGACGCTGCAGGATGCGTACTGGAAAGCGCCGCTTGATGAACGTATCAAAATCACGCAGGAGATCGGCGAGGTCGAGACGAACATCGCGAAAGTGCGTCAGGAGACGGCGGCGAAAGATGTCGTGTATCTGACGCAGCAGGCCGACGCGCAGCGTAAATACCAGAAGTCGATCGAGGATGCGCGTGATGCGCTGCTCGCCCAGGCAGGCGTCACCGCGCCCAAGGCCGTGCACGACTTCGATGAGAAAAACCGCGGTGCGATGCTGCAGGCGGCCACGACCGGCGACATCAGTGGTGCGGCGTTTCTCGACCAGAGCCGGCAGCTTACGTTGCTCAGCGCGCAGTACAACGACATCGTCGCGCAGGCGAAACAGGTCCAGACGAGCATCTCGCTCGACCAGCAAACGGGCCTGACCGGTTTTATCGACGGTTTCTCGCAGCTGCGCAGCAATTCGCAATCGACCGTCGAGTCGCTGCAGGCGCTCTACGATGAAGTGAACCGCCTCTCGTGGGGCACGACCGATCCCGGCGTGCTGCGCAACCTCGACCAGCTGCGCGACAAAATCCAGCAGTCGATGATCGACAGCCAGAGCTACATGCAGGACTTCACCGACGCCGGCAGGAGCGCTTTCTCGGGCATGTTTTCTGACATCGTGACCGGTTCGAAAACGCCGGCGCAGGCGGTGCAGTCGATGGTGTCCAGCATGCTGTCGTCGTTCGCGCAGCTCTTCGCCAACCGGGCGTATTCGAGCATCGTGAGCAGCCTGTTCGGCTCGATCTTTCCGACATCGACGGCAGCAACCGGCAGCGCCGCATACGGCTTCACCATGCCGTCGTCGATCCAGGGCAGCGGGGCACTGTTCGGTACGGGCGCCGGAATGGCCTTTGCGACAGGCGGCGCCGTCAGGGGGCCGGGATCCGGCACGAGCGACAGCATTCCCGCGCGTCTGTCGAATGGCGAATTCGTCGTGAAGGCGAGTGCGGTGTCGCAGCCGGGCGTGCGGGCGTTCCTCGAAATGCTCAATGGCGGGACTGCAATGAGCGGTCGCAACCGCTTTGCCAATGGTGGCATGGTCGGCGATGACGCGGGCGCGGCCGTGTCCGGTCCGAACATCGATCTGCACATCCACAACGCGCCGGCCGGTGCACAGGTGCAGCAGTCGAGGTCGGCTAACGGCGCACTGCGGCTGGACGTCATCCTGCAGCAGGTTGATCAGCACATCGCCTCCGGCATCCGCTCGGGGCGCAGCGCGACGGCCCGCACGATGCAGCAGCAGTACCGTCTCAATCGCACTGTTGGGAGCGTCTGATGGCAGACCTACCCGTGTTCCCGGCGTTCCTGCCGCGGCCGCGCGCGAGCGGCTACGGCATCCAGCCGGTCACGCCGTACGCGCGTACCGATATGGATAACGGCTCGGCGCGGCAACGTCGCCGCTTCACCAGCACACCGTCGCACGTGAGCGTGACGTGGCGCTTCAACGATGCGCAGCTCGTGCTGTTCGAGGGGTTCCTCGCGTACGAGATCAATCTCGGTGCCGACTGGTTCTCCGTTGGTCTGCGCAACGGCATGGGCATCAATTACGTTCAGGCCCGCTTCATGAATGACCCGCCCTACAAGGCGGCCATCAGCGATTCGCGGGCGTGGTTCGATGTGACGGCAACACTTGAAGTGAAGGCGTTGCCGCTCGCCTCACGTGACCAGTACGAGGTGCTCAAGACGTATACGGAAAGCGAAATCGCGGCCATGAGCGATCCGCTTCACGCGTTCATTCATGTCAGGTTGCCCGGCCCGTCGAGGTGGAACTGATGGCATCGATCACAGAAGCACTGGCGGAAGTGTATGCCGCCAATCCGAAGGGCGAGACGGTGCTCGACACGCTGGAATTCCGTCATCCGACGTTTATCGATGACAGCGGGAACCCTGCGCCCATTCGCGTCGTTGCGGATTACAACGATCTGACCGCAACCCTTGAACCGGATGCGCCGCTCAATGCCGGGCAGAGCGTGACCTTTATTGCAGTGGCGTTCCAGTTTGCGATGCCGTCGATGGAAGAGGGACAGGCGCCGCAGGTTGACATCATCGTCGACGGGGCCAGCGGCGAAATGATTGCGCACCTCGAGAGCGCGGTAACGCAGACCGCGCAGATCGAGGTCACGCACCGGCGTTTCCTGGCATCCAGTCCAGCTGCCGGTCCGCAGGATGGTGAACCGTTGACGCTGTACATCGCAAGCGCCCAAGTGACTTTGACGCGGGTCACCGCGACGGCAACGCTCACCGACATCCACAACAGTCCGTATCCCTCGGACGTGTACCGGCCGGACGTCTTTCCGGGGCTTGCACGATGAACGCGGCCGATGTGAACCGGTATATCGGTCGACCCTGGGTGAGCGGCGGTTGTGGGCCGGATGCCTTCGACTGCTGGGGGTTGCTCGGCTGGGTGCAACGGGAGTATTTCGGTATCCGTCTGCCGGATCTGCCTGCCGACGCGGACGATCGCCGGCTCCTCTATCAGGCACAGGTCGACCGGGGTATGTGGCAGCTCGTCGATGCGCCGTTTCATGGCTGCGGTGTGCTGCTTCGAGGCGGTGACCGGCCGCATGTAGGCGTCTGTCTGCAGCTCGACGCGGGCGGCGTGCTCCACGCGCTGGAAGGCGCCGGTGTGGTCTTCACCGAACGCACCAACCTCAAACGATTGGGATATCCACGTGCAAGCTGGTACCGGTTCCTATAGGGCGACGATCGTTCGCGCTGTCAATCCGATGTGCCACGCGCTCGGTCGCGAGGTGCACCTGCTCGATGCGCCCGTGTCGCCGCGCGGCTGGGCGCTCGGCGCCGGCATCGATCTCTCGCAGTCGATCGTGCGCGTAGACGGCGACTACTGGCTGCGTAGCGCGTGGGATCGTGAGCTGCCTGACGGCGCCATGGTGCACATCATCCCGGTCCCGCAGGGCGGTGGCGGATCGAACCCGCTGCAGGCCATCCTGCTGATTGCGGTGGCCGTCGCGTCGGTCTATTCGGGCGGCGCAGCGGCGGCGGCCTACGGGAGTGCAGCGGGCGTCGCAGCCGGCACCGTCAGCGCGGGCATGATTGCCGTGCAGGCGGGCGTATCGATGGCCGTCATGGCCGCCGGCTCGATGCTGGTCAACGCGATCGTGCCGGCCAAGACCGCCAGTGTCGCGCAGGGCACGACCAGTAGCCCGACGTATTCGCTCTCGGCAAGTGGCAACTCGGCACGGCTGCTCGAGGCGATTCCGGTGCTCTACGGACGCATGAAACTGACGCCCGATCTCGCGTCGCAGCCGTACACCGAGTACGCCGGCAACGACCTGTTCCTTTATGAGCTGTTCTGCCTCTCGAAAGGCGAGATCGATGTCGAGCAGATCCTGATCGGCGACACCGACATCAGCAGCTTCAGCGAGATCGAGTACGAGATCGTCGGGCCGAACAGGCCGGTGCTGCTCTTTCCAGACAACGTGGTCACGAGCGACGCCGTGAGCGGTATCGAGCTGCAGGCGCCGAACGACGGCGGCGGATGGGTCGGGCCGTTCGTCGCGAACCCGGCCGCGAGCGCGGCGAACTTCATCGGCATCGATATCACGCTGCCGTCGGGCCTCTTCTATGCGGCTAACGATGGTTCGCTGCAGCACCTGTCGCTGTCGTTCGAAGTGCAGGCGCAGCTGATCGATGACACGGGGGCGGCGACCGGCGGCTGGATAGCGCTGGATAGCCGTGTGCTGAGCATGGCGACGTCGCAGCCGCAGATGATCTCGTACCGTTATTCCGTTTCGCCGGGGCGCTATCAGGTACGTGCACGTCGTGTGTCCGCGCTCAATACCGACTCGCGGGCGCAAAATCGCATCCAGTGGGCCGCGCTGCGCGCGTATCTGCCGAGCGAACGCTTTTATGGCAATGTGACTTTGCTCGCGCTGCGTGCGCGTGCGACCAACTCGCTTAACTCGAGCACGGCGCACGACGTGAAGGTGATCGCCACGCGCAAGCTGCCGGTCTGGACCGGCTCGGGGTGGAGCGCGCCGCAACCGACGCGCAGCATCGCGTGGGCCATGCGGATGCCGCGCGTAACGACGACTACAGTCTCGGTCTGCCGGACCGGCGGATCGACATCGAGCAGCTCGCGTTGCTCGACGCGGTGTGGGCTTCGCGCGGCGACCAGTTCAATGGCGTGTTTGATTCGGTCGGCACGTTCTGGGATGCGCTCACGACGATCTGTGCGGCGGGCCGGGCGGTTCCGATGTACTTCGGCGGCGTCATCAGTGTCGTGCGCGACGGGGTCCGTTCCGTGCGCACGGCACTGTTCGGGCCGGACACGATCGTGCCAGGCTCGTTTGAAGTCGACTACGGTTTTTACAGTGCCGACTCGCCTGACTATGTGACGATCGAGTATATGGACGAGACGACGTGGTCGTGGCAGACCGTCTCGTGCATTCCGACCGGATCACCGGCGCTGAAGGAAAAGCGCATCCAGATGGTGGGGCCGACCAAACGCCGGCAGGCATGGGCCGAGGGGCTGTACAAAGCCTACGCGAACCGTGATCAGCGCAAGACCGTGAAGTTCACGACAGACGTCGGCGGGCTTATCCCGTTGTACGGCGATCTGGTGAGCGTATCGCACGATCTGCCGAAGTGGGGTATCTCCGGCACGGTCGACGGCTTCGATGGCGAGCGGGTGCACGTGAGCGAAGTGCTCGAATGGACACCGAAGACGCAGCACTATGTCTATTTCCGGCAGCGTAACGGCAGGCCAACGGACGCGCTGCGCGTGCTGCGGCCGGACGATGTGTCCGACGATCAGGAGATGATCCTCATTGACCCAGTGCCCGCCGGTTTTGTCTTCAGCGACGGATATTCGGAAGAGCCCACGATGTTCTCGTTCGGCCCGGCACGCGACAGGATCGCGCAAGACCTGCGGCTGATCAACGCGACGCCGCGCGACGATCAGGTTGAACTGACGTTCGTCAACAACGCAGACAGCCCGCATACGGCCGAGCTCGGCCTCGATCCGCCGCCGCCTGTCTCGCCGTCGCTGCTACCGGGCGTCGTGCACGCGCCGATCATCGCGCAGGTATCGGTGAACCAGAAGATCACGCCGGGCAGCGTGACGATCGTTGCAGCGCCCGCAGCCGGGGCGCTGCTGTACGACTATCAGGGCAGTCTCGATGGCGGCGCGACCTGGGTGCCGCTTGGCAGGTCGCCATCGAACACGCTGTCGGTGGCCGTGGCGCTCGGTCAGTGGGAGTTGCGCGTGCGCGCATTCGGCGCAAGCGGCCTGCCGGGGCCGTTCGCAGTCTGGACGGGCACCGTCGAGGAGTTCGTGTATCCGGCGGGCGCGCCTACGCTTTCATTGCGCGAACCGTTCACGGGCAACCAGCTGTCGATCGACATACAGCGTGCCGCAGGCGTCGACTTCTACGAGGTGCAGATCGTCGTGGGCGGTGTCATCCGGTACAGCGCGGATATGGCCTCGCAGAACTTCACCTGGACGCTCGACCAGGCGCGCGTATACGAAGCGGTTGATCCAACCTTCGACGTGCGCGTGGCGGCCGGCAACATCGAGGGCCTCGGGCCTGCGAGCTCGCTGACCGTCACGAGCACGCCGCCGCCGGCACCGTACGTCACGGCGTCGGCCACGGATAGCACAGTGACTTTGGGCATGAGCGTGCCGGGCTATCCGGGCATCGCAGGGTTCCGCGTGCTCACGCCCGATGGCGCGGTGGCATACGACGGCGCGGCCGGCACGTTCACGGTTGCGGCCGACGGCCAGGCGTACAGCGTGTTCGCGTACAACGCGTGGCAAAGCCTCTCCGCGCCGACGCTCGTGCTGGCATCGGCTGCACAGGACGGCGGCGGGGGCGGTGGCGGTGGTGGAAACAATCATTGAGTCAATCCTTGAGGGCCGCGTCAAGCGGCCTTTTTTATTTCCGAAGGGCAAGCATGGCACTCTCGACCATTGAAAAGATCAACCGCCTGTCGACCGATAGTGACCTTCTGCACGACGTGGTGCACGGCGGACCGGGCGAATCCGTACAGACCGAGGGCGGCGCTGTTCCGACGA
Organism: Paraburkholderia sp. SARCC-3016; assembly: GCF_031119615.1. NCBI lineage: Bacteria > Pseudomonadati > Pseudomonadota > Betaproteobacteria > Burkholderiales > Burkholderiaceae > Paraburkholderia > Paraburkholderia sp. SARCC-3016. Next base: position 37,057 of record NZ_JAVHZD010000036.1, on the reverse strand, counting down.
TCGCAAAGGCTGTTGCCGACGCCGAGGCCCGCATGCAGGCGGAGATCGACATCCTGCACGAGGTCACGCAAGGGGATGCGACGACGGTGGTGCAGACCGCGAGCGGGCCGGTCGACAGCATGGCGAAGGCGATCACGTCGCTCAGAGCGTTTAACTTTCGCGGCGACTGGGCCGCCGGCATGCAGCTGAACGTGAAAGACGTCGTCGCCTTTGCGGCGCTGGCGTATGTGTCGACGCAGGCAGGCGCGTTCGTATCGAACGACATCAACGCCGACATCGTCGCCGGCAGACTCGTCATTCATCAGGGCGCGACGCGCGAAGAGCTGGCCGCATCTGGCGGATCCACCCTGATCGGCTATCTGCCCGATGGTGAAAACGGTGCGCCGCTGACGGTGCACGCCAAGCTTGCGCAGTCCATCGATCTCGACGATTACGACACGTTTATCGCGGCGTGCAACGAGTCGATCGTGAAGGGTCGGTACGTCCGGCTCGCGGGTCGCAACTTCAACATTCCTGCGGGCACCGTGATTCCGGGTGGCGCCGACGTGCGGGGCGTGCATGGCCAGACGAGAGTCACCGTTGTCGGCAACGGGGCGCTTCTCTTCGGTGGCGATCGCGTCTCGCTGCGCAATATCGACTTCAGCGGCGGCACGTACGCACTGAACACCAACGGCAAGGTCAGGAACCGGATCGTGCGATGCGGCGTCACGGGCACGGCGATGCACGGCATCTACTGCGACAGCTCGCGTAACCTGTTCGAGCGCTGCGTGCTCGAGGGGTGCGGGCTGACCGGCATCGCGCTGTACGGTCCGAACGCGTATCGCAACCAGCTGATAGGCAATGAAGGGTCGGGTAACGGCAGCTTCGTGCTGTGGGTCGCAGCCGGCGCCAATCGCAACGAGCTTCAGGGGAACACGACCGAGGGCGGCAACGCGGCGGAACTGATCGGCGTCACGTATGACAGCTGGGCCAACCGCATCATTGGTAATCACGCGCAGGATACGCTCGATAACGGGATCTCCGTCACCGGCTATCGCAACGTCGTCATCGGCAACACGTGCATGTTGAATGCCAATCACGGCATCGGCATCTATGGTGAGCGCAATACCGTGGTCGGCAATACGTGTCTTAACAACGGGCAGGCGAATCTCACGGCGTCCGTGCAGCAGTATGCCGGTATCACGATGACGCCGGCCTTTGGCGGTCTCGCGCGCAAGAACATTGTCCATGGCAACACGTGCGACGACAATCAGGCAGTGAAGACGCAGCAATGGGGGCTGAAGGTCACGACCAATGCCCACATCCAGTGGACGGCGGGCATGCCGGTCGACGCCGGCCGGGCGTTCTGTTTCAACGGCCTGATCGTCTATCACACGAACGATACGGGCATCGCCGGCAACGCGCCGCCGGTCCATCGCGAGGGAACGGTAAGCGACGGCGCGATCAGCTGGACCGTCGTGGCGTCGAACCGCTGGACGCTCTCCGATCATCCCGCGTACTGGACGAGCGGTGATAACGTCAGGGCGGGCGCATTCCAGCGGTACGGCAACAACGTCTATCAGGCTGCAGGCGCCGGTGTCACGGGTGCGACGCCACCGACGCATCTTCTTGGCACGGCAAGCGATGGCGGCGTGTCGTGGATCTTCGTCGAGCAGTATCCGAACAATCTCGACGGGTGGGACAACGAGATCGGCTCGAACCAGGCGAACGGCAATGCACTCGGACCGTGGTCGGTGCAGACGTCGAATCCGCAGCGCATCAAACACACGGGCATGTTGCGCAACAGCGTCGACGGGCGGCTGCTCACCACCGACATCATTCCGTTGGCCCGCAACCCGGAGGGGGCGGTCACGGCGTCGCCTGGCGCGATTGCGCAGCGGCTGGACACGTCGACGACGCCCGGCATTGCGCTGTTTTCGAAACAGAGCGGGACCGGCAACATCGGCTGGCTGCCCGTCGCGCTGCGTCACCAGGGGCTGCTTGCGAACCGGCCCGATCTGAGCCCGCTTGGCAAAGGTGTGCGTGGCTACAAGTATTACGCGACGGACCTGACCGACTTCGGTCGAGAGCTCACGTGGCACGGCACGGGCTGGATCGATCCCGTCACCGGCCAGACCTATACCCCTGTCTAGGAGAAAGCATGGCACTTCAGAAAACGCTGGTCTTCCGCGGCATCCAGATCCCGAACGCGTACATCCGCATCATGCACGTCGCCGGCAAGATGTCGGTCGGCATTTACGTGAGCCTGCACGTGAACCGCGATCAGGATGCATACGACACGCGCGAATATAACTTCACGCCCAATCTGAACGACCCGATCCTGCGGCAGGCGTACGAGTTCGTGAAGAAGCAGGAGGAGTTCGCGGGAGCGCTCGATGTGCTCGAGGTGGGGCAGACAGCCTGACGACCGGACGGGTGTCAGCAAAGTAGCTTTGTCGAAAGCATCACAGGGGATGGCCGCCAGCTGGGCGGCCTTTTTTATGGCCGCTCGCAAAGTGGCTTTCTTTTACCGGGGTGTGTATGCCAGAAGACCAGATACCGGAGATCTCCGGTGAAACGCTGCAGCGCCTGAACCTGCGGCAGGAGGACGTGCACGAGCTGTCGAGATTCTTCGCGGCGTCGCTGCGCGAGAGCATGCGTAACGACTTCTATCGCGATGTCGGCAAGGGCTCGTTCGGGCTGGTGCGCAAAGCGGTCGTCGTCGTGCTGCTGTATCTCGCGTGGAAAGGCGCCGGTGCCGAACACGGCTGGATCGAACCGCTGCGCAAATTCCTCGTGGGCTGAACGATGAAACCCGAAGAATTCATTGCGGCGATCGCCCCGGCTGCACAGGATCTCGCGGCCCGCACGAAGATTCCCGCGAGCTTCACGGTGGCGCAGGCGGCGCTCGAATCGAGCTGGGGCGCATCGAAGCTCGCGCAGCTCGGCTTCAATCTGTTCGGTGTGAAGGCGGACCGCAGCTGGACAGGGCCGACGCTGTCGTTGCCGACGACGGAGTATCTCGGCGGCAAGCCCACGACGGTGCAGGCGCTCTGGCGCAAATACGACAGCTGGCTCGCGAGTCTCGAGGATCGCGCGAGATTCCTGCTCGATAACCCGCGTTACAGGGCGGCTTTCCTCTGCACTGACGGCGAGTCCTTCGCGGCTGCGGTACAGGCCGCCGGGTACGCGACCGATCCGCAATACGCCATGAAGATTCTCGCGATCATGCGCGGCAGGAATCTGCATTCGCTCGACGGGCCGGTTGCGTTGTCCTGAGTTTTTAACCGTTGTTTGTTCCGGCCGCCTCGAGCGGCCATTTTTATTGGGAGAGTGCAGTGGAAGCGAATGACAGGATGAAGTACGCGCTCGTCGTGCTCGCGTTTGCGGCATGGGGTGCGCTCGTGGTGTTGGGGAAGGCGGCGCCGGACCGCTATGTCGACGCCCTCGCTATTTCGATCACGGGTCTTGGCGTGCATGGTGCGACGAAGCGCCGTGCGAAGGGCACGGCGAGCGAGCTGGACGCAACTGCTGCGCCGGCGGCAAACGCGCCGGCAGCGGTCCAATGAGGCGCGCGCTCGCGCTGCTGCTTCTCGCGATCGGGCTCACCGGCTGCGATTCGCTGCAGTACGCCGGCATCGCCAATTACCGCATCGAGCCTCTGACGGACGCAGCCGGCACGCCGACCGGCTGCTGCGTGCTGATGGTGCACAACGGCAAGCAGTACGCGACCGTCGATGCAACGTTCTCGCGCACGCCAGCTGGCGATTACTCAATCTCGCTCCGCGAAACCGATGTTCAGGCTTTCAAGGGGCAGGCCGTCGCCGCGTCTGCGGCATCCGACGCCGCTGCAGCAGCTGCATCTGCTGCCGTATCGGCAATCAAAACCCTCCGATAGGAAATCCCTTATGAAACGCACCTTGATGCTGCTTGCGGCAGGCCTTGCCGCGACCACGTTCCTGCTGCTCGGCGGCTGTTCGTCCGCGCAGTTGCAAACGGCTGAGTCGTTCCAGAAGAACATCGACAACGCGTGTCTTGTCGCGCAAGCGACGATCAGCGACGTGAAGGCCGCGCAGCTCGATACGGGCGACCTGACGAAGCTGATGGACGATGTAGACAAGGCGTGCGACGCGAACGCGTCGATCGATACGTCGAGCGTCACGAGCCTCGCGAAAACGTCCATCCCGGCCGCGATCGGGATCGTCCAGTCCTCCGGGCTCTCCGACGCGAAGAAGAAGGCGATCAGGGACGGCCTGCTGGTTTTCCAGGCGGCCCTGCTGAATGCACTGCTGCTTTACGGCGGCGATCAACCGGTGCCGGATGCGCCGGCGCCGGCATCAACGACGGTGGCGACGCAATGACGCCCATCCGGGTCGCGCTCAGTGGCTCGGGCTTTCGCCTCAGCGCCCATCTCGGGGCGCTGTGGGCGATCGTCGAGGCGGGCTATCGGATCATCGAACTGGCCGGCACGTCGGGCGGCTCGATCGTCGCGGCGCTGTATGCATCGGGCGTGAATCTGAAGGACATGCGCGAGCTGTGCATGTCACTCGACTGGTCGCCGATGATGCGTTTTTCTCCGTGGTCGATGCTCACGGGAAAGGGACTTTGCTCCGGCGATGCGTTGCAGCGCTTTCTGCTGCAGGCCACGCAGGGCAAGACGTTTGCCTCGGTCGATATCGAGCTGAAAGCGATCGCGGCGGATCTGCTGACGGAAAAGGAATTTCTGTTCAGCCGCGAGCGCACGCCTGACGTTCCTATCGCGATCGCGGCGCGTGCGAGCGCGTCGATTCCAATCGTGTTTCCGCCGGTCGCATGCGCGGGGGCCATGCTGGTCGACGGCGGGACGTGCGACAACGTGCCGGCGAGCGACCTGACCGTCGACGGGATCCGGCGCATCGGCATCTATCTCGTGTCGGACGATGAACCGCTCGCACCCGGTAACTACGGGTTGAGTACGCTCGCGCCGCGCATCATCGATCTGATGCTCAGTTCGAACGAGGCTGCCCACGTTGCGCTCGATACGGCGAACGGCGCGGAGATCGTACGCGTGCCGACCGGGTATGCGAGCAGCTTCGATCGCAATATGCCGATTGAGTTGCGGCAACGTCTCTTCGATGACGGGTATGCGGAGACCGCGCGGGCGCTGCGCGTTCAGCGGCGATCGCCGGCGCCCCTTGTCGAACTGAGCACCTCGTAACAGCACAAAGCAACTTTGCTCGCGCGTCACGGCGCGAGAAAGACAGGACGGCCGGGGGCATGTTCGAGCATTCCCCCGGCCACCTTTCCACTGCATCAGCCAGTGAATTAGCCAAGGCCCTGCAGCCTACCGGTAGGCGGGGCGGATTCTAACCCAAAAAATTAAGGCAATTCCACATATGGCTACACCTATCGTTCCATGGATCGGCGGCAAGCGCCGCCTCGCAGACCATCTGATTCCGCGTTTTCCCGAGCACGATTGCTACGTTGAGGTATTCGCGGGCGGGGCCGCGCTCTACTTCATGCGTCCGCCGGCAAAGGTGGAGGTGATCAACGATATCAACGGAGAGCTGGTGAACCTGTATCGCGTCGTGCAGCACCACCTCGAGGAGTTCGTGCGGCAGTTCAAGTGGGCGTTATCGAGTCGCCAGGTGTTCAGGTGGTTGCAGGATACCGTTCCGGAAACGCTCACCGATATCCAGCGCGCAGCTCGTTTTTACTATCTGCAGCACAACTGCTTCGGCGCAAAGATCGAGGGACAGACGTTCGGAACGGCGACGACAACGCCGCCAGGCCTGAACCTGCTTCGGCTCGAAGAAACGTTGTCGGCCGCACACTTGCGATTGTCGCAAACGTACATTGAGCATCTGGACTGGAAAGCGTGCATTGATCGCTATGACCGGCCGCGCACGCTGTTTTATCTGGACCCGCCGTATTGGGAGACGGAAGGCTACGGTGTATCGTTTCCGTTCCACGAATACGAGGCGATGGCATTGATGCTGCGGTCAATCAAAGGCAGGGCGATCGTGAGTCTGAACGACCATCCGGCGATTCGGCAGGCATTCGAAGGGTTTCACATTGAACACGTGGATGTGAAGTACACCGTCGCCGGTGGCGGTCGCGATGCTGCGCGGAGGGAGGTGATCATTTTCAGCTGGAATGATGCTAGAGAGCCGGCGGGGCTGTTCTAACTGAGCCGCATCCTCGCATGCCATACACAGTACTGCCTTTCAAGCGCCCACCATCCCGCCCTTTTCGGTTGCCAGTGCTTGCGTGATGGCGAAGCGGGCGAACAGTGGCGTTGGCCTGCGAAGCGCGCTCTGGGTGTGCCGCGCTTTGCGGACCCGTTCGACAGACTGTTTCGGCCGCTCGTTGTTGTTCGCGAGGTCATATAAGTCTTCAGGCTCGAATATTGCGTGCTGCACGTAGTTCTGGCCTGGCGCCTGGCCGGGTAGGCATTTGCATCCGCTAAAAAAGTGAACGACGATACCACATCAGCCGGCGAGTTCAGTTCCGTCTGGCTTCGGTTATGGGCCGAATCGACCGACGAATACTCGATTTTTGCCCTGTCCCCCGACGGCAACGTGATGACCTGGAATCCAGGTGGCGAGCGGATCCAAGGTTATGAGGCCGATGAAATTATAGGGCAGCGATTTTCCATTTTTTACACGGAGACGGACCGGGCCTCAGGCGTGCCTGAAGCAGAGCTCCGGGCTGCGACCGCTTCCGGACGCCATGTCAGTGAAGGCTGGCGCCTGCGGAAGGACGGCACCACGTTCTGGACTAACGTCGTCTTTACGGCACTTCGTGACGGCGACGGCCAGCTCCTCGGCTTCGGCATGGTCGTTCATGACGTCACTGACAAAAAGGCGGCTCATGATGCGGTGATCGAGAGCGAGCGGAGCTTCCGCCTCCTGGTTCAGGGCGTTACCGACTACGCCATCTTCATGCTGTCGCCCGAGGGGCGGGTGACAAGCTGGAACTCGGGCGCGCGGCGGATCAAGGGATACAGCGAACGCGAAATCGTCGGCTCGCATTTCTCCAGGTTTTACACCCCGGAGGACATCGAGGCCGGCGTGCCGTTCCGCGCGCTCGAGACGGCGAGACGCGAAGGCCGTTTCGAGGCGGAGGGCTGGCGGGTGCGCCAGGACGGGAGCCGTTTCTGGGCGCACGTGGTAATTGATGCAATCCGTGAGAACGGCGAGGTTGTCGGGTTTGCGAAGGTCACCCGGGACGTTACCGAGCGTCGGCGCGCAGCGGAAACGCTGGAGCAGACGCAGCGGGCTCTCTTCCAGTCGCAAAAAATGGAGGCGCTGGGAAACTTGACCGGCGGGGTGGCGCACGATTTCAACAATGTTCTGCAAGTGCTCCGGGGGAACCTCGAACTGCTGGAAAACAGACACGGTCGCGACGCCTGGAGTGCTGAGCGCCTGGGCAAGGCGATTGACGCCGTGGACCGTGGGGCGAAACTCGCCTCGCAACTGCTCGCCTTCGGCCGCCAGCAACCCCTGGCGCCGGTCGTCATCAACCCGGCACGTCAGCTTCGCGCGCTGGACGACCTGTTGCGCCGGGCGCTGGGCGAGACGATCGAGATCGAGTCCGTTGTCGCGGGCGGTCTCTGGAACGTCCTCGTCGATCCGCATCAGCTGGAAAACGTGATTCTCAATCTGGCCATCAACGCACGTGACGCCATGCCGGACGGCGGCAAGCTCACGCTCGAACTGGCCAACGCAACGCTTGATGACGAATACGTATCGTCGGTGCCTGACGTCAGTGCCGGACAGTACGTCATGCTGGCCGTTACGGACACGGGAACTGGCATGAGTCAGGAAGTGATGGGGCGGGCCTTTGATCCCTTCTTCAGCACGAAACCGGAGGGCCGGGGCACTGGCCTCGGGCTGAGCATGGCATATGGTTTTGTCAAACAGAGTGGCGGACACATCAGGCTCTACAGCGAGATTGGCGAGGGAACCACCGTCAGGATCTATCTGCCCCGCTCCACCGGGACGGCAGTGGAAGCCGAAACGCTTACCATGCACAGTATGAAGCGGGGCGAAGAGACGATTCTCGTCGTGGAGGATGACCTGCAGGTCCAGTCGACGGTTGTCGAACTCCTTACCGGTCTCGGTTATTCGGTGCTGAAAGCAAACAACGCGGAGCAGGCACTGGCTGTCGTCGCGAGCGGCGTACATATCGATCTGCTGTTCACGGACGTTGTGATGCCCGGTGCGCTGCGCAGTCCCGAGATGGCACGACGAGCCATCCAGATGTTGCCAGGACTGAAGGTCCTTTTTACCTCCGGCTATACCCAGAACGCGATCGTTCACGGTGGCCGCTTGGACCCGGGGGTGGAACTGCTAAGCAAACCATACAGCCGCCAGCAACTGGCCATGAAGGTGCGGCGCGTGCTCGGCGACGGCGATAGCAAGGCGACAAGACAGAAGGCGGCTGAATCCGGTCGTGAGTCCAATGTCCGGGTAGCGCTCGATGAAGAAGTGCGCGTTCTCGCGGTAGACGATGACAAGGCGTCGCTCGACGCGCTATGTGAGCTTCTGCTGCTGCTAGGAACGAAGGCGCAACATGCGGATAGCGCAGAAGGGGCTCTCCGGGCGCTACAGGGAAGCGACTTTGACATTCTTCTGACAGACCTCGTGATGCCCGACATGCCGGGGGTGGAACTCGCGCGCCGTGCAGTTGCGATTCGTCCAGACCTCCAGGTAATCTTTATTTCCGGGAACAGCCCGCCGGCTTGGGAGACACTACCGTTCGACTGGTCGGCGCTGCGCAAGCCGTACACGCTCGCGCAGTTAGAGGATGCGCTGCAGTCCGCAAGAAACCGGCAGGCGAAGCCGCGACCAGGCGGCAATTCCAGTGGAACACGCGAGGCAAGCCACACGCCGGACTCCGCTGGCGAGGCATCGTCAGGGGAACAGTAGCCGCCAGCACTACTGCGAAACACGTGCGCACCATGACATGCGCAGCGTCCAGGCCTCGCAATATTTGTCCCATGCACCTCCGTGTCGAATGTTGCAGGTTCAGGAGTGCAGATTGATTTTGCAAGCGAGGTCGAATTCGGCGTGCTATCAGAACTATGCGTTGCGCTGCTCAGGCGCGCTGATGGGTCTCACGGGCGTGCGGCTGATCGCCGTGCTGCATGCCGTCGCGGTATGCGCTCGCACGTGCAAAAACAGTCCGTACAGGCCTTGGCCAACATCGCGGTGGTGTCGCGCCGGGCGACCCGGAACCTGTCCAGCTTGATGCCAAGCGCGGATGAGCAGTCGGCACCGTAGGGTCCGCGGTCTTCCGGCAACTTCGTCAGCCACCGCATGACTTCCGTCAGCTCCCGCTCGCAATCGGCGATCTCCGCGTCCACGTTCAGCAGCTTGACGAGGAGATCCAGATAATATGTTTCATTCACGCCTTCGCCTCATGTCGATCGCCGTCTGATCGCCAGCGCCGCAGTTGCTGTTCCTGCCCAGATCGGCGACAACATGCCGGCCCTGAAGCGTCCCAAACCCTGTCCGTGTACCGGGCAGTCGCCAGTTCGCAATCGATTATCTGTGGCTCGCATGTGTAGCTCACACTCCCTCAAGTGGCATTTAGGCACGCGATGTGCTGTCCGCTCCAGTACCAGCGGCGCCGTATGCGCGAGTGCCGTCATTCTGTGCTCCGGCGCGGCGCGATACCGAAAGCAGACGCGGAGGCGACAATGCGAATTCACCCGACAGACGGCGGCCCATCGGTCGATCGTCTTAACACCGTACCCGACACGTCGAGTCCCGCCTATGCGAGCCGGCACCCTGTCACGCGCGCCTTCGATGCCTTTGCGGCTGCCGTCACGCGATGGGCCGGCTCGCCAGTCGCTTTCAGCATTGCAGTAATGGCGATTGTTTTATGGATCATCACAGGGCCGCTCTTTCACTATTCAGATGGATGGCAACTCGTGATCAATACAGGCACCACGATCGTCACGTTCCTGATGGTGTTTCTGATCCAGCAGAGCCAGAACAAGGACAGCGTCGCTGTCCATCTGAAGCTTAACGAACTGCTCGCTTCGCATCACGATGCGAGCAACAGGCTGATCGGGATAGAGGATGCATCAGAAAACGACTTGCGACGCATTGCGGCCGCCTACCTCGAGCTCGCCGAAAAAGCAGGGCGACGCTCCGATGGTGCAGAGCAGATCGGCGATTCGGTAGAGCAGGCCCGCGCGGGTGCCAGCGAGAGCGCCAGACATGGCTGCGGCGGGACGCAGGGCAACTGATCATGGTGCGCCGGAAGCTTCGCATCGTGCCGACAGGCAAGGCACGCACCGAAAGCCGCGAGGATTACCACATCTTCGTCACGGCCAGAGCCTTGCCGAACGGGCAATTCCTCGGCGATCTGTCGCTCGTGCGCAGGACGGACGGCCGTCTGCTCTATCCCTTTGAAGGTGCCGCGAGCATCGGACCGTTCGAGTCGGTCAAGGAAGCGAGGGCCGCAGCGACATCGCAGGCCGAAAAGATCATCGATGCGGACATCGCCCATCCGGAGCCGTGACCCGGCGGGTCGTCGACATCGTCAAATGCGCCCAGACGCAGGTCAACCAGATACTTGTCCGCTAGTCGCACGTCAAATCGGGACGGCCGCTTCCTTTTCGCGCGCCCCGGGAAAGGCGCAGCGCCCGCCGTCGATCGGCTTTGCGCTCGAGCATGTCGGCATTGGCGCCGTCGATGAATCGCAGTACATCATCGAGCGGACGCAGTCGCCGCATGAGCCGGTACCACACACATCAGAGCCGTTCAACGCCGCTATATGCCTGTCCGTTTCGCGCGCGCCCCTTGCTGCCTGTTCGTCCGAATCCATGAAGGTTTCCTGTCACCGTTACATGGTCCGGGTAATGTGGCGCATTCCCGATCTCGCTGCTCCGGCGGGCATTAATTCGCGCAGCGGACAGCTCGTGAAAGGATGCCCTGCCGGACCAGTCCGATCCCGTTGAACATCGGTCGGGAACATCCTGTCATTCGCGGCTGCCCTTGCCGCCAGAGGCGCAGGTCCGCGGTAATCGCACCGTAAAGCTGGTGGCGTTCGCATCCGACGCTGCAGAAATGTTTCCGCCGTGCGACACAACGATCTGACGCGCGATGAACAGGCCAAGACCCAGTCCGGCGCCAGCGCGGCGCGGCTCGGTTTGTGTGGACCGGCGTATCAGCGGATCGAATAGGCGGTCAAGTTCGCTGTCCGGGATCGGCTCGCCTTCGTTACTGACGACGATGTATACGCTGTCCGCCTCTCCCCGCGTCGACAATCTAACCACAGCGCCACGTCGCCCGTGCTCGATGGCATTTTCAAGCAGATTCGTAATTACCTGGGCCAGGCGCGCGGCATCCCACTCGCCAGCGAGATCGCCGCCAGAGTTCCAGCGGATTTCTTCATCCATATGAAGCGCGGACAGCTCCGCAAGCGCCTGCTGGCAGATGTTGCCGAGGTTGACCGGTTCAGGATTCACCGGAAGGGCGCCGCCAATGCGGGTACGGGTAAAATCGAGCAGATCGTCGAGCATTCGCTGGATGCGCGCGCAGCTGCGCTGTACCACCGCAATGGAGCGCAGCGCGGAGGCTGGTTGCTCCTCGAGCCGCATCAGGTATTCGACCGACATGGAGATGGCACCGAGCGGTGTCCGCAGGTCGTGCGCCAGTATTCCGATGAACTGGTCCCGCGTGCGGACCATGCCGGACCAGTAGCGGGCAACAGCCTCAGTCAGTGCCTCATCGACTGCGTTGTTGAAGCGCACGAGCTCATGCAGCGCTGCCGGGTCCATCTGCGCATCAGCGGGTAGCCAGCGTTTCACTACACTGGCACGCAGCAGCCGGTAATCCTCCGTCAGATCGTTCAGCGAGTAGCCGCTTGCCGGCAAACTTACCGGTTGCACATCGAAACCGGACTCGCCGCCCGGAAGGCGTTCAGATGACATCGCGCCGGGCGGGCCAGCGGCGTCGTGTCCAGCCTGTGGGCGGCGCATGCGGTCGACGATGTCGAGCAGAGTCCGGCGCGCGGTTTGCTGAAGTTCTGTCCGGGCAATACCCCCGATGGCTCGTAACGTGCGCGCAGCCGAGAGCCGGTCGTCAACCAGGGCCTCCAGATTTTCGTTAATGAACTCGCAGAGATCCATACTCCCTCCAGAGGAACGGCTGGCGAAGGCACTGAGCTGTATGGCGGTGACTGCGAGAAACACGTGCCCGCGCGTTTCGCAGCGGTGAGCGACACTTCTGGATGCAGCAGCGAGGATAATGGTTATTGACGATGATACGCGCACTGGCCTGCCAGTCGAGGCCTGCTCAACACGAACGGCTGGACGCTCGTCATGTGAGCGGCGCCGAGTAGGCGCGCACGCAGGTTCGATCCTTGACGCCGCATCTTTTCATCATTGATGGACCATGCCCGAAACAGATGGTTTCCAGGTGGCGCGCATTCTGCGCTCCATGCAGGCGTCGAGAAACACCACTGATTGCCTACACGTCGCTCTCGACGGCCGACCTGCGCGAAAAAGGGCCGCTTGAGGACTTCGATGGCTACTACCGGAAAGGGTCTCCGCCCGATGAGCTAGTTGGTCTGGTCGCGCGATTTATTCGAGGATCAGGCGCCAGAAACGGTGACGTTGTACACGACGCCGCCCCGAGGGGCGCAAAATGAATGCGCGGAGCACGTCGACCGCAGAGGCACGAGTGGTCGGTGCGCGCCAATCCGTGACGCATGACAAGTCTGGCGTTCAGCCGTGTCCCGGAGGCTGTCGCATGATTGACCGGGTGGGCTTGATGCCTTTGATGTGGAATCCGTCCGGACCGGTCAGCTGCGCCCACTGCCCTTCGTCCGTTTCGAATCTTACGGCCTCAAGATTGCCGCGACCTTCGTATGCCACATATGTGACGACGAACATCGCGCGCATGGCGGTGGCTTCGCGCTCGAAGTCTTCGCCGGTCAATCCTTCAGCATCGAGATCGCTGGCGATTTCCTCTTCGGTCAAAGGCGCGGTCACTTCCTCGACGAAAATTTTTTCACCGGCGCGGTTTTCCCAAACGGAATAAAGCGGCGGGCGATCGGTAGTCATGTCTCGATTCCTTTTGATGGAATTCAGTGCCCCTTGCATGCAAAACGGCGCGCGGCGGTGGCGCTGCTGCTGCTTCCCGTGTCTCTGCGGGGCGCAGGCGATCCGGCGGCTGCACCGATGGATACGTTGGTCATAGTCCGTCGCAAAGTTGCTTTGGTGTTAGTTTAAAGCGCGCAAGCGCGCAACAGCAATCATCCCGGTCTTCTGCTTGCGGCCAATACCAGCCCTTCGACTGCTTCAAATTGATGCCGCAAAGCGGACATTCGAGAACAACTGAAAACGAGTCGTCTTTCCAAAGTCGTATCCCCTCGGTGATCCGCTGACCTATTCTGTAGCGGCCCTCAGGGCCGCCGCGAAGACATCGCGGGCGGATGTCGCGCCCGGGACGTGCTCCGTACCCTCGACGCCGAGGTCCATCCAGCCTGAGTTGACGGCGTCATACATCGCTTCGGCCGGTCCCGTCTGGCCCTTCGGAACGCCGAGCTGCTCGAACGCTGCCGGCCACCCGGCCCGCGGTACAGCAAAAGCGTTGACGTCGACCTTCAGGACTTCACCCAGTTGTGTCGCTACTTCATCCGCACTGACCATCGAACCGAGCTCGATGGCGCGATGCCCCGACCATGCCCGCCCGGCCAGAAGCGCTGCGACTTCGGCGCCGATGTCGTTGGTCGCGACCATGGTCGATTTCCGATCGGTCGGGTTGTAGTAGACGGGGAGCGTGCCACCTTGGGCAACATGCAAGCCGTAAAGGAAGTTTTCAAAAAATCCGCCGGCGCGCACATAGGCGATCGGCAATGTCAGGTCGCGAAATCCTTGCTCCAGAAGCGACAGCGCCGTGATCATCCCCAGCCCGCTGGTTCTGTTCGCCCCCATCGACGAAAGCGCAACCACTCGTGGCGGCGATGCCCTGGTGAGCGCCTCGACATAGTTTGCAATCACGCCCCTGGCTTCTTTGAAATCGGGCGAGGGCGCCCAGACAGCCGGCAACATGACGAACGCGCCTTCGACACCCTTGAGCGCGTGCTCGATGGCTGCCGAATCATTCCAATCGCCGTCTACCAGTTCCACGCCCCGGTTCTCCCACTGAGCCGCCTTCTCGCGATTGCGGACGAGCGCGCGTACTTTCTTGCCGTGCGCCAACAGATGTTCTGCCGTTGCGCCGCCTACTTTTCCCGTGATTCCCGTTACTAAAAACATATGCTTTCTCCGGATATTGACGGACAGAGGACTGCCCCGGTTGGCTTAACGAATGAGCGGCAGAATCGCTCGGATACGGGAGTTGCGTGCGTAGAGGCCACCCCATGTCAACGCGCCCAGAACCAGCGAAATGATCTCTGGCAACGATCCCAACTCACCAATGCGGACATGGGCGCAGATGGCACCTCCCAGATAGCCCGTCACCAGGATCGCGCCGAGGACGGCGGTAGCCGGGATGGCGTAAAGGATGGCGCAGGCAAGGACGATCGGACCCACGACACAGGTAACGTCCATCGCGAACCCGGTTTCCTGCAAGACGCTCGCGATCTGTGCGGGCACGAAAAGTTGAATAATCCCGTCTGCCACCAGAGCGATAACGACAAGCACGCTCATTACGCGGCCAGCCCACAGGGCGCGATGCAAGGTCATGGTTTCAGTCACTCGTTGTTCTCCGATGTGGGTCTCAATTTCGAAGGGTATTGTGTTTTTCAGGTATGGTAAACGTCGATAAAGTGAACTGAGTGTTCCCTCTGCGGGTAACAATACCGAGGCGCGAAAATGCATAATCTCGAACCCCTCCTCATATTCATAACGGTCGCGGAAATGGGGAGCTTCACCCGCGCTGCCGACAGCTTGGGCATCCAGAAAGGGAGGGTCTCAACGGCTGTCCGGAAGCTGGAAGAAGATGTCGGTGTCAGACTCCTGCACCGCACGACGCGGAGCGTGCAGTTGACAGAGGACGGACGTGTGTTTCATGCGCGCGCCCGCGATCTGCTTGCCGAAGTAGATGACCTGCATTCAATGTTCGCAAGCGAGCACGTCGCACTTCGCGGGCGTCTAAGGGTGGATTTTCCGTCCGAAGTGGCGCGCACCACGATCATGCCGGCCTTGCCGGAGTTCATGGCGGCTCACCCCGAGTTGGAGCTGGAGGTGTCGAGTACGGATCGGCAAGTCGATCTGGTTCAAGAGGGGTTCGACTGTGTATTGCGGCTTGGACCGATACGGGACGAGACGCTCATTGCCCGCCCACTGGGTCTGCTACGCATGGTCAACGCTGCCAGTCCCGCCTATCTGGCACGCTATGGCGTCCCCCGATCGCTAGTGGATCTCCAGCGTCAGGGACATCGGGCAATTCATTTTTCGACCATGCTCGGCTCAAGACCTTATGGATGGGAATATCCGAACGGCGACGGCTACGCGACGCTTCAGTTGCCGGGTACGCTACACGTCAACAACGCGCAGATCTACGAAGCCGCTGCGCTCGCCGGCCTCGGCATGATTCAGGCGCCCCTCCTGGGGATTGGCCGATACTTGGAAAGTGGGGCGCTTGTGGAGGTTATTCCCGACTCTCGTCGCCGGGCGCTCGCCGCGTCCCTCGTCGTAGCACATCGGAGCAATCTGTCGCGCCGAGTCCGCGCATTCATGAAATGGATCGAAGTTGTGCTGACGCCGTATCTGGAATGAGGGGGGTGGATAGACGTTGATCGAGAGTGCCCTAAAATTGGCTGCTCCGAAGCTGCCACTCGTCGGGGGCAGCAACGGGCAAGCGCGACCACACAGGAAATCGACGGCGTAGGCAATGGCGTAGGCCATCGCGCAAAAGCTTATCAGGCGGGGCGGAAATACTGCTGCATCAAGGGCGTCTACCGCATGTCGCTTGATTAGTGCCAGGACGTTGTCCGGGAAGCGGAGAAATGTCGTTGCTACAGATTTGCTATAGCAAGATGTGAGTCTGTTGAATTATAACGTTTTTTCTTCTCATTCCATCCCCTGAACTACAGGGAGAGGACCCAGGACCGCCGAAAGTCCAACCTACGGACCCAACCGCGGACCCAACAACGCAACGGCAGGGGCCAGAGTATAACAAAGCTGCCCTAGCCTACGAATGACGCGCCACCACAAGCAGCACAAACGATGGCATAAGGCGCCGCTCAGAACTCCACAACAGCGAATTCCGACTTGCTCACATCGCACAACGGGCAGCGCCAGTCTTCGGGAATATCGGCGAAGCGCGTCCCCGCCGCGATGCCATCTTCCGGCAGTCCTTCTTCTTCGTTGTAGATCCAGCCGCAGATCAAACAAACCCAGCTTTTGTATTCGACAACTTCACTCACGACGTACTCACCCATCCGTTCAAAACGCTCGATTCGCGCGTTGTTCCTTTCCTCGACCGGAAACGCGCAGCGATCCACAATTTTACCGGAAATCGTCAGGGCACTTCGTCGGCAAAAGCGTCGCAGTCGCGGATGCGTCGCGACGCTGCGCACGCGATCGCCGGCGTGCGCCGGTGTATGCTTTGGCGCGCGGTCGTTACGCCACCGTCCCGTCACGGGCCGTCATTTCAAGGAGAAGACGATGTTCAGGAACAGATGGATGGGGACCGCGCTGTGCGTTGGTCTGCTGGTTGCATCGGGCGTTGCGCGCGCCAACGGCGTGTCGTTCGTCGAGCCCAAAGACGGCGCGACCGTGAGCAACCCCGTGCACGTGAAATTCGCCGTCGACGGCATGAAAGTCGCGCCGGCCGGCACGATGACCGACGGCACCGGTCATCATCATTTGCTGATCGACGGGCAGCCCGTGCCGAAGGGCGCCGTGATTCCGGCCAACGACAAATCGCTGCATTTCGGCAAAGGGCAGTCCGAAACCGAGATTACACTGCCGCCGGGCGATCACACGCTCACGCTGCAATTCGGCGATGGCGCACATCGCTCGTACGGGCCCGATTGGAGTCAGACAATTACGGTGCATGTGAAGTAGCGCGACCGGAACCGCGCAAGTGAAGTAACGCGAATGGCAACGCAAGGCGCCGCACTCCGGCGTCGCCTTGCGCCACCACGCGCGGCATCGCAACGCGCTCGTCGCGCGTTCGGTCGCGCATCGAGTCGCGCACTTCGCCACGCACTTCGCCACACCGTTCGCCACACGGCCCACCTCGCACGCGGCTTCCCGGTCGGTCACGCGGCCACCGCGCATGCCGCCCGGTACAATGAGCGTTTCGCCTCATCGCAGCCCGATCCTTTTCCCATGTCGCTTTACACCATCACCGGCGCGCAACTCGCGTTCGGTCACGTCGCGTTGCTCGATCACGCGGACTTTTCGCTCGAAGCCGGCGAGCGCGTCGGCCTGATCGGCCGCAATGGCGCGGGCAAGTCGTCATTGCTGAAAATCGTCGCGGACCTCGCGAAGCCCGACGACGGACTCGTCACGCGTCAACAGAATCTCGTCACGGTCTACGTGCCGCAGGAGCCTGAATTCGAAGCGGGCACGTCGGTGTTCGACACGGTCGCGGGCGGGCTCGCGCATGCGCGCGAACTGCTCGACGAATACGACCGCGTCGCGCATGCGCTCGCGCAGACGCCGGAAGGCGGCGAGCACGATGCCTTGCTCGCGCGCATGAACACCGTGCAGTCGTCGCTCGACGCGGCCGATGCATGGAACTGGCGCACGCGTGTGTCCACGACGCTCGCGCAGATCGGCCTCGACGGCGACGCGCAGGTCGACGCGCTGTCGGGCGGCATGCAAAAGCGCGTCGCGCTTGCGCGTGCGCTCGTGCTGCAGCCGGACGTGCTGCTGCTCGACGAGCCGACGAACCACCTCGACTTCGACGGCATCCGCTGGCTCGAAGAACTGTTGCTCTCGCAACGCGCGGGTCTGCTGTTCATCACGCACGACCGCGCGTTTCTCGACCGCATCGCGACGCGCATCGTCGAACTCGACCGCGGCCGGCTGCTGTCGTACCCGGGCAATTTCTCCGCGTATCAGACGCGTAAAGCGCAGCAGCTCGAAGTCGAGCGGGTCGAAAACGAGAAATTCGACAAGCTGCTCGCTCAGGAAGAAGTGTGGATCCGCAAGGGCGTCGAAGCGCGCCGCACGCGCAGCGTCGGCCGCATTGCGCGGCTCGTGCAGATGCGCAACGAGCGGGCCGAACGTCGCAACGTGCAGGGCAACGTGAAGCTCGATGTCGCGCAGGGCGAAAAGTCCGGCAAGATCGTCGCGGAGCTCACGGACGTGACGAAGCGCTTCGGCGCACGCACCGTGGTCGAGCGCTTTTCGGCCACGCTGATGCGCGGCGACAAGATCGGCCTCGTCGGTCCGAACGGCGCGGGCAAGACGACGCTGCTCAAGCTGATTCTCGGCGAGTTGCAGCCCGACGAAGGGCGCGTGCGCGTCGGCACGAATCTGCAGGTCGCGTACTTCGACCAGATGCGCGCGCAACTGGATCAGGAGAAGAGTCTCGCCGATACGATCAGCCCCGGCAGCGACTGGGTCGAGATCAACGGCGCGAAGAAGCATGTGATGAGCTACCTCGGCGATTTCCTGTTTGCACCGGAGCGTGCGCGCTCGCCGGTGAAGTCGCTGTCGGGCGGCGAGCGCAACCGGCTGCTGCTGGCGCGGCTGTTCGCGCGTCCGGCGAACGTGCTGGTGCTCGACGAACCGACGAACGATCTCGACATTCCGACGCTCGAACTGCTCGAAGAACTGCTGACCGACTACGACGGCACCGTGCTGCTCGTGAGCCACGACCGGGCGTTTCTCGACAACGTGGTGACTTCGGTTATCGCGGCGGAGGGCGAAGGCAAGTGGCGCGAATATGTCGGCGGCTTCACCGACTGGCAGATGCAGCGCGAGCGCGCCGAACAGCTCGCGCAGCGCGACGCGCCGAAGGAAGCGGCTAGGGAGACAGCGCCGAAAGAAAGCGCGGCGGGCCGCAATGCTCAGCGGTCGGTGAAGCTGTCATACAAGGAACAGCGCGAACTCGAGGCGCTGCCGGAACGGATCGCGGCGCTCGAGGGGGAGCAGAAAACCATTGCCGTCCAACTCGAAGACGGGTCGATCTTCGCGAAGGACGCCCAGGAAGGCACGCGTCTCACGCAGCGTTACGCGGAAATCGATGAGGAACTGATGGTAGCGCTCGAGCGGTGGGATGAGCTGGAGAACAAGGGGAAGTAAAACGCTTCCGGGGACGATCTGATTCGGGTCGTTTATTCTGGCTGTCGTATCCGGGCAAGCTGGCGCTGTAGTTCCGGCCGGTCGCGCACCAGTGTCTGCCATACCGCAGATCGCTCTTTCTCTTCACACGGGCACCGCTTCGCTGACCACCTTCGCACGGAACGATTCCGGCAATGCAGGCGGCGTAAGCACATCGACCGATACGCCCCGCAACGTTTGCACGCGCCGCTGGATGCGAACGATATCGAACAGAGTTGTTTCCGGCGTCGGATCGATGAGCAAATCGAGGCGCTGTTTTCGTCGTCGTCGCCGGTGACGACGGAACCGAATATGCGTGCGTTGGCCGCATCGTGATCGGCAACGATCGTCCTGATTTCGGCGCGAGGGGCGCCCAACGCTTCGGACGGTCTCACGGCTGCGCTCCGGTATGAAACACGGGGAGGAATCGCATTCTATCGCTCCCGAACGGCCAATCCTGCCCGATCCAAATTGCCGCGCGCATCGAAATCAGTACAATACCCGCGAATCCGCTGCCGACCGCGGCGCGCCGCAGATGCCGTCCCATCCGCGTTAGCGGGCGGTGCGGGCGCGCAGGCGCGCGGGCGGTCACACTGCCCGTGTATCGTGCAAACGTTCCATTCCGTTGTTTCGTTTCGCTTTTTTTGAAAATTCAACGCATTGTCCACGCAGATGTCCACAGGACTTGTGGACAACGATGAACCGACGGACCCGAGCAAGCCATGTCTACGAAGAAGTCAAACGCAAACGCTGCGTATAGCGAAGCGTCGATCAAGGTGCTGAAGGGGCTCGAGCCGGTCAAGCAGCGGCCCGGCATGTACACGCGCACCGAGAATCCGCTGCACATCATCCAGGAAGTCATCGACAACGCGTCGGATGAGGCGCTCGGCGGCTTCGGCAAGCAGATCACGGTCACGCTGCACGCCGACCAGTCGGTGTCGGTCGACGACGATGGCCGCGGCATCCCGTTCGGCATGCACCCCGACGAACGCGTGCCCGTCGTCGAGATCGTCTTCACGCGCCTGCACGCCGGCGGCAAGTTCGACAAGGCCGCGGGCGGCGCCTATACGTTCTCGGGCGGTCTGCACGGCGTCGGCGTGTCGGTCACGAACGCGCTGTCCACGCGTCTGGACGTCACGGTCTGGCGCGACGGCAAGGTCGCCGAACTCGGTTTCTCGAATGGCGACGTGGTCAGGCCGCTCAAAGTGCGCGCGGCCGAGCGCGGCGAAAAGAAGTCCGGCACGCGCGTCACGGTCACGCCGAACGCGAAGTACTTCGATTCGCCGAACCTGCCGGTCGGCGAACTGCAGCGGCTGCTGCGCTCGAAAGCGGTGTTGCTGCCGGGCGTCGAAGTCGTGCTCGTCAACGAAAAGACCGGCGAGCGGCAAAGCTGGAAGTACGAGGACGGTCTGCGCGGCTATCTGCTCGAAGGCATGGCCGGCAGCGATCTGCTGATTCCGCTGTTCGAGGGCGAGCGCTACGCGGAAAGCTCGCGCTCGAACGAGGAGACGTTTGCCGAGGGCGAAGGCGCCGCGTGGGTCGTCGCGTGGAGCGAGGAAGGGCCGCTCACGCGCGAGTCTTACGTGAACCTGATCCCGACGCCGGCCGGCGGCACGCACGAGGCGGGTCTGCGCGACGGCCTGTTCCAGGCCGTGAAGAGCTTCGTCGAGTTGCACGGCCTGCAGCCGAAGGGCGTGAAGCTGCTCGCCGAAGACGTATTCGCGCGCGTATCGTTCGTGTTGTCGGCGAAAGTGCTCGATCCGCAGTTCCAAGGCCAGATCAAGGAACGCCTCAATAGCCGCGATGCGGTGAAGCTCGTGTCCTCGTTCGCGCGCCCGGCACTCGAACTGTGGCTGAACCAGCATGTCGAGCATGGCAGGAAGCTTGCCGATCTCGTCATCAAGCAGGCGCAGGCGCGTACGCGCGCGGGGCAGAAGGTCGAAAAGCGCAAGAGCTCGGGCGTCGCCGTGCTTCCCGGCAAGCTTACCGATTGCGAATCGACCGAAATCGAGCGTAATGAACTGTTCCTCGTCGAAGGCGATTCCGCCGGCGGCTCCGCGAAGATGGGCCGCGACAAGGAATTCCAGGCGATCCTGCCTCTGCGCGGCAAGGTGCTGAATACGTGGGAAACCGAGCGCGATCGCCTGTTCGCGAACAACGAGGTGCACGACATCTCGGTCGCGATCGGCGTCGACCCGCACAACCCGGACGACACCGTCGACCTGTCGAATCTGCGCTACGGCAAGATCTGCATCCTGTCGGACGCGGACGTCGACGGCGCGCATATCCAGGTGCTGCTGCTCACGCTGTTCTTCAAGCACTTCCCGCAGCTGATCGAGCGCGGCAACGTGTACGTCGCGCGGCCGCCGCTGTTTCGCGTCGATGCGCCGGCCCGCGGCAAGAAGCCCGCGCAGAAGCTCTACGCGCTCGACGACGGCGAGCTCGAAGCGATTCTCGACAAGCTGCGCAAGGACGGCGTGCGCGAATCGCAATGGACGATCAGCCGCTTCAAGGGCCTCGGCGAAATGAGCGCCGAGCAGTTGTGGGACACGACGATGAACCCGGACACGCGGCGCCTGTCGCCGATCGCGCTCGGCGAACTCGACTTCGAGAAGACCGTTGCGCGCATGACGATGCTGATGGGCAAGGGCGAAGCGGCGTCGCGGCGCAGCTGGCTCGAAGAGAAGGGCAACGAGGTCGAAGCGGATATCTAGGCCCAAACTAAGGCCCAAACCCAGGCCGGAACTCAGGCCGGAACTCATGCCGAAAAGCAAGCCGCACCTCGAGCCGCAACACGGACACGGAACGTAGATGGAAGACAACACTCCCGATCTTTTCGAAGAGGCGCCGCCGCCCGGCGACCTGCTGACACTGGGCCATTACGCGGAGCAGGCGTACCTCGAATACGCGGTCAGCGTCGTGAAGGGCCGCGCGCTGCCCGACGTCAGCGACGGTCAGAAGCCCGTGCAGCGTCGCATCCTGTACGCCATGAGCGAGATGGGCCTCGCCGACAACGCGAAGCCCGTGAAATCGGCGCGCGTGGTCGGCGACGTGCTCGGCAAGTATCACCCGCACGGCGACCAGTCCGCCTACGACGCACTCGTGCGTCTCGCGCAGGATTTCTCGATGCGCTATCCGCTCATCGACGGCCAGGGCAACTTCGGCTCGCGCGATGGCGACGGCGCTGCGGCGATGCGCTACACCGAAGCGCGCCTGACGCCGATCGCGAAGCTGCTGCTCGACGAAATCGATCAGGGCACGGTCGATTTCATGCCGAACTACGACGGTTCGTTCGAAGAGCCGAAGCTGCTGCCCGCGCGTCTGCCGTTCGTGTTGCTGAACGGCGCATCCGGTATCGCGGTGGGCCTCGCGACTGAAATTCCGTCGCATAACCTGCGCGAGGTGGCGGCGGCCGCGGTCGCGATGATCCGTCATCCGAAGATCACGCAAGCGGAGCTCATGCAGCATCTGCCGGGGCCGGACTTCCCGGGCGGCGGCCAGATCATTTCGAGCGAAGCCGAGATCGCGGCGGCCTACGAAACGGGCCGCGGCAGCCTGAAGGTGCGTGCGCGCTGGAAGATCGAAGAGCTCGCGCGCGGCCAGTGGCAGCTCGTCATCAACGAATTGCCGCCGAACACGTCGTGCCAGAAGGTGCTCGAGGAAATCGAGGAGCAGACGAACCCGAAGATCAAGCTCGGCAAGAAGTCGCTGACACCCGAGCAGTTGCAGACGAAGCAGACGCTGCTCGCGCTGCTCGACGCGGTGCGCGACGAATCGGGCAAGGACGCGCCGGTGCGCCTCGTGTTCGAGCCGAAGTCGAGCCGCATCGAGCAGACCGAGTTCGTCAATACGCTGCTTGCGCATACGAGCCTCGAATCGAACGCGCCGCTCAATCTCGTGATGGTCGGCGCCGACGGCCGGCCGCGCCAGAAGGGCGTCGGCGAAATCCTCAGCGAGTGGGTCGGCTTCCGCTTCACGACGGTTACGCGCCGCACGCAGTTCCGGCTTACGAAGGTCGACGACCGCATCCATATTCTCGAAGGCCGGATGATCGTCTTCCTGAATCTGGACGAAGTGATCCGGATCATCCGCGAATCGGACGAGCCGAAGGCCGCGCTGATCTCGGCGTTCGAGCTGTCCGAACGCCAGGCCGACGACATTCTCGATATCCGGCTGCGTCAATTGGCGCGCCTCGAAAAGATCAAGATCGAGAAGGAGCTCGAAGAACTGCGCGACGAGAAAGCGAAGCTCGAAGAGCTGCTCGGCAGCGAGAGCGCGATGAAGCGGCTTATCGTCAAGGAAATCGAAGCCGATGCGAAGCAGTACGGCGACGCGCGCCGCACGCTGATCCAGCAGGACAAGCGCGCGACGTTCGAAGCGCGCGTGATCGACGAGCCGGTCACGGTCGTCGTGTCGCAGAAAGGCTGGGTGCGCGCGCTGAAGGGCCACGGGCTCGATCCGGCCGGCTTCACGTTCAAGGCCGGCGATAGTCTTTACGCGGCGTTCCAGTGCCGCACGCCGGACACGTTGATCGCGTGGGGCAGCAACGGCCGCGTCTACTCGGTCGCGGTCAGCCAGTTGCCGGGCGGCCGCGGCGACGGCGTGCCGGTCACGACGATGATCGAACTCGAATCGGGCACGCACCTCATGCATTACTACGCGGCGACGGCCGACCAGGCGCTGCTGCTCGCGTCGAGCAACGGTTTCGGCTTTATCGCGAAGCTCGGCGATATGGTGAGCCGCGTGAAGGCCGGCAAGTCGTTCATGACGATCGACGAAGGCGCGGCGCCGCTCGTGCCGATGCCGATGGTGCCCGACGCGACGCAGGTCGCGTGTCTGTCGAGCACGGGGCGCATGCTCGTGTTCGGCCTCGACGAGATGAAGACATTGTCGGGCGGTGGACGCGGCGTCACGCTGATGGGGCTCGACGCCAACGAAACGCTCGCGCAGGCGCTGGCGATCGGCAAGGCGGGCGTCGTGCTGATGGGCACGGGCCGCGGCGGCAAGCCGGGCGAGGAAACGCTGTCCGGCAAGGCGCTCGCCGCGCATGTCGGCAAACGCGCCCGCAAGGGGCACAAGCCCGATACGAAGCTCAAGGTGGCGGGGTTGCGGCCCGCGCTCGAAGAAGGGCAGGGCTAGCTGCACATCGCCACGCCTTAGCACCTTCGCAGCCAGCCGGAACACGCGGCGTGCAGCGCATTTCCCGGAATGCACTGCACGCCGCGGTTTTATTGAGCGTTATTTCGCGGCCCATGTCGTCCGATGAAAAGCCTCGTACGTTAATGGGCCAGTAAAACGATGGACTGAACTGCGCGGCGCGTGGGCGGTCGAACGCGCAGTCCGACCGCGACCCTTGTCGACTCATCTGCGTCAACAAGACTGCGTCGACACAAGTGCATCGATACAACCGCGTCGCTACCACACCGATACGACAGAGGAAACGAATGACCAAAGCGATCGAAATCGCACTCTTTCTCCACCTGCTGGGTGTTGCCCTCTGGGTCGGCGGCATGGTGTTCGCTCATTTTTGCCTGCGGCCGGCCTTGGGCGACCTGTCGCCGCAATTGCGGCTGCCGCTGTGGGAGTCGGTATTCGGACGGTTCTTCAACTGGGTCGGCGTGTCGGTGCTCGTTATTCTGGTCTCCGGCGGCTTTCTGCTGTCGCAGTACGGCGGCGCGCACGCGATGTGGCAACTGCATGCGATGGCGGGGCTCGGCATCGTGATGATGCTGATCTTCGGCCATATCCGCTTCGCCGTGTTTCCGCGCATCCGTCGCGCGGTACAGGCGCAGAAGTGGCCCGACGGTGCGAACGCGGTCGCGACCGTGCGGCGGCTCGTCGTCGTGAATCTCGTGCTTGGTGTCGTGACGATCGGCTTTGCGGTGATGTCGCGCGGGTTTTGAGGTGTTGACCGCGGCGGGAAGCAAACCGGTGTCGCGCGTCGTGCGGTCCGGCCGTTACGACGGACGGACCAAAGCGGCCGCTGCCTAGCCTAGCTGCGCGAGCAACAGACGTTTGGCGCTGCCGAGCAGCGAAGGCACGGGCTCCGCGCTGACGTTGGTCATGCAAAGCAGGCCATCGACGGTCGCTACCGAGATGTGTTGCGTCTGCGGCGCGCCGTGCACCGCGGCAGGCGTCACCCACTTGATGCGCAGGCGCCCCTCGCCGTACCGCGTCGGAATCGCAAGCCGCCCATAGTTGTCGATGCGCAGCGTCGGGGCGCGCTGGCGGTTGCCCATCACGAGCCGGTCCGGGTCGGCGCCGGCCGCGATCATCTCCAGCACCGGCGTCGAAAAGCCGCCCGCCGCTTCGACGGCCGTGCGCCGTATCGCGAGGCTTTGCTTGACGGCGCGTGCAAGATCCCAGAACGGAAGCGTCGTGGACGGTTCCAGCTCCGCGCTGCGCTGCGTCGGAAAAAGCCCGAGATGCTCGCTTGCGCCGAGTAACGCGCGCGTGTCGAGCGAACTCGCACAGCGGATCGTATGGTCGCGCCATGAGCGCGACAGGGCTCGCCCCGCCAGCATCGCGGCGGCGCACAGCGCCGCATGCACGGACGCCTGTTCTTCGCGCGCGCGCCGTGTCATCAGCGATGTGACCGACGGTTCGAGCCAGATCTGCTGAAGCAACGGCTGCTCGTCGCTCGCGGCAAGCAACGGGGCGGACAGGGAACGCCGGTCATCACGCGTATGACTGTCCGTCTCGTCGCGTGATGAACCCGGCGGCGGGCCAAACGGCGCGCACTGTTCGCTCGTCGACAAACCCAGCAGTTCATCATGCGACGGCGCCATCGCGCGCGGACTGCCGAGCGCCTCACCGGCCAGTGCGCGCATCAGATCGCGGATCAGCAAGATCAGCGAGGTACCGTCCAGTGCCGCATGATGGGCGCCCAGCACCAGCGTCGTGCGGTTGCGGCCATAGAGGATCGACGCGCGCAGCAACGCATCGTCGGGTCCGAAACGCGTGGCGAGTTCCGCCGATACGAGTTCGAAAAGACGGGTGCCCGATTCGCTCGGCACCACCTTCAGCGCGAGCGGCGCATCGGGCATCAGCTCGAAACACGGGCGATAGCCGGGCCTTTGACGGATGCGCGAAGAGAGCACGGTGTGGCGCGCCTCGACCGTAGCGAGCGCCGCGGCCCATTGTTCGACCGTCGTGCGTCCTTCCACTTCCGCGGCGACGACGGTCGTGCGCGGCACACGTTGCTGCAGCAGCCAGAAATACTCTTCGAATACGCCGAGCGTGCGCAGCGTTTTGCCGGGTCGGATCGACGCATGGTGGCGGGTGAGCGAATCGGTCATGAGCGGCCCTCGAACGTTCAGGCAAGTCCTTATTAGAACGTTCCTGGGCGCAACCTATTCCCGTCCGACTAATAGCGAGCTAATACTGCATTCCGCGCACACCGCCATAGAATTGGCATCGTGTGGAATACGCGGCAACTCAGAAATGAGCGGTCGGCACAATACGAGGCCTGCTGTGCGATCCGCCGCCGGCACCGGTCGTCAGACAGGCTGACCGCTCGTGCTCGGCGCGTCGCTCGTGTCACCGTCGACGCGCTCGCGCGGCAGCGCACGCGCGCGCAAGCCGCACACGCCGAACTTGTCGAGCAGCGCCGGAATGCCGTCGCTCGGCACGGGCCGCGAGAACAGGAAGCCTTGCGCTTCGATCTGCCCGAGCGCCGC
This sequence comes from Paraburkholderia sp. SARCC-3016, assembly GCF_031119615.1. Classification (NCBI taxonomy): domain Bacteria; kingdom Pseudomonadati; phylum Pseudomonadota; class Betaproteobacteria; order Burkholderiales; family Burkholderiaceae; genus Paraburkholderia; species Paraburkholderia sp. SARCC-3016. The sequence continues at coordinate 10,171 of NZ_JAVHZD010000036.1, read as the reverse complement.
GAGCCACGCGATCTGTTCCTCGGTCTCGGTGCCTTCGACGACGACGGTCAGCCCGAGCGAGCGCGCCAGATTGACGATCGCGGTCACCATCACGCAGACGCTGCGGTCGCCCGGAATCGCCTGGACGAACGAGCGATCGACCTTCAGCGTGTCGACCGAGAAGCGGTTCAGATACGACAGCGACGAATAGCCGGTGCCGAAATCGTCGAGCGCGATGCGCACGCCGAGCCGCTTCAGCGCGAAGATTTTCTCCGAGACGAGATCCGGGAATTCCATCATCGCGGTCTCGGTGATCTCGAGTTCGAGGCGTCGCGCGGGAATGCCGCTGTCTTCGATCGCGCGCGCGATCGTATCGAACAGATCGCCGCGCCAGAACTGCACGGCCGAAATATTGACCGCGAGCGACAGCGATTCGTAGCCTTGCGCCTGCCACTGCGCGAGCTGGCGGCAGGCCGTCTGGATGACGAAGTCGCCGATCGGCACGATCAGGCCCGTCGACTCGGCAACGGGAATGAACTCGTTCGCCGGAATCAGGCCATGCTGCGGATGGTTCCAGCGCACGAGCGCCTCGAAGCCCGTAATGCAGCGGCGCGTCAGGTCGATCTTCGGCTGGTACGCGAGGAATAACTGCCCGTCGGCGAGCGCAATGCGCAGTTGCTGCTCCCACTTCATCAAATGGTCGGCGCGGTGCGAGAGCTGCGGCGAATAGAACTGATAGCAGTTCTTGCCCGCGTCCTTCGCGCTGTACATCGCGAGATCGGCTTTCTTCAACAGATCGATCTCGCTTTCGTTCGCAATCGAGTAGAGCGCGATGCCGATGCTCGCATGCAGCACGAAGCTGCTGCCGCGCACTTCGAACGGCTTCGCGAACACGTCCGACGCTGCCTCGGCCGCCGCGACCGCGCGTTCTTCGACATCGTCGCTTTTGACGATCACGACGAACTCGTCGCCGCCGATGCGCGACAACGTGCCGACGTCGGCCACGGCATCGGCGAGGCGTGCCGCTGTCATTTGCAGGACGATGTCGCCGGCGTTGTGGCCGAGCGTGTCGTTGACGGTCTTGAAGTTGTCGAGATCGATAAACAGAATTGCGAGCCGCCCGACGTTCGATGTCTGCGCAACTTCATGGTGAAGAATCTGCAGCGTCGAATAGCGGTTACGCAAGCCGGTCAACAGATCGTATTCGACGAGGTGCGTCATCTCGCGTTCGCGGCCGAGCAGCTTGCCGATCAGCCCTGTCGCGACCGCAAAGAAGCCGAGCATCGCGAGCGAGATAAAGCTCGCCATCAGCAGATAGACGTTGCGCGTGTGGTTGTAGTCGGCGAATTCTTCGGCCTGCGACAGACCGACGAGCACGCCTAACGGATAGCCGTCGATATGCCGGTACGATACGACGCGCGTGACGTTATCGATCGGATCGACATAGGTGCCCGACACATGCTCGGAGGTCGGATACGTGCCGCTTGCGGTGAATACGCCCGAGGCGCGGTCGTCGTTGCCGGTGCGGCGAGCGAGCACGGTGCCGTCGTCCGAGATCACTGCGATCACGCCATCGCGGCCGATCGCCGCGTTGTTATAGAAGTCGGTGGTGAAGTAGCTCGGGTCTTCGGAGACCACGACCACGCCCGCGAACGAGCCGTCGGGATGGTTGAGGCGCCGCGTCATCTGCAGCGTCCAGTGGCCGGAGACGCGGCCGAGCACCGGCTTGCTGATATAAAGCTGGTCGTCGTTCTCGTGCTCGTGCACCTTGAAATGTTCGCGGTCCGACAGATCGATCGGGCGCGGGTTCGCTTCGGCGGTGCTGGCGATCAGTTTGCCGTGTTCGTCGATCAGCGACACCTGCACGAGCGTCTCGCTCTGCACGACGCCTTTCTCGACGGTGCTCGCGAGATCGAAGCGGGCCGGGGATTTTTCGAGTTCGAATTTGACGAAGCGCGTGATCTGGTCGACCTGGTGAATCGCCTTCACCGTATGCTGCTCGAGCGCAGCGGAGAGGATGCCTGCCGACGCCATCGCTTCCCGATAGGTCGATTCTTTCTCGACCGACAGCCGCGCGAAGATGACAGTCCATAGCAGCACGAGCACCAGCACGCCGAGCGCCGGGATCGCGAGCAGCGCGCGGCGGCGCGAGGCGGCCGGGTCAAGCCGGTTCCTGGCTTCGCGTACGCTGGAGTGATGGAGCTGATTCATGGAGAGTGGACCGCGACCCTATGGCTGATGACTGCGCTGCTTGCGACGCATCAGGCAGTGTTTGTGTTCGAACGACGACTGCGCTAACTGTAACCCGGCTGCATGGTAAGCGAAGTACCGGCATTGATGCGCAATGCGGTCTGGCGTCGTGCGGAACCATCCGGCCGATCCGCGGCCGAGGTCATCGGTTAGGTTTTGATATTACTGAATGCCTCAGGATTAAGAAAGCGTTCACGCATCGGGTATACGCGTGCTTTTCAAAGGCCTTGTAGTGCGCTCCCGGTATCGCGCTACGCGGCCCGAAGAGCCGCGCGCAGCGTGCGTTTCAGCAGGATCGGGGCCGATGCTTCCGTCACGGTTCGCCGCATTTTTCAAGGCGGGCGTTGCTTGAATAGGCACTGGCATTTCCACTAATTCGCTTTATGGTGCAATAACTGCTATGCACGTTGCATGAAAGGAAAGGAAACGCCGAATTCGCATAGCGATGCTATGCGAATTCGTTGTACTTGCAGTACTTCAATTTAAATTGATTTTTGCGGCGACTTCTTGCAAGTCGCGCCGCTTTACGGTGTTCCCGAATGTTCTCGCGTTTCGGCCGAGCCTGAACGTGCCATCGACGATGGTGACGGACGCGCCGCCGATCCATGTCTTGCCCGCCGCATCGTCGTAATGAACGGCGACGTCGCCGGCGCGGCCGAGCACCGTACCCTGGCGGACTGTGTAGCGCTCGCCCGGACGCCGCTGTTGTGTGGTTAGCAGGCATGCAAGCGCGGCGTTCGCGCTGCCCGTCACCGGGTCTTCGCCGAGGCCGAATGCGTCGCCGGTCATCAGGCAACGCACCTCGAACGTCGCGGGTCCGCCTTGCGGATGCGGGCCATAAGCTGCAAGCCCGTGCGCGCCGACCGAGTGCGCGATCTCGGCGAGTGCGTGCGCATCGGGTTCGAGCGCGAGGCAGTCGCTTGCCGATGCGAGCCGCACGACGAGCCACGGCGCGCCGTTGTCGACGCCGCACGGCGCCGCGCTGAAGTCGATTGCATCGCTGCGCAAGGCGGCCGAAAGCGCCGCGTACTGCATGTCGGGCAACGGCGCGATGCGTGCCGGCGGCGCCGCGAAGGCCCATGCGCCGCCGCGATGCGCTGCTGTCGATGGTTCCGCCGCAGCCGTTGCATCGGCTGCGCCAAGCGCGACGAGTTCGACGAGACCGACGCCGCATTGCTGAACCAGCCGTCCCGCCTGCTTCGGCTGATAACCGCTTTCGAGCAGCGCATGCGCGGTGCCGAGCGTCGGATGGCCCGCGAACGGCAACTCGCGGCCGGGCGTGAAGATGCGCACGCGATAGTCGGCGGCCGGCTCCGTCGGTTTGCACAGGAAGGTGGTTTCGGACAGATTCGTCCAGCGTGCGATGGCCTGCATCTGGTCGCTGTCGAGTTCGTCCGCATCGAATACGACCGCAAGCGGATTGCCTTTGAACGGTACCGAAGTGAAAACGTCGACTTGTTTGAAGCGGACAGTGCGCGCGGTCATCGTGCTTCCTGGTGGCGGGTATCGAACAGCGGCGGGAGCGGATCGCGAGCGGCCGGCAGCATGGCCGCCTCGCGCGTCACTCACGAATGCGTGGAGGCTCAGGCGAAGTTCACGCCACTTCGGCGATCAGTTCGATTTCGACGCATGCGCCGAGCGGAATCTGCGCGACGCCGAATGCCGAGCGCGCATGTTTGCCACGCTCGCCAAATACGTCGACGAAGAACTCGGAGGCGCCGTTCGTGACGAGATGCTGTTCGGTGAACGACAGCGCGGAGTTGACGAGGCTCATCACCTTGACGATGCGCGTGACGCGGTTCAGATCGCCGACGTGCGCGTGGAGCGTCGCAAGCAGGTCGATTGCGATCGAGCGGGCCGCTGCCTTGCCTTCTTCGGTGGAGAGGTTGTCGCCGAGCTTGCCGACCCACGGCTTGCCGTCTTTCTTTGCGATATGGCCCGACAGATAGACGGTGTTGCCGCTTTGCGCGCTCATCACATAGGCGGCGGCCGGGGCGCCGGCGGTCGGCAGTTCGATGCCGAGTTCCTTCAGTTTGTCGTAGACGTTTGCTTGAGCCATGGTCAGTCCTTTCGGCGAGTGTAAAACCTCAATGGTAGCGCCGCCGCGATCAGATGCGCGCGCGCACGAGCGTCGCGAGCCGCGCGATGCCGGCGTCGATCTTCTCGGGCGGCACGGTGACGAACGACAGGCGCAGCGTGTTGTGCTGTGCTTGATTCGCAAAGAACGGCGCGCCGGGCACGAACGCGACGTTTTGCGCAATCGCCTCTTCGAGCAGTTTCATCGTGTCGATCGCGGCCGGCAGTTGCGCCCACACGAACATGCCACCCTCGGGCCGCGTCCAGGTGACGCCTTCCGGCATGTAGCGCTCGAGCGCCGCGAGCATCGCCGCGCATTGATCGCGGTACAGCGCGCGGATGGTCGGCACGTGCGTATCGAGAAAGCCGTCCTTGACGACTTCATGCACGATGCGCTGCGTGAAGCTCGGCGTGTGCAGATCGGTGGCCTGCTTCGCCTGCACGAGCTTGAAGTGCAATTCTTCGGGCGCGATGATGTAGCCGACGCGCAGGCCCGGCGCCAGCACCTTCGAGAACGAGCCAAGATGCACGATATGCTCGGGCGCCATCGACAGCATCGTCGGCAACGGTTCGCCGCGGTAGTCGAGCGCGCCGTACGGGTCGTCTTCGATCACCGGAAACGGCGCGCGCTGCGCGAACGCGGCGAGTTCGCGCCGGCGCTCGACGGCCATGCGCCGGCCCGTCGGGTTCTGGAAATTCGGCTGCGCGTAAAGCAGGCGCGCGGCCGCGGTCAGTTCCGGTGTGAGCGCGGCGGAGATCAGGCCGGCCTCGTCGGTCGGCACCTGCACGTAGCGCGGCTCGTAGAGCGAGAACGATTGCAGCGCGCCGAGATAGGTCGGCGTTTCGACGAGCACCGGGCTTTGCGGGCAGACCAGCACCTTGCCGAGCAGATCGAGCGCCTGTTGCGAGCCGGTTGTGATCAGCACCTGCGTCGGACGGATCTGCACGCTACCGTTCGCGCCGTGCGCCGAATGTTGCGCGGCGATCCACTCGCGCAGCGGCAGATACCCTTCCGTCGCGCTGTACTGAAGCGCGGCGCCCGGCGTATCGCGCAGAATGCGATCCGAGGCCGCGCGCATCCGTTCCGCGGGAAAGGTGGATGGGGCCGGCAAGCCGCCCGCGAACGAAATGACGTCGGGCCGTTCGGTTACCTTAAGAATTTCGCGGATGGCGGAACTCGTGAGCTTGCGCGCCCGTTCGGACAATTGCCACGAGCGGGTGCTCACGTTGGTCAGATCGCTTTGGTCCACGTTGAGGTCTCCTTGTCTGCTTGTGGTGACGTCTTGCGTTGATGTCATGCTTGCTCGACTGCCGTTTAACTTGCGCGAACCGCACGCGGCGCCGTCTGCACCGTCGCACGGCGGCCGAGCATGACCGTGGCGATGACCGCGGCGGCAAAAATCCACGTCGACGGCGCGACGCTTTCGCCGAAAAACAGCGCCGAAAACGCCATCGTGAAGAAAATCTGCAGCAGTTGCACCTGGCCGACGCGCGCGATGCCGCCCATCGCGAGCCCCGCGTACCACGCGAAAAAGCCGAGGAACTGCGAAAAGAACGCCACATAGGCAAACGCGAGCCACGTCTTGAGCGCAACCGGCCCCGGGTGCATCAGATGCTGCTGCCACGCGAGCCAGCCGACCGGCAGCGCAAGAAACGGCGCGGATACGACGAGCGCCCAGCAGATCACCTGCCAGCCGCCGATCTGTTTCGCGAGCCGCGCGCCTTCCGCGTAACCGAGCGCGCCGATGCCGACCGCGACGAGCATGAGCAGGTCGCCTGCCTGCGGTGCGCCGCCGCCCGCCTCGAACGCGAATGCGACGACGATCGCACTGCCCGCGAGCGCGCACGACCAGAAGAGCTTCGACGGCCGTTCGTGCGAGAGCCACGCCGCGTAGATCGCGACGCACAACGGCTGCAAGCCGTTGACGACCGCACCGTGCGACGCGGGCACGTACTTCATCGACCATGCGGAAAACACCGGAAACGCGATCACCACGCCGAGCGAGACGACGCAGAGGCTTTTCAGCTGGGCCCAGTTCGGCAGGCGTTCGCGGCGCCAGAGGAGCAGCGCGCCGGCAGGCACAGCGGCGACGAGCGCGCGGCCGAGGCCGTTCAGCAGCGGGTGCCATTCGGCCACGACGATACGCGTCATCGGCAGCGTGAGGCTGAACACCACCACGCCGATCAGGCCGAGCAGCATGCCTTGGGATTCACGCGAATTCATGGCTTCGACGGCTCCGTTATTTGAGTGTGCGCAGACCGCCCGGCGTCTCGAACTCGGCGACAAGCGCGGGTGCGCCGTCGGTTGCGGCGAGTTTGATCAGATGCGCGGCGCCGAGCCAGTCGAGATGAGCCGCAATCAGATCGGCTTGCGGATGCACGGCGCTGAGCGTTCTCAATGCAATACCCGATTCGGGCAGGCGCTGCGTCGGATGCAGCGCCGTGCTCCATTGGATCAGCGACGGCACGATGCCGTCGCCGGCGTGCTGCCAGCTCGGGAATGCGCCGTCGTCGGGCACCGACAGGCCCCATGTGAAATCGCCGCGCGTCATCGGCACGACGGGCGCAATCCGGTCGGGGTATTGCGCCTGCCAGCGCGCGAGATCTTTCGGCCGTTCGACGCGCGCCACCCAGTGCGACAGATACGGGCCGCTGTCGAGCCGCGCGGCGAGCGCGGGGTCGTCGAGCGCGAAGAGGCGCGGGCGGGCCGCGCCGTCGGTGGGTTCGGGCGCGTCGGGATCGATCGCGATCACCTCGAGATAGACGCCGCCCCACAGGCTCAGCAGCCGGTTGCTCGTGCGCATCAGCGGATGCGAGCCGCCGCCGGATGGCGCGACGCCGAGCGTGTCGGCGACATATTGCGAACCTTCGTCGAGCGTGCGGGCCGAGACGACGAGATGATCGAGGCGAAGCGTGTGGACGGTCATGGCGGATCGAAAAAACAGTTGTGCAGCGGCGGGGCGGACGCAATGCGGCGCGAAGCTTCGCGCTGCCGCGGTGAAAGGTTCAAGCATACCCGCTCTGGCGTAGCGGCCCCGGTGCTGCGCAGCCCGCGGATGCGGTGTGTGGCACGCCCGCCTGCTGCCCGATGGTATGGCGCACGCGCGGCGGCAAGGTCTACGGTTACCGCGACGTCTGTCGAATGTATCGTCTGCGACCTGCACAGTAACGGTACAATCGCACAGGTAGTCCTCGGTACAGTTGGAGTCAGCCATGTCCGTCCCGCTCGAACAGATTCCCGCTCCGCACGACGCGTCCGCGCTGACGCTCGTCGATCAGCTCGTCCAATGGGCGCGCCGCCGCGTCGACGAACGCGTGTTCCGTCCCGGCACGCGCATGCCGTCCATTCGCAAGCTCGCGCTCGATAAAGGCGTGTCGCGCTTTACCGTCGTCGAGGCGTACGAGCGGCTCGTCGCGCAGGGCTATCTCGACTCGCGGCGCGGTTCGGGCTTCTACGTGCGCGAGCGGCTCGCCTCGCCGATGCCGGGCGAGCGCCGCACGGCCAACGAGGCCGCGCCGGCGCCGAGCACGATCGACGTGGTCTGGCTGTTGCGCAATATGCTGCATACGTCGACGCAGCCCGAACGCGGACCCGGGCTCGGCTATCTGCCGTCGCGCTGGCTCGACGGCGAGCTGATCGCGGGCGCGCTGCGCACGCTCGGCCGCCAGAGCGGCGCGCAGATGCTCGGCTTCGGCACGCCGCAAGGCTTCCTGCCGCTGCGTCAGCAATTGCAGACGCGCCTCGAGGAGCTCGAAATCGGCGCGTCGCCGGAGAGCATCGTGCTCGTGTCCGGCATCACGCAAGGCGTCGATCTGCTGTCGCGACTCTATCTGCAGGCGGGCGACGCAGTCATCGTCGGCGATCCGGCGTGGTTCCAGATGTTCGGACGCATCGCTTCGCAAGGCGCGCATCTGGTCGGCATGCCGTACACACCGGACGGCCCCGATCTCGACGCGCTCGAAACGCTCGTGCAGACGTGGCGTCCGAAGATGCTCGTGATCAACTCGGTGCTGCAGAACCCGACCGGCACGTCGCTGACGGCCGCGCAGGCGTTCCGCATCCTGAGGCTTGCCGAAGAGTACGACTTCATCGTCGTCGAAGACGACATCTACGGCGATCTGTGCCCGCCCGGCTATCCGGCCACACGCCTCGCGAGCCTCGATCAGCTGAAGCGCGTGATCTACATGGGCAGTTTTTCGAAGACGCTTGCCGCGAACCTGCGCGTCGGATTTATCGCGTGCGCGCCGGAAATCGCGCAGGCCGTCGCGGACCAGAAGATGCTCGTCAATATGACGACGCCCGAACTCAACGAGCGCGTGCTGTACAAAATCCTCACGGAAGGGCACTACCGGCGCCATGTCGAGCGGCTGCGCGCGCGGCTCGACACGGTGCGCGACAAGACCTGCCGCATGCTCGAGAAGACCGGCATGCGGCACTTCCTGACGCCGGGCGCGGGCATGTTCGTGTGGACCGATACCGGCGTCGACGCCGACGCGCTCGCGGCCGCCGGCCACGAAGCCGGTTTTTTGCTGACGCCGGGCAGTCTTTTTTCGCCGCAGCAGTCGCCGACCACGTGGATGCGCTTTAATGTGGCGAACTGCGGCGACCCGGCGCTGCCCGCATTCCTCGGCGAGTATCTGGACAGCGTGATCCGGCGCGCGTCCTGACCCCCTTGAAATCATGCGCCGCGCCCCCAATTGGGCGGGCGAATTGGGCGGGCGATCAGCGTGATCCGGTTCCGCGCTTATCATGCACGGCGCGCTTGCAACAGTGGCGCCGTGCGGCGCCACGCATCGCCGCCCCCTGATTTCGAATCAACCTGCAATAGAGAGGACGTCCGACCATGGCACAAGAGACCATGAGCTTTCAGGCGGAAGTGAAGCAACTTCTGCATCTGATGATCCATTCGCTGTACAGCAACAAGGAAATCTTTCTGCGCGAGCTGATCTCGAATGCCTCCGACGCGGCCGACAAGCTGCGCTTCGAGGCCATCGCGGACAACGCACTGTACGAAAACGACCCGAACCTGCGCATTCGCGTGTCTTACGACAAGGCCGCGCGCACCGTGACGATTGACGACAACGGCATCGGCATGAGCCGCGACGAAGCGATCGCGAATCTCGGCACGATCGCGCGCTCGGGCACGAAGGAATTCTTCGGCAAGCTGTCCGGCGACCAGCAGAAAGATGCGGCGCTGATCGGCCAGTTCGGCGTGGGCTTTTATTCGGGCTTTATCGTCGCGGACAGGATCACTGTCGAAACGCGTCGTGCCGGCTTGCCGGCATCCGAAGGCGTGCGCTGGGAAAGCGCGGGCGAAGGCGACTTCGCGGTCGACACGATCGAGCGCGCACAGCGCGGCACGACCATCACGCTGCACCTGCGCGCCGATGAAGACGATCTGCTGTCGTCGTACCGCCTGAAGTCGATCATCCAGAAGTATTCGGACCACGTCGCACTGCCCATCCTGATGCGCAAAGAGGAATGGGACGCGGAAAAAAGCGAGATGGTCACGAAGGACGAAGACGAGACCGTCAATCAGGCGAGCGCATTGTGGACGCGCGCGAAGAACGACATTGCCGACGAGCAGTACAAGCAGTTCTATCAGCATCTGTCGCACGACCATCAGGATCCGCTGACGTGGACGCATAACCGTGTGGAGGGCCGCAGCGAATACACGCAGCTGCTCTACGTGCCCGCGCATGCGCCGTTCGACCTGTGGAACCGCGAGCACCGCGGCGGTCTGAAGCTGTACGTGAAGCGCGTGTTCATCATGGACGACGCCGAGCAGTTGAAGTCGGATCGTAGCCATGTCGTTCTGTGAGCCAAGGAGTTGGTAGAATGTTTTGTCTTCCTAAGACCGCATGG
>NZ_JAVHZD010000035.1:0-89378 GCF_031119615.1 Paraburkholderia sp. SARCC-3016 | reverse complement strand
AAGCGGTCTTAGGAAGACAAAACATTCTACCAACTCCTTGGCTCACAGAACGACATGGCTACGATCCGACTTGCCCGACCTCTTCCGTCAATTGAAGCTATGGGACGGAAAGCAATTTACCTCTCCGGATGCACAAGAGCAGGCGGCTGTATGGCTTGACTGGGTCGTATGGCAGGACGCGCCGGCTTGGGTGGGACGCAGTGACTTCACGCAGAGAGTGTGCGGCTTGAAACCGCAAGAGGCGCCGCTTCGGTTCGAGCCTGCCGGGGACGAGCAGCGGTCGCTGCTTGTCGAGTGGCTTGAACGATTGCCGCTGCAACTGCCGGGATGGCGCACGTTGAAGCCCATCGACGTGCGGACGCTGTTTCTCCAGCGGCCCGGAAGTCTGTCGATTGCCGAGACGGGAGCGGTGCTCGAGGTCGCGGCAGAACCATTCGACGTATTGCTGCAGGACTGGCCGTGGCCGCTATCGGTGCTGGTGATGCCGTGGCTACGCGATCCGCTTGTGATCGATTGGCCGATACCGCGTTTCGACGAATGGGTACCCAACCATGGCTGATGCGTCGCTGCCCCAGACGGCGGAAAGTTCTTTCGCCCAATATGCGTGGAAGCGTCTCATGCACCACGTGGAGCGGGTCGACCTTCTGCTTCAAAGGCATTATCACCAGCGCGCATTTGTTGTCTGGACCGGCGATGTGCTGCTCGCGCCGGACGAAATCGAGCAGAGAATCGGCAATCTTTCCGGCGCGCCCGCCTGGATGGACTTCGACGACCGGGCAAACGCGCGGGAATCGGTGGATGCCGTTGCGAACGTGCTTGCCGACGAACCATTGGGATACCTGACGACACGCTTTAACCTTGCCGCGTTCGAACGAGACGTCATCTTGCTTGGCCTGCTGCCGCACATGGATAGCCGGTACCAGACCCTGCTGTCGCTCCTGCAGGGAAGAGGTCAACATTTTCCAACAATCGAGTTGGCGCTAAGGCTCTTCTGTGCCAACTGGGAGGATCGGCAGAAAGCACAGTCGAACTTTCTGCCGGCGGCGCCGCTAAGCGCATACCAGCTCATTGAGCCGGTGTCGTCGGCCGCATTGACGCGTGACGGCTGGGGTCGAATGCCGCTGCTCACGAGTCTCGAGGTTTGGCACTTCCTGCTCGGCAACCGGTATCAGGCACCGGCTCTGGACAGATTTTGCCGATGGCTTTCACTCGATAAGGACGCGGCCTTGACCCCGGGTGTGACGGCTTTGCAATCGGTGCTGCGACGCGCGGTGTTCGAGGCGGACACACCGTCGGTGGTTACGCTGCGGGATGCGCGCGAAACCGACGTCGTTCATGCGCTGGCCACATTCGGCCACGGCGCTTTGGCGCTGGATATGGCACGTCTGCCTACAGAGGACGAGGACGCCCTGCAAATGCTACGGCAGGTATTGAGAAACGCGCGTCTGCATCGTTGCGCGGTGCTCGTGAAGTCGTTGGACGAGGTCGGCAAGGCACGCGCGGCATTGCTCGAACCGTTGGCCCGATGTTTGTCGGAAATTCATATTCCGACCATATGCGTCGCCGACAGGCATTCTCCGGTGACACGTTTGCCCGGCGCGGCACAAGTCGTGTTCGATCCGCCGGCGATGACTTCGGTTGAACGCGCGCATGCGCTCGACCGTTACTTCGACGACCCGCACATCGACACGGTGGGAATAAGCAGACGTTTTTCCTTTCATCCGGATGAGCTTGCAGCAATCAGGCAGGAAGTCCTCTTCTATCGCTATCAGCGCGCGCCGGACGGCAGCGTCGAGGCATGCGACTGGACACAGGCGCTACGCTATCGCGTCCGGCAAAACTTCGGCAATCTCGCGCAGCGAATCGAACCGCGGCGAACGTTGAATGACCTGATCGTTTCGCCCGAACTGCGTCAGCAACTGGAGGAGATAAGTGCGGCGATCCGGTTCCGCGAAGAATTGCTCGAACTGGGATTTGCCGACAAGGTGCACTACGGAACCGGCATCAGTGCGCTGTTCTACGGCCCTTCGGGTACCGGGAAGACGATGGCTGCGGAAGCCATGGCAAAGGGCATGCGAACCGATCTGATCAAGGTCGATCTGTCGAGCGTGGTCAACAAGTACGTTGGGGAAACCGAAAAGAATCTGGCGAGAATCTTCGATATGGCACAAGCCGATGCCGGGGTGCTGTTCTTCGACGAGGCCGACGCGCTCTTCGGCAAGCGCAGCCAGGTCAAGGACGCTCAGGATCGGCACGCGAATATCGAAGTCTCGTATCTGTTGCAGCGTCTTGAGGAATTCCCCGGGCTCGTCATTCTAGCCACCAACAATCGCGGTCACATGGACGAAGGTTTTATCAGGCGTTTTACGTTCGTTACCCGGTTTGCGTTTCCGGATGCCGCACTACGAGAGTTGATGTGGAAAGCAATCTGGCCTGCGCAGATCGAGGTGGATGAACAAATCGACTTTGCACAACTGGCCGCACGGATCGAAGTCACGGGCGCCAGCATTCGCAACATCGCGATGCTGGCCGGCTGGCTGGCGAAATCCGAACGGGCGCCCCGAGTCATGACACGCCATATCGAGCAGGCGTGTGCGCGCGAATTGGCAAAGGTAGGGCGTTTGCAGATCTAGGAGCTTGGACATGGCCGGAACCACTGCGTCGGACACCACGATTCTCGATGTCAATCAGGCGCTCTACGATGCATTGAGCGGCTACATCGACGTCAATCCCGATACGGGCGTGTCGATCATCTTCGACCTGCCGGCGGCGGACAGCCCGCCGACCGAGCCCACGCTTAGCGTATTCCTCTATGAAATCCACGAGGATTTGCAGATGAGAACGGCGCAAATGCGCGTGCCCACCTACCATGCGGACACCAGAACGTCCACGATCGCGCCGGGTTGGGTAAACGTCTGTTGCAACTACATCATCACCTACTGGGACATCGCACAGACGGCGACCAGTAGTCCGGGGAGCCCGGGTGGCGCGCCGGACAATGCTTCGATCAAGGTGATGAATCAGGTGGTCAATGCGCTCATCAATAACCGGCAGCTCGCCGATATGCCGGGGGCGTATACGCGAATGATTCCGCCGAAAGATGAACTGAACACGCTTGGCAATTTCTGGCAGGCATTGGGAAACAAGCCGCGCTTGTCGCTGAGCCTCTCGGTGACGGTGCCTGTGTTCTTGACGGATGATAGCGATACCGCACCTGCAGTGCAGAGTACCGAGGTCGATATGTCGCAGCAGCAGACGGGGAGATCCTGATCCGATCGTCTCCGCGCGCGAAACAGTTTCTACGCGACGAGTTTATGTGTCGCTGTCGTCGAACCATTTCCATAACAATTCGCCGGGGACTGCCGCGCCTTTCCAGGCATCGTAGCGCTCGACGAAGGCTTTATACCGATCGGGATCGAACTTGATATCGCTGATCAGATAAACGAGCAACGAGAAGTTGTCCGCATTGGCGATCATGGAAGTGGACTGTCCTTTGTTGCTCTTTCCACGCCATGCTGCACCGCCCGCCACAATGCTCGCCACATCGAGGCCGGATTCCTTTCCGGATGCGTCGAGCATGAGGCTTTGGTCGCTGTCGAGTTTGGCAAGATCTGTAATTTCGAGCGGCACGCCATCGAGCAAGGTGAGGCCATATTGGCCTGCCAGTTTGTCGAGTTGTTCGCGCTTTTCATCTTTGGTCAGGCCGGCCAGACGGGCCTGCTCCTTGTCCCGCACCTCCTTCCACTTCGCCTTGCTTCTCGTGGTGGCGCCAGTTGCACGATAGCCTTCGCCGATCAGCATTCTCGATAGCGCGTTTGCATATACCTGATATGCCGATACGAACAGCGGGTAATTGTTATAGTCGAACGCGTGTTGACGCATGGTCATCGGCAGGATGTTGCCGCGTCCAATGTAAAGGTCCCTGACCGATTGGCTATCTTCCGCAATGAAGCCTGGCCCGGTGATGTTCTTGTCGTCGTGGAGGGACATCGCTGGAAGTTGCGACTCCTTAAGACCATAGCCGCCGCCCATGGCCATCTTGATGTCGTGAGCTGCGCCGGGAAGGGTGTCGAATATGCTTTCGTGGGTGTCATCCGCCTTCAGGTATGCGACATCCGAAGACAATGCAAGCTCACTTATATAGTTGAGGACATTTCCTGCCGCGTTTGCAAAAACCTTCTTGATCTCCGGCGCGGAACTTCCCCAGAAAATTTTTAGTGCCTTGTCGACCTTTGCTGATGTTCCCGGAGCCTCGTCTTGCACCGTGCGCCTGGCGTTTGCCAGCACATAACGTGCATCGACCCACGCGCGCTGTAGATGAGTCGCCATGGTCTCGACTTCGTCGTGCTCGAGATCGGGACTTGTATGGCGATAGCGCAAGTCTCCGATTAATGCGCGCGGAAATTTATCTTCGCTCCACGTTTTGTATTTTCTGACTAACCGCGGTGGTTGAGGTTGATCGGTTTCCGCCAGAGTGAAGTCGCCGAATAATTTGTTCAAGACAATCTGATAGTACTTCCCGCTGCCGCTTTTCTGGTAAAAGACAGTCGCAAGACCTTCGGGTGTATTGACTACCGCTTTGGACATGTATGCGCCGAGTCCGATATCTACAAGATCGAGCGGCGGCTTTGCTTCGGGCGGCTTCAGGTGACTTATGTTCGCGGGTAATACGGTGTTTTGCAGGAATCCGTAGACGCCTGTCGCGTCGCCAGCCACATCTGCTACGTTCCGTACCTGGAATGCGGCCCCGTGCGTTGTGACGCTGAAACCGAATGGATTGAACGGAACTGTCAGTGGATTAAAAAGATCATACGATGCACCGAGCAACAAATCGGCTGATTTACGTCCGGTAGCCGAAACCGCGGACATAAAAGAAGGCTTGAACACGCCTAATTTATTGAACACATATGCATTAAGAAAAGGACCTCGAAGGCCACGCTGCCATCCTTGTACTATGTATCTTAGCGCTGACTGACGGAATATTTGTACAAATTCTTTGCCGAGAGGCACAACGGTTAAAAATAGGGAAGCCGCGTCAAAGATGAGCGAAAGCGCGTTCATATTGTATTTCTGGGCAATCTGTTTGCGCTGAATTTCTCCATAAAAAGGAAGGAAGAGGGCAGCTAACTTGGTGAGCAAACCCGGCTCGTACATGGCCGCCTTCATTGACTCGGCTAGCTCGGTCAGATTTTGTACGACTTCGGACCTCAGATATGGAATGAGTTTGCCCTCGGCAAGACTGGCGGGTGGCGTTTCTTCTTCCTTGGCAATGCGGAAATGCACTAGCCGTCCATATTTATTAGCTGCGTGCTGTTCAGTTTCTATCATCTGATATTCGATCGAGCAATATTGAAGTTCGTCCGTTTTGCGCGAGCGCGAATTGCGAATAATTTCTTCAAATCGATCGTACAGTGCTCCCCGTGGTGGTTCGGTACCGCTCCACTTGAATTCTGTTTTTATACCTCGCCTTTCTATCTTGCTGGATATTTTGTCACTGCCGGTTCCATGAACAAAGCAAAAATACAACCATGAATTATCAACCAGCTGTATGTAATAAACGTCAAATTCGCATGTAACACATCGCATATGAATCACTTTTTTGACGTTATACATATTACTGTAACGCATGGAAATGTTTTCGAGGCCGTTTCTGATAATTGTTTCGGCGTCGTACCCGACGCCGTCGGCGTAATATTGTTTAAATTGTCTGGTGTACTGCTCATCCTTGTCACCGCTCGAGAAATAGGAGGCCGGTTTAATATCCTGAATACCTATATAATTAGGTGGTGGTTTTTTCATAAATGCTTGATACGGGTGTAAAGAGTGGTATGCCTCCTTAAATTTTTCGAGTGTTGTCTCGGAGGCGATGCCTTCGGAATCGTTGCTCGCGCCGCTTACTTTCATCTCATAGATCATTGCCGCCAGTGGCACCACGTCTGTGCTCATGTAGTTATGTTGTTCATCATCGTCCAAGATAATTTCCTCGGCCGCCTTTATAGCTTGCCCAATATCCAGATAATTATTCTGAACATCGAACGTGATGTCCTGAGCCTTGCTGCGGGTCGCTCTCGCCAGATGGAAGTACCTTATTAGCGCATCCTGGCGGCTGACGAGATAGGTCCAGGACACCATGAACTTTTCCATCTCCGCCTTGCTTCCCCCGGGCTGGCGTGCAAGCTTTTCTGCTTCAGCAATATCGAAACTCAGTTCAGTAAAAGCACCGGCATAGGCAGCGCGAACCGCCTGTTCGGATCCGCTCGAGAAAGCGTCCCGTGATTTCCATTTTTCTCCAAGATATTTATTTTCGATCGACTTTCCTAGTGTAATTCCCTCTTTATACATCGTATAAAGTCTCTGGTATCTGTCTGGCGATACTCCTACGCTCGACCGTGCGGTAATAAGTTCGCCAGACGTAATACCCAGCTCTTTTTCTTCGGATTTGGCATATTCGATAAAATTCAATGCCCATGATTTAATATGCGTCCAGTCATTCTGTGCCAGAAAATTGAAGATGGCCTTTCCTAAAGATGCAAAAAATCGAAGTATTGGTTTTACAATCGCATCAAAAGGGAGCAGGGGAGGAGTAGATGTGTCCAGTTCCTCGCCCAATCCTATTTTTGCGCGCCTGAGTAATTCCTCGGCCGCTTTCCGTGCGGCGACAAGTTTGGCAAGTTGTTCGTTGACGTCTTTTAACTGCAACTCGATTTGAGTCAGGTTGCTCCCAAGCGAATTATTTTCGAGCGCATCGTAAAATATGGCCTGATCGAGTTCATATCCGCCGGCACCCGAAAATTGTAACGGCCCGGAAAAATGCTTGCCGATTTTCTGGAATTGTTGCTGAAGCTTGTCTCGGATTGAGTCGGCGAATGCCAGTAATTGAGATTCTAAGATATATGTTGTTTTTAACTTGTCATTGTCTTTCTTGATCAAATAATGCGAGCGCATTTCTGTCAGCGCTAATATCAAATGAGTCATCAAGAAAAAGACATCTGTAGCTGGCTCGTAACTCAATAGCTTCCGGGCGGCATTGATAAGTGTGTAGCCCACAGAACCATGGGTCGTCATTATATGCAGGCATTCTGAAAACCATGCAGGCACTGCTTCATCTTCCCATTCGAGTTTCCAGACTTGCTCATCCAGGCGTAGAGCAATTTCTACGGATCGTCCATCAGGCCAGACAGCATCGAGAAATCCTTCGTCGGGCGCGGTCATTTCGAATGGCCAGTAGGTATCGTTCAGATACATGAATAACTGCTGTCGTCCCTTTTCTGGATCGAAGTAAAGGCTTCCCTGCTTGCGGCCCTTTTGCTGGTTACTTATGCCAATTTGAGATTGACCAAGTCGATAACCGAATTTTTCAAGTTGATCTGACGCAGTTGTAGTATCAGTACTTCCCTTTTCGTCTAGACCGGATATTAGGCCTTCGCGGACGTCTGTGATCACCCAGCCGCGCGTGGAATCGTATATAACAAAAAGAGCGTATTCAGCTCGGTGATCAATGGATTGGGACGTGTTTTTCTTGATGTAATTGATGTGACCGCTAATGATAACATTTGGATCATAGCCAGTCGCTGGCTCTCCGACTGCGGGCCAGAATATTTTCTCCACTTTTATTTCGCAATATTTGTTGCCGATTTTTATATATTGCTTGTTTGTTCTGGAGTCTTCATAGAGGTCACGATCTTTCAGTCCGGGGGAATCTGATTTGCGAAGATATTTCTCTTCCTTGTGCCAGCTGAGAGGGTCGAATTCTTCACTTGCAAATCGTTCTAGCGAAGTTAGACGTCCGGGCAGCGGTGAGGGAGACGGAAAATCAATCCGCCTATCGAGTTGTTTCAGGGCGGATATGCCGATAAGGCGACCTGCCCAAAATATCGCGGGCACCCATTCTCCCATCTGCTTGCTATATATGACGAACAGACGCTGTTCCCCTGCAGTCGATTTTTTTCCATATGTGATGTCGCCTGCGTAATTGACGGTTTCATTCCAGTATTTCGTGGAGGAACTGTCAGGCGTTTTCCACCATTTGAAGCTCCAGTACTTATTCCCAATTTTAAGGTAATATTTTTCGGAGTTGCGTGATCGATACACGTTCTGTGGTAATGAGCTTGACCGTAAAAGATCGTTACCGTTGTAGGCGCTCCTGTCGTCGAAATCGTTTCGCACAAGCGTTTCGAGGAGGGAATTACTTCCTGGTCCTTTTTGCGGTCGAATTACGGGGGTATGTGTTGCAAAAGATGCGATCGCTCGCTCGGGTGTAATGTCAGAAAAGAAGTGTCCGTCCTGTTCGGCTTCGTGCATCCATCCAAGCGGGTCGCTGTAGACGATAGGCAATTTTTTGCCTTGTGCCGTGTGCAGGATTGTTTTGTATCGGATAGAAAGATCTCTGTAGATCGTGTCGTCGAACGATATTACTTGTGGTTTATCGATTTTCCAGTAATTTGAATTGATCTTGACGTAGTACGCTTCTTTGAAGTGGAAGTACGCAGCGGCTTCGCTGTCCGGCCCTCGATGAATGTTTTTTTCGTCACCAATACCGGATGGCGACTCCTGTTCGAGGTCACGCTCCAGCCTGGTTCTAAGCTGAATATCGCGCTTTCGCCGCTCCGTCGACTCGTCGGTGGTGGAATCCTGCGAGATTTCCGTGACCTTGTTAAGCAGTTCGTCGAGCTCGCCTGGACTCAAATCACCTTCGGTTTGCCTTTTTTGCTTCAGCGCTTTGCTGCCTGCCGCGACGAATGCGGTTCCACCGAGCACTGCGGTTACGCCGAGCACGGTCGGGACTGAGAGACTGCGCAATATCGAGCCCGACTTACCGTCCGCCTGACGTTGCGTGCTCGAAGCTTCGGCCAAAGTCTCGTCCATATCGATTACCGTCTCGGAGTCAGGCGCGCGCGAGGATGGTTGCAGAAGGAGATCCGTCGTCTCGCCAGGCATTTCTTCTAACGGCGCGGTTGACTGCGCTTGCTCCGCTCTCGCCTCGCCAGAAAGGTGAGCGCTATCGACCGGATTCAGTGGGAGTAATTGACCAGCTTGTTCTCCCGTAGCTGATGTTCGCCGCTTATAGAGGCGGTAAAGAAGCACAAGGAGACCCAGAATAACCAGACCTGCTCCCACAGTGAGGCCGCTGACAGAAAGCCACGCAGGGAGCGGCTGGCGTTCGAGTTTCGCCAGTTCGTCTTCCAGCATTTGCTTCGTTATAAGGCCGTCCGGCAATGGCTGTGTTTCCGTGTCCCAGTCATCGTCGATCGAGCGATCCTCCACATTCACGCCGCCCGGCAGCTTTGATGTGGGCGCGCATAGCCGCCAACGGCCGCCGACACGTTCGATGCGCTTCTTGAGCCATCTGGGCGTATCGGAGGCGAGGCCATGAGGATGGATCAGCCACCAGGCATCGTCGACCTGCTCGACCTGGTATGTTCCCGTTTCGTTCCTGATATATTGTTTGGGCCCTTGCTGTGTCGACAGCGTATAAACGCCTTGTGCGTCCGCACTAGCATTACTCAGGTCTACATCCTTCCAGGCCCAACCGGGAGGGAATTCGTACAACGTCGCCTTTAAGACTTTGCCGAGAAACTGCTGTAGCGCGCTCTCCGCCAACTCGCCAGTCCACGCCTCCATCTGCCCTTGCAGCTTTGTGCGCAGGCTTCGAAACTCAGGTTCCTGGCTCGTGCCTAGCATCTCGGCCAATCCCCAACCCCACTCAAGCCAGGAGGTTGTCGACAGCGCTGACATCTGCTCGCCACTGAGCTTTTCGGATACCTTCCGCAGATCGCTTAGTAAAGGCAACAGCTTTCGTAATGGCTTGACGGCCGGCAACTCCGGTTCCAGCTGACCGAGCCACTTGTCGATACGCTGCAATCGGTCAGGATACTCGTCCGCAGGAGCCTGTGAGAGGTCGTACAGAGACCACGCCACGGCCAGTTGCAAGAGTGGCGGATACCATGACTTCAGGCCTGGGTCCTGAGTGCATGCTTTTGCTACGGCAGCCATCGCTTCTTCGGGCGTGTTTGCGTCGGCAATGGATAGCGTGAGTTCGTGTACGGTTAGCGCCTTCAGATGCGAACTGCGATCAAAAAGCGGGTTACCCGTGACGTCTGGAATCAGATTCAACGCAACGGTCTTATCTCTGGAAATGTCCGAGCCGGCCGTACGCAAGAATTCCATCACGGTTTGCTTCCAGCTATCACGATATGAGGTTTGGCTTGCCCATTTCTGCATTTGAAGCAGAGGCCGCCTCATCGATTCAGCTGTCGGTGAAATCCAGCTTAATCCCACTACCCCGCCCGGCAAATTCGCGAGGCTTCCCCAATCGGCGTTTCGCCAGAGTGTGCTGAACACGCCTTTGACCGTGTTGCCTATCCTTTGCTGCCAGCTTCCGGCCGGTTTGGCAAGATCGAAAAATGTCTT
Organism: Paraburkholderia sp. SARCC-3016; assembly: GCF_031119615.1. Taxonomy (NCBI): domain Bacteria; kingdom Pseudomonadati; phylum Pseudomonadota; class Betaproteobacteria; order Burkholderiales; family Burkholderiaceae; genus Paraburkholderia; species Paraburkholderia sp. SARCC-3016. Next base: position 78,968 of record NZ_JAVHZD010000035.1, on the reverse strand, counting down.
GAACAACTCTTCGCTGCCTTCCGGCGATATATGATGCTTTAACCAGTCGTACAACGGTGAGATTCCAACGTCGGACAGGAGTGTCTTAAGTTCCGGGGCCTCCAGAACGTCGACCAGCCATTTGGACTGCTTGATCGCATCTTCGTCCATTGGAAATGCCTGGAGCCTTCGATATGCGCTAACCCCGGTTTTCAACGAGGTTCCAGTGTCTCCGGGAAGCCAGGTGTGCAGTTCGAGCGTGTCGAGGTCCGGGTGAACGAGCAGCTCAGTTAGCCAGGACAGTCTGTCAGCCCACCCTGAATCGGAGCCGGGCCACGACGGCATCTCTTTCAGTGTGGCGCCTGCCTTGGCCAGACCCGGTGATAGCTGCAGCAGAGGTGCCATCAGCGTCTGCAGATCAAGACCGCCTTGCATGCCACGCAGCGCATCCAGATAGTCGGAGAACGAACTATCCTCAGGAAGACTGAGTATGGTTCGGATAAGCTGCGAGGTGAGGCCTGCCGACTCCAGCAACTCCGTTATTTGCTGCAAACGTTCGTGCGATAACTGTGCTCTGAGCGGGGGAGATTGCAGTAGATTTTTCAAATAGACCGAGATGCGATCGATGCGAGCCAGGATGTCACTGAGATCCGTGCTTTCGCCGATCTGCAATTCAGTGCCCAGGTCAGCCACGATTTGCTGGATCATGGTCGCCAAACCGCGCCATTGCTCTGGAATTGCTTCTTTTCGACGGCCAAGCAGATCGTTGACTTGCGCCAGCTTATTGATGGTTGGGGCTGTGCTGCGATGGATTGAAGCAAGTTCGGCATAGATGCTGTTTCCCGTTCTATACAAGCAGGCGACGTCTGCGAAGGTAGTGAGCGCGGATTCGATGTCCGAAACCAGGCGATTTCCCAGCAGGGCCGACATAGCGGGCTTACGCACCAGTTCATGTGCCTTTGTGAGCCGATACGCAACAGTAGCGTCGGGGCTGAACAGTTCGACTAATGCAGCCTGGAGTTCGGCGAAGATTTGAGGTTCTGTTTTGAGCCTTTCGACAAAATCGCCATTCGTGGCGAGGGTCGAGGGGGCGGCCGGCAGGTCGATCAGTCCCATCGTGGCCAGGTTCGTTGCGTTCTCAAACGCATCTTCGATGGAGGTAATGTTTTGCAGCGCGGATAGACTGTCAAGCAGGTTTTGTACTTTTTCCTTGTACCGTTGGAGTGAGCCGGAAGCCTCGTCAGGTAAGACCATCAGGTAATCGCGCAACCTTTCTGGAAGCGCTTTTTCATTGCTTTTAATCAAGGCGCTGAGTGCGGTTATCGTCTCCTCCCCGGTCCCCCAGCCCTGATCGTCATTCTTCGAAATTGTTTCGACCACTTTTGAAATGTCGGCCCCGGCGCCAATGTAGAGGTCTGCTTCTTTTTTGACCTCCATAGCCCAGTCGAGCCATTCTTCCACCTCGCCTGGAATGTATTGCCTGATCCACGAAATCCGCTCTTTCTTCGACCACATGCTGCCCAGTTTTTCAGTCCACGAAAATTCCGGATTGTTGTAAACGTCTTGCAGTTCGCCGTACAGGCATAGAATTTCCGCGGTCCGGTTGATCGTCGCAAGCGCATATTGCACTCGGGGCTGCAAGACATCGGGTAATAGGGGTGCATAGTCGTTCAGGAACGTCTCCAGCGCGACGCGGTTTTCTTGCCACACTTTTGCGGCAGCAACGTAGTCCGACTGAGATGCGGCGTTCCATGCCGTCCTCAATTGTTGCATCGCCGTTTCCGCCGCGAGATATGGCGGATACAGCAGACTGACGACCTCCATGATCATGCGCTCGGTCAATCGGCGGAGAAGATCGCCGAAAGTGCTTTGCTGCGTACGATGAGCAGGAGCAGGTTGCAGTGCTTCGCTATCGGTATCCGACTCTCCGATAGTTTCGAGCGTGATGTTTCCGACATGCCTCTCGTTTTCGCCGCTGCGCACGAACGTGATTCGAGGCGAATGGTCGCGCGCGGTACCCTGATGCCGTTCGATAGCGTTGGTGGTGATAGGCATGGCATCGCTCCATGGACGAGCTGCACCTTGATGTACTGCGCGGCATACAATCCGGACGAGCTTGATGTCCGAATAGAAAAGGCATCCTGGAAAGCGTTAAGGAGCGTTGCCAGGGAAAAAGAGAATCAGGTTATTTCTTAACGTTTTAAAGTTCGAACGGATGGTTATATGCATCCATCAACGACGGATAATCGCAGTGTCGTGGTTAAGATGAGGAGGCCAATGGAATAGAAAGATAACCTGTTGCCATTGCCGTATCGAACTGATTTCAATTATGGACAGCGGTAGATAATTGTCAAAGCTTTACGAATCAGCTTCAAGAAACCGCGCATAGAAAGGATGTTTTCGCGGGATACGTTTCGTTTCAATGTGTCCGCTATTCAGGCGTGAACCTCTCTTGCTGTGCCCTACCGTAGAGGTCTGCCGGTGTTGAACATCGTGGCATCAAACCGCTTCACGATCATCTTCGCGGCGTTTCGGGCGGCGGCAGTCATCGGACTCTATTCATGATCGGCGCCAGCGCGTTCTTCCCGGTCCCTGATAGGGGATCCGGTTGGCTCGAAGTTTCACCAACCAGCGGTTGCGAAACGAAACGAAGAGACGCCAGATTCGTGGTGCGTCTCGTCGTTCGCTTCAAGCCGCGTTACGCGAATCGTCAGTCCAGCGCCGAGGCCGGTCCGAAGAACTCATAGCGCGCTTGTGCTGCCGGCACGCCGAGCGCTTTCAGATGCTTTTTGATCGCCTTCATAAACGCTTTTGGCCCGAGGAAATACACGTCGACGTCGCTTGAAGCCGGCATGAATTCGCGCAGCCGCGCCTCGTCGAGAAAGCCTTCCGCATCATGCGCGCTGTCTTCCGCACGCGGCTTTTCATACACATAGAAGCGCTTCAGTTGCGGGTTGCGCGTGGCGAGATCGTCGATAAAGTGGCGGAAAGCGTGCACGCCGCCGTGACGCGCCGCGTGAATGAAGTGCACGGGCCGCGACGTCTTCAGCGCGGCGCGCAGCATCGCAAGCGTTGGCGTGATGCCCACGCCGCCGCTGATCAGCACGAGCGGCTTCGTGCTGTCTTCGAGCGTGAAGTCGCCCGACGGCGCGAACACATCGAGCGTGTCTTCTTCGATCACATGATCATGCAGGTAATTCGACACCCGGCCGTTCGGCTCCCGCTTCACGCTGACCCGATACTCATGCCCGTTCGCAGCCGCCGACAGCGAATAGTTGCGGCGCACTTCCTCGCCGTCGATCACGAGCCGCAGCGCAATGAACTGCCCCGGCTTGAAGTCGAGCAGCGCACCGCCGTCCGCGGGCCGCAGATAGAACGAAGTGATCTCATCGCTTTCGCGCACCTTGCGCGCAACCGTGAACTTGCGCGTGCCGCGCCAGCCTCCCTGCGCCGCTTCCTTCGCCGCATACGCGCTTTCCTCGAGGCCGATCAGGATATCGGCAAGCTGCTGGTAGGCCGCGCCCCAGGCTTCGATGACCGCATCGGTTGCAATCTCCGGCCCGAGCACTTCGCGGATCGCCCGAAGCAGACAGGTGCCTACGATCGGATAATGCTCAGGCAGGATATTCAGCGACACGTGCTTGTTGACGATCTGCGAAACGAGACCGCCCAGCTGTTCGAGCTGATCGATACGACGTGCGTACATCAGCACGCCATTGGCAAGCGCGCGAGCCTGGTCGCCGTTTGCCTGATGGGCCTGATTGAAAAGCGGGCGCACTTCCGGATACTCGGCGAGCATCGTCTTGTAGAAATGCGAGATGAGCGCCTCGCCGCCGCTCTCGAGCAGCGGAATGGTGGCTTTGACGATTGTGCGATGTTCGGTCGACAGCATGAAACTTACCTCGTCGAATGAGAGTGGGGCGGGATGCCCTTCTAGAACCCGGGCGGAATAACGCATGGAACGGACCAGCTTCGATTTGTATTAAAATCAGTGCTTTATGAATAGACTAAGTGAATATGACAAGAGTCGAATCGACTGCACATGAAGTCGAAGTGACTGCATCTGAGGTGCTCGACGCCCTGATCCCGCTGGTTCAGGATCTTTCGCATGATCTGTCCGATAGCGAGCGCTATCGCCGTCTGCTCGCGGCGCTGCGCGACCTCTTTCCCGGCGACGCGGCCGCGCTGCTGCGGCTCGAAGGCGATATGCTCGTGCCGCTCGCAATCGATGGATTGACGAGCGATACGCTCGGGCGGCGCTTTCGCGTCAGCGATCATCCGCGCTTCGTTGCGCTGTTCGCGCGTCGCGATCCGACGCGTTTTCCCGCCGATTCGGGCTTGCCCGATCCGTACGACGGCCTTGTACAGGGCGTAAGCGGCGATCTCGAAGTGCATGACTGTCTCGGCTGCCCGATCTACATCAATGGCCACCCCTGGGGCCTGCTCACACTCGATGCATTGGACCCGGCGTGCTTCGACAGCCTCGACACGCGCCTGTTGCGGGCATTCCTGAGTCTTGCTGCCGCCACGGTCAGTGTCGCCGAGCGTATCGATTCGCTCGCACGCGTTACCGAAGAGGAGCGTGAGCGAGCCGAAGCATATCGGCAGGCGAGCGGCACCAGGACGCGCGAAATTATCGGTAGCAGTGCTGCGCGTCAGCAGTTGCTTGACGAAATCCGCACGGTCGCTAACAGCGACCTGACCGTGCTCGTTACAGGCGAAACGGGCGTCGGCAAGGAGCTGGTTGCGAATGCGATTCACGCGGGTTCGCCGCGTGCAAACAAGGCGTTGATCAGTCTGAACTGTGCGGCGCTGCCCGACACGCTGGTTGAAAGCGAGCTGTTCGGGCATGTGCGCGGCGCGTTTTCGGGCGCGTCCTCGGACCGCTGCGGCAAATTCGAACTTGCCGACGGCGGCACGCTGCTGCTCGATGAAGTCGGCGAATTGCCGCTCGCCGTGCAGGCGAAACTGCTGCGCGTGCTGCAAAACGGACAGTTGCAGCGCATCGGCTCGGACAGCGAACACAAGGTCGACGTACGGCTGATCGCCGCGACGAACCGCGACCTTGCCGAAGAAGTGCGCGCCGGCCGGTTTCGCGCGGACCTGTATCACCGTTTGAGCGTCTATCCGTTGCGCGTGCCGCCGTTGCGCGAGCGCGGGCGCGACGTCCTGCTGCTTGCCGGCTTCTTCCTCGAAGAAAACCGCGCGCGCCTTGGACTGCTGAGCATTCGGCTCTCGAGCGATGCGCAGGCGGCATTGCTTGCGTACCGGTGGCCCGGCAACGTACGCGAACTCGAACACATGATCGGGCGCAGCGCTTTCAAGGCGCTGTCGCGCCACCGCGACCGGCCACGCATTCTGACGCTGACTGCAACCGATCTCGGCATATCGACCGCGCACGCAACGGTTACCGCGCAGCATGACAAGCAGCGCGACGCCGATGCGGCAGATGCGTCGCTGGCCGACTTCCGCAGCTCGGTCACTGCATTCGAACGCTCGCTCGTGGCCGATGCGCTCGAGCGACATGACAATAATTGGGCTGCCGTCGCGCGTGCACTCGGAATGGACCGCGCGAATCTGAACCGGCTCGCGAAGCGTCTTGGTTTGAAGTAAAAGGTGAAACGCGCGGGTTCCGCAGCGTTTGCCCGTATGCGCCGGTTCCGCTCGTCGCGCGAGAACTGATTTGGTAGTATCTGACGTGTCAGTTAGCCCCGGCAATGCGTTCATCGAGGAGATTCCCGTGCGCCATTACACAAAAGAGAATTTCCATCTGATGGACAGCGTCGGCTTCGCGCTGAACAAGGCGCGCAATCTGATCCTGATGGAAATGGATGCGGCGCTCAAGGAGGTCGATATATCGAGCCAGCAGATGGGTATCTTGCTGCTGCTGAAACAGCAAACCGCGAGCACGCCGTTCGAACTGTCGAAGACGCTCGGCACGGACACGGGCTTGATGACCCGAATGCTCGACAAGCTCGAAAACAAAGGCCTAGTCGTACGCTCGCGCGACGCGGAAGACCGGCGCGTCGTCAATCTGACGCTGACGGGCGCGGGCCGCGCCGTGGCTGCGAGAATCCCTGAAATCGCACCCGTGGTACTCAACGAACGCCTGAAAAAATTCACGAAGGCCGAGGTCGAGGAGTTGCGCCGTCTGCTGCGCAAATTCGTCGCCGAATAGGCGGCCGTCTCGCGTCCTTCGCGGCGCACAGTCAGTCTTTCTCCCGTTTCCACTTCCGTCCCGTGGATGCTGCGTTTTACGGCATCGCGAAATGTCGCTTGAGTATGTCTGACACATCAACGATTGTTCCTGCAGAGAACGATGAGGTCAGAGATGCCTGACTGCGAGCTGACGGAAAAGGGGCCCATTGTCGATCTACGGCTGTTCGCGGTGCACAATTTCCGCAGTGGCACGATCGCGATTTTCGTTGCGTATGCGGTGTTCTTTTCGAATCTCGTGATCTTGCCTCAGTGGATTCAGGGCTATCTGAACTATCGCTCGGTCGATGCGGGTCTCGTGACCGCGCCGCTCGGCATCTTCGCGGTGCTGATCGCGCCGGTCATGGCGCGCATCATGCCGAAGTCGGACGCGCGCATTCTCGCGACGCTCGCGGTCGTCGGCTATGCGATCGTGTTCTTCATGCGCTCGAACTACACGACCGACGTCGACGCCTCGCTCGCGACGACGGGAACAACCGCACCATCCTCCACCATTCGCAACTGATGGAGCAGGCGAGCGTCAATAACCGCTTGGTTCACCGGCGCGGTCGATTCGCTGCATTCGACGTTGGGCGGCAACAGCAGCGAGGCACTGGCGTTCTTTGAACGGTCGTTGAACGCTCAGGCCGCGATGCTGGGGTTGAACGACATATTCTGGCTGTCGGCGGTGATTTTTATCGTGATCATTCCGCTGATCTGGCTGACGAAACCGGTCAAGGGCGGTGCCGGCGGGGCGGCCGCGGCGGCGCACTGAGCGGCAGCGAATCACCTTGCCAGGCGAGCGGGACCCTGGTAAAAATGCGGTCGGAGCCCACGACCGACCCCCAGCCCATGCTGAACGAACTGCTCAAGACCATTCTGCTGCTGGTGACCGGTCTCTTCCCGGTCATCAACCCGCCGGCCACCGCGATCATCACGCTGACGATGATCCCGCACGCGACGCAAGCGCAGCGCGCCGAACTGGCCATGCGCATCTCGATCAACAGCCTGTTCATTCTGCTCGGCTCGTTGTCGATCGGTGCCTATGTGCTGTCGTTCTTCGGCATCTCGGTGCCGGTGTTGCGCGTGGCGGGCGGCATCGTGATTGCGGTGGCCGGATGGACGCTGCTGCAATCGCCGACCGACGACGAACCCGACAAGGAAGCACAGCCCGAAGCCCCGATCGAGCGCGGCGCATCGCTGCGCGCGAAAGCGTTCTATCCACTGACACTGCCGATCACGGTCGGGCCCGGCGCGATTTCGGTCGCCATCGCTTTGGGCACGGGTTCGCCGAGGGAAGGATTGTTGCCGGTTCATATTGCCGGCGTCGGCATCGCGCTGGCGATTCTGTGCGCGAGCATCTACGTATGCGTGCGCTTTGCCGGGCATCTCGAACGGCTGCTCGGCGCGGTCGGGATTCAGGTTGCCATGCGGCTGCTCGCATTCGTGCTGCTGTGCATCGGCGTGCAGATCGCATGGCTCGGTATCGCCGAACTGCTCGCATCGCTGCATTTGAAGTAGCGTCTTTGCCGCGTCGGGCGCGGTGCGATCAGCGGTTCCGGTGTTGAAAGCGGACCGCCGGTCAACTCCTCATTCTGTGCTCATTCTCGGCGGCCACAATCCGGTTGAGCGATGCAGTCGAACGACCGCATCCAGTCCGAGGAGAACAACATGAAAGGGATTCGCCACCTGATAGTTGCCGCCGCTCTGACCGCCGGCATGATCGGCGTCGCGCAGGCGCATGTGTTCGTCGGTGTGGGCATCGCACCGGTGATGCCCATCGTGCCGGTCGTGCCGGCGCCCGTATATGCGCCGCCTCCGCCGGTTTACTATGCGCCGCCGCCGGCTCCGGTAGTGTATGCGGCTCCGCCTGTCGTAGCCGGCTATTACGGCTATCCGTACTGGTGGCACCGGCCGCACTACTACGGCTATACGTACTGGCGTTGATGTCTAGCAGATCGGTCTGCCGGACATCAACGGCTGGGGCTGCAATCACGAGGCCGGCTTTGCGCATCGCAAGGCCGGCCTGAATTTTTTTGGCGATTTTCCGACGACAATCGGCAGAAAACGCTGCACACTGCGGGTGTCCCGTACACACGCAGGCTCTCAATCATGAAAACAACTGCCCTAAGCGTCGCGCTGTGCGTTTCCGTTGCCGCATGCGGCAGCAGCAAGCTCTCCTCCGAATCTGGAACCACCACCGTCATCCAGTCTTCAGCAGGCATCTATACCGGACCGTTGTCCACGCAACAGAGGCTGACGCTGCTCGCGAAGCTCGATGGCAGCGCCTACCTGTTCTATCGAACGCCATCGGCGGCGCGCCCCGCCATCGACGATGTCGTCGTCGTCGGTGCCGCCGAGCAGGCGCAAGACGGCAAGTACCAAAGCAAACAGGCAACCCGCTATCGCCTCGTTCACCCGCGCAAGGCGACGCCGGTACAGGTCAATATCGATTTTGCACGATCGCCGGCCATCAGCGGGTTCGTTGCCGTGCCCGGCGACAAGGCGGACAACGTGGCATTCAACGCGAGCCCCACGCTGATCCTCGGCGAACCGCCGTCGCTCTCGTCGATTCAGGGGCTGTATAGCGGCACGGGAAGCTCGTTGCAGGGTGCGTCCGCCACGCAGGTGACGATCACCTCGAGCGGCCTGCTGGCCGGCCAGACCGCCAATGGCTGCGAGTTTCGCGGCACGCTGACGCCGAGCAGCGGCGTTACCGCCTACGATGTGTCGGCCACGTATAGCGGCGCACCGTGTATCGATGCCAATGCAACGGTATCGGGAGCCGCGGTGCTTGACGAATCGCAGTTGCTACTCGCGCTGCCGAGGGCCAACCGTTCGGATGTATTTGTATTTGCCGGCAAGCGCTAAGGTGCGCGCGGCGGCATAAGCGCATGGAGCAACGATCACTCATTTTCCGCTAATTCTCGGCCAGTACGATGGTTTCCGTGGAAAGACACAACGCCTGAACCACAAACCGTCAAAACCACTGGAGGGAATCAACATGAAATCGCTGATCAAAATTGCCGCAGTCGCCGCCGCTCTTGCTCTTCCGGTTGCCTGCTTTGCGCAGACCGTACCGCCGCGCGCTCAACAGCCTGCTGCAGCGTCTCCCGACACCGGCGAGTATGTGCAGATCATTCAACTCGAAGAAATTGGCTACGTGCCTGCGGCCGACCAAAGCCAGCCGGCTGCCGGCGCGGCACCGGCTCAAGCCGCGGCTCACGATGCGGCGCAAGCAGCCAATGCCGATAGCTACGGCGGTGTGACGAGCGGTAGTTCGAAGTCCGGCGCTCGCGCATTCAATCCGGTTGACGAAATCGGCCTGAACTCGATCTATCAGCATCACTGATCAGTGCCGATGCCGTCCGCCATTCACGGCGCGTCAGTCGTCGCGCTGACTTTATCGAGGGCGCGTAGCCAAGGCTACGCGCCCTTCGCGTCCGGGCCGTTCGCGCGCGCTTGCCGGCAAGGTCGCGTAACAGTGCGTAGAGTAGAATCGACCGCAAAAAAGGGCTCTTGCCGAGAACTTGCTTCGTTGTTGCTTCGTCGTCGTTTCGTCGCTTCGCGATCGGCCTGATCCCGATTTCGCGGGCCGGTTGTTCCGCTTTTCGATGGACTCGGGCGTTTTCGTCAACGTCATTCTGTCGCCGCGCCGCCATGATCAAGTCATTAAGAACCCAGCTCGTCCTTGCGCTGTGCGCGGTGGTTAGCATCGTCGGCATCGTGCAGGGCATCAGCTCGTATCAACTGTCCAAAGCGGGCATGAGCGCGCTGCTCGATCTGCGTCTCGAGCAGGTCGCCAGCCGCCTGCGCGGCAGCCTCGGCGATGCGATCCCCACGATTCCCACACGCGGTTCGCAGCCGGCGCGCGACATCCTGATCACGATCTGGCGCGACGACCTCGAAACGCCGTACCGGTCCACCGATCCTTCGTTGCCGCTGCCGCGCGAGGCGGCGGCCGGCTTCAGCTCCGAGATGGTCAATGGCGAACAGTGGCGCATCTATACGTTGCGCGACGCGCCGAAGGTGATCCAGGTGGCGCAACGTTCGTCAGTGCGTCACGAGCTCGCGGAGAAGGCAGCGGTCAATACGCTGTGGCCGATTCTCGTGCTGGTGCCGCTTGTCTGTGCGGCCGTGATGCTCGTCGTGCGCTTCTCTTTCCGGCAGCTGAACCGGCTCGGGTCCGAAGTGCAGATGGTCGACGCCGCGCATCTGCAGGCGCTGCCCACTACCGGCGTGCCGATCGAATTGCGCCCGTTCGTCGATTCGATCAACCGAATGATCGAACGCCTCGCGCGATCGATGGAGAGCGAACGGAAATTCATCTCCGATGCGGCGCATGAGCTGCGCACGCCGCTGACCGCCCTGCAATTGCAGGCCGACAATCTGCAACGCGATATCGCACCGGGCAATCAGGAGCGCTTTCAGGAGCTGCGCCGCGGCATTGCGCGCAGCGGCAGCATGATCGCGCAAATGCTGCGGCTCGCGCGCGCCGATGCGTCGCTGCAACGCGAGGCGGTCACGCAGGTCGACGTGTCGGACATGGTCGTCGCGGCGGTCGCCGAAGTGCTGCCGATCGCGATGAAACGCAATATCGACATCGGCGCGCAAGAAATGGTGAACGCAAAGGTACGCGCGATCGAAGCAGATCTTGGCATTGCGATCCGCAATCTCGTCAGCAATGCGATTCGCTATACGCCGGACGGCGGCAAGATCGACTTGCGCACGGAAGTGCGCAGCGACATGGTCTGGATCGAGGTAATCGATACGGGACCGGGCATTGCGGATGAACTGCTGCCGCGCGTGTTCGACCGCTTTTTTCGTGCGAACACCGATATTGAAGGCAGTGGGCTTGGCCTTTCCATCGTCAAGGCGATCGTCGCCAGGTACGGCGGCACCGCGTCGCTCAGGAATCGCGACGATGGGCAAACGGGCATTGTCGCGTCGATCGGTTTCATGCGCGCGGCCTAGCGGCCGACTGCGGCTCGACCACCTGCTGTTTTCGCTCATTCAAGGCTAATTCTTCGTACGTACGATTGAAACGTCTCCCGAAGACAGGCCCGCGAACCGTCACGCTCCCCGCTGATCCGGATCCACGGCCCCTCTGATTCTGGCTCGGCGATCGGTGTAAGCCAGAATCCTTCGGCCGGCCGCTCATGCGGCCGGCCCCTTTTTATGAAGCGCCGCGCGCCGTTGTTCGCCGCCGCGCTATGCAATCCGGATGGTAGCGTGCACAACGAAGTCGACCGCGTTATTTCCGGTGTCCTGAGCGCCCTCGAGTCGGCTATTATTCCGATACCCGGCGCCGCTCCCCCGTTCTCCTCGCGCTTCGCGCCGCAAATCGAACACCCGTTCCCGCTGCCGTGACACGACATCATGCGAGTGCTACTGATTGAAGACGACCTGCAGATCGGACAAAGCCTGCTGCGTGCGTTAAAAGACGCCGATTACAGCGTCGACTGGGTGCGCGACGGCATCGCCGGCTGCGCGGCGATAGAAGCGGCCGAATACACGGTTGTGCTGCTCGATCTGGGCTTGCCGGGCATGAGCGGCATTGAACTGCTGAAAACGTGCCGCTCGAAGGGCAACCCGGTTCCGGTGCTGATCCTGACCGCGCGCGACGAACTGGACGCGCGTGTTCAGGGGCTCGATCTCGGCGCCGACGACTACATGCTCAAGCCGTTCCAGGTACCGGAACTGCTCGCACGAATCCGCGCGGTGATCAGACGCAAGGCCGGCTATGCGGTGTCGCGTCTCGGCGACGAAAACCTGAGCCTCGATCTCGACAAGCGCACGTTGTGCGTCAATGGCGCGACGTCGGTGCTGTCAGCGCGCGAATTTGCGCTGATGCTCGCGTTTCTCGAGCGGCCCGGCACTATTCTGTCGCGCGAGCAGCTCGAAGACCGCTTGTACGGGTGGGGAAAAGAAGTGGAAAGCAATGCGGTGGACGTGCTGATCCACTCGGTGCGCAAGAAGTTTGGCTTGTCCGTCATACGCAATGTGCGCGGACTCGGCTGGACCGTGATGTTGAACGACGCCGCCGCAAAGAGTTGAAGCAAAAGCGCCTGAAGCAAAAGCGGCGGCATTTCGCGGTATTACTCGCCCGCAAATGAATTGATCGTGCGCGCGAGTGCCACCGGATACTGATACATCATCGCGTGCCCGGCCCCGTCGACGACAAGCAGGCGCGCATTCGGCAGCAGTTGCTCGAGCGCTTCCGCATTCTTCTGCACCACTACGGTATCGTCATTGCCGCTCATCACGAGCGTAGAGATATGCACCGCGCGCAGCGCCTGCCCGGCCCGATCGTTCGATTCCCAGTTGCGTAGCGCTTCGGTTTGACCCGCGGTAACGGTGCCTGAAATCGCGTGCGTGCCATAGTCCGCCGGCGTAAACATGTCCTGCTTGAAACATCGCTCCGCGTCGCTCACGTCCGCCGCGGGAAACAGCACGCCCATGACGTCGGCCAGCGTGACGCCGGGCTTGCCGGACAACGTCGCTTCGACCTGCGGCGAGAGGGGCGTGCCGAAGCTGCCGGGAGCCGGCGCGCTCAACAGCACCATCTTGCCCATCGAGGCGGGCGAGTCGATGGCCAACTGCTGAACGATTGCGCCGCCCATCGACCAGCCGACCAAAGTCGGCTTGCGCAGATGCAGCGCGTCGATCAGTGCGGCCGTGTCGCGCGCCATATCGTCGATCGAGAACGAGCTCGTATCTGCCTCCGAGCGGCCGACGCCACGATTGTCGAAGACGATCACGTCGTGATGCTTCGCGAGTTCGGTCAGAAAGGCCGCGTCCCACTCCGTCAGCGTCGCGCGAAAGCCCGTGACAAGCACGAGCGGGCTGCCCTGGCCGAGCCTGTAGTAGGCGAACTGGCCGCGCGGCGTTTCGGCGATCTGTTCGCGGGCGGTGGCCTCGATGCCGTTTTGCGGGTCCATCGTCTTGCACATAGGTTCCGGTGTATAGCGTTGAATCTCGGCGTGCGCGCCTGCCGCGGTTGCAATGGCGGTGAGGCCGCCGAGTGAAGCGATCAGCGTCATGGCAAGTTTTCGACGAATGTTCATTGGAAGCCCTCGTGTGTTCGAAGATGAATCGAGCGCGTTATTGTGACGTCGTTGGCCATTCTATCGATCGGAATTGAGCCGGAAATGATGCGATGCGATCAAATGGAGTGCTTGGCGATGCTAAGGCCAGCAGGTCATGTTCAGTTCGATTGAAGTTTCGCCGGTCACCTGAAAGCCGAGTCGCTCATACAGGTGCACTGCGGGGTTGCCGTGCAGCACGTTTAGAGAAACGGTGACGCGTGCCTCGCGCGCTTCGACGAGCATGGCACGAATGACCCTGGTGCCAATGCCTCGGCCTTGATAGGCGGGCAGTATCTGTAGTTGTTGCAGATGCCAGTCGGTTTCCGCGCGCACCAGCTTGATAAGGCCGATGTCTTCGCCATTGCAGCAGACGATCTGCGCGATATGCAGATTCGAGCGCGCGCGCAGTCGGTGCGACTCGTCGTCGACCGGTTCGCCCGCGCGTTCGAGATGCGCCGTCATCGTGAGTCTACGCAGCCTGATCAAAAACGGTTCGTCGCCGGGCGTAGCGGCGCGCAAGCGGATTGCATCGTTCATCGCATCGGTCCGGTTCGTTTTATTGTCCTGGCTCGTATGGGGAAGGCGATCGCCTGAATGGTAAAGCATGCTTTACCATTCGGCGATTCGCTTCGGCCTGTACGTGCAAACCGTTAGAAAGATGCGTTCGGAACGGCGGCGCGTCGGAAGCGCCGGGCGTGCCTGGATGCGTATCGACGATGCGGCGCAGTTACGCCTCAGTTACGCCTCAGTGACGCCTCAGTTACGCCGATAAGCAACGAACGCCGCGCTTAGGCCGCGCCCGCTGAAAGCATCGGGGCAGCCGGCGATGCCGCGTTGACGCTCGAGCGGCCCTCGCTCCAGGTGCCTTGCGCCGCGCTGTTGTCGAGCTTGAACACGCCCACTGCCGTCAGCAAACGCTCGGCTTGATCGAGCAGCGCATCCGCCGCCGCGCCCGATTGCTGGACGAGGGCCACGTTCTGGCGCGTGCCGTTCTCGAGCTGATCGATCATCGCGCGAACTTCGCTGATCTGCTGCGTCTGCTGCCGGCACGCGTCGTTGATCTCGCTCATGATCGTCGTCACGCTGCCTGACGAGGCTACGACCTCGCCGATCGTCGAACCTGCCTCGTCGACGAGGCGCGTGCCTTCACTCACGCGGGCGCCGCTGTCCTGAACGAGCGCTTTGACCTCGCGAGCGGCCTCCGCGCTGCGTTGCGCAAGTATGCGCACCTCGCCTGCAACGACCGCGAATCCGCGGCCTTGCGCGCCGGCTCGCGCGGCTTCGACCGCGGCGTTGAGCGCGAGAATATTGGTCTGGAACGCAATCGAGTCGATCACCGAAATGATTTCGCCGATGCGGTTCGACGATGTATTGATGCCGTGCATCGTGTCGACGACACGGCCGACCGCATCGCCGCCTTCACTCGCGGTGACCGACGCGCGCTTCGCGAGCTCATTGGCGTGCACCGCGTTGTCCGCGTTCGACTGCACGCTGGCGTCGAACTTGCCGAGTGCATTGGTTGCCTGTTCGAGCGCCGCCGCCTGGCCGTGCGTGCGCTCGTCGAGATCGCCATTGCCCTGGGCAATCTCGCGGCTCGCGTCCGCGACGCCATGCGCGGCTTGCCGCACCTGCTGCACGATGTCCGCGAGGTTATTGCGCATCCGCGTGACGGTCGCCATCACGCTCGAGGTGTCGCCGGGCCGCACCGGCGCGCGGCGCGACAGATCGCCTGCCTCGATCGACTCGGCAAACGCGATCATGTCGCGCGGGTCCGCGCCGAGCGACCGCGTGACGTTGCGCACGACGAACCACGCGACGCCGGCACTGAACAGACAGGCGAGCGCCGTGAGCGTTGCCATCAGCAGACGGAACTGCTTGCTGATCTCGCGTGCGCGTTCGCCTTCGTCCTGGCTCAGCGATTCTTCGAAGTCGATCATCGTGTTGATCGCCGCGAGCCAATCGACGAAGGCGGGCCGCGCGTCGGCAAGCAGCAGTTTGCGCGCGCCGTCGGTATCGCCGCTTTTTTGCAGTTCGATGATGCGGCTGATCAGCGGCAGCGTCCGTTCGCGTGCGGCATTGATGCGTCCGTAGATTTGCCGTTCTTCGGGGGTGACGTTCGCCCCCTGATCGAAGATCTGCCTGAGCGGCTGCGCGGACTGCTCGTAGTCGGCCTCGAGGCTGTTGATGTGTTCGATGACTTTCGGCAATTCGTCGGCGGGGACCAGTGTCACATC
This sequence comes from Paraburkholderia sp. SARCC-3016, assembly GCF_031119615.1. NCBI lineage: Bacteria > Pseudomonadati > Pseudomonadota > Betaproteobacteria > Burkholderiales > Burkholderiaceae > Paraburkholderia > Paraburkholderia sp. SARCC-3016. The sequence continues at coordinate 63,472 of NZ_JAVHZD010000035.1, read as the reverse complement.
TCGCACGGCGATCGAACGGTCGTGCACGCTGCCGCGGAAGTTGATCGCGAAGCGTTCTTTCACGCCGTTTACATCGATGATGTCGTCGAGCCGCATGCGCACGTTCTCGACCTGATAGATCGCAATCGCGGCGAGCGCGATCACTGCAACGAGGACCGATCCGAAACCCGCGATCAGCCTGCCCCGAATTGTCCACCCCGTCATTGTTTTCATCTACCGCCTCTTGGTGATTTTCTAACTCTGCGTGTTCCGGCGTGAAAGCCGCGGCACGTAGTATGCAAAGTTTTTGAAAATGCTGCTGAGACGGCCGCAAAAACGAGGGTAGCGGACAACGTGAGGAACTTGCGCGGCGCGCGCATCGATCGAAGATCGGCAACGCGCCGCGCGCGGGCTTACCCGAAGATCGGCAGTGCGCCGAGCAGCGCAAACCCGATTACCGCACCGGCCACCGCACCGAGCGCGCGCGCTGGATAGGCGCGCACCTTGAGCAGCGCGGTAAAAGCCGTACCGATTCCGAACATGCCCGTGACGGCAAACACTGCGAACAGCGCGAACAAGCTGACCCAATAAGCGAATGCGAAGGTTCCGACCATGATGCGTCTCCAGAAGGAGTTAGGGGTTACCGTTTTCGTACGGCATGGGTGAACTGTAGAGCTCGCCATGTGCCGCGTGAATGGCATCGCGGATCAGCAAACTGCTCATTCGACTCATGGCGATAGCCGCGTCGCCGGCCCGCCTCGGGATGGTCCGGCCCCGCTTCTTCGCCTGAATCCAGGTATTTGTGCGCGTCGAGACAAGTCCGCGGAATTTCGGCTGCCTACGCTTGGGCTTGTGCGATGCAATGAGGCGTACATGGTGTGTGCCGTTGACATCTGCCGCTCACGGAGTCTCCCGATGCATACAGAATTTATCGACTACGCGCACGGCCGGCAGCGCTCGGCGGCCGCTCGCGGACGCTGGCGCGAACTTGTCGCCGGCGCGCTCTGTCTGCTGGCGCTACTGTTAGTGGGCACTCGCCCCGCAATGGCCGCAGGCACCGCGACCCCCGCGGAGTGCAAGGCGCTGCAGGCGAAGTACCCGCAATTGAAGGGCAAGACGCTGACCAACGCGATCAACCCGCATACGCCGGGCTACGAAGCGCTCGATCCGAACGACCCGAGCAAATATATCGGCTTCGATATCGACCTCGGCGAAGCGATCGGCGATTGCCTCGGCTTCAAAATGGCCTATAAGCCGGTGACGTTCGCCGCGTTGCTGACGACGCTGCAAAGCGGCCAGGCCGACATCGTGATCTCGGACATCTACGCAACCGAAGAGCGCGCGAAAGCGGCGGACTTCATCACGTATTCGAAGGTGTTCGACGGCGTGCTCGTCGCGAAGGGCAATCCGAAGAAGATCACCGGCATCAACACGACGATGTGCGGCACGACGGCTGCGGAAAACACCGGTTACGTCGAAGTGCCGCTGATCAACAACCTCGCCCCGGCCTGCAAGGCGGCGGGCAAACCCGAAGCAACGGTCCAGCTCTACGACAACAACGCGAACTGCATTCAGGCCATTCTCGCGGGCCGCGCGGACACCTACATCAACGACGTGAACACCGTCGATCAGGCTGTGAAGGCCTATCCGGACAAGCTCGAAAAGGCGACGGCCGTCACGCTGCCCTATTCGGTCGGAATTGGCGTACCGAAGGACAAGCCGGAGTTTCGCGCGGCGGTGATGGCGGCGCTCGTCGCACTGCAGAAGTCGGGCGCGCAGGCGCAACTGCTGAAAAAGTGGTCGCTGCCGTCGGAAAATCTCGAAGCGCCGAAGCTGATCGTATCGAACTGAGTGTGACTGTCTGATGGATCTGTTTCTGCACTATTTGAGCTTGCCGTATCTGCTGAGCGGAATCGGCTTTACGATCGCCGTGACCGTGCTCGGACTCGCCGGCGGCTTGCTCGTCGGCCTCGTGCTCGCCGCGATGCAATTGAGCAAGGTCGGCCCGCTCGCGGCGATCGCACGCGGTTATACGGTGATCTTCCGCGGCACCCCGCTGATCCTGCAACTCGTATTCGCGTACGATGCGCTGCCTCATATCGGACTCAAGCTGAGTGCCTTGGGCGCCGCGGGCCTCGCGCTCGCGGCGAACGAAGGGCCGTTTATCGCGGAGATTCTGCGCGCCGGCGTGCTCGGCGTCGATCGCGGACAACTGCTGGCGGGACAGGCGCTCGGTATGACGCCGGCCGTGCTGATGCGCCGCGTGATCTCGCCGCAAGCGATCCGCACGATCGTGCCGGCGCTCGGCAACGAGTCGGTCAGCGCATTGAAGAACTCGTCGCTTGCGTCCGTGATCGCCGTCGACGAACTGACGCTGCGCAGCACGCAGCTCGCATCGTCGACGTTCGATTTCTTTTCGATCTTCTTTGCGTCCGGCTTGATGTATCTGCTGCTGACCGGCGCGATTGCGCTGATTCAGCTATTCGCCGAAGCAGCGCTCGATCTCGATCGCGCTCCGTCGGAGCGGTTTGCGCGGCTTCTGCCGTGGCGGCGGCGCGGCGCAAACGCCGACGATGCGGCGGTGCCGCAGGATGCCATGCCCAGCGGCGGAGAAGCAGAGGCGGCAGCGCTGCAATCTGCGGCGTCCGGTTCGGCGCACGCAGCTTCAATGGCCGCTGCGCTGCCTGCGCATGCGCCATCGCGCGCAGCGGGCCCGTCGCCGGCCGAGCGTGCGAAGCGTTACGCGCAACTCGCGCAGCGTCCGGCCGCCGTGCGCGTGACGGGGCTGCATAAACGCTATGGCAAGCAGACCGTGCTCGACCGCTTCGATCTGACCGTGCAAGCAGGCGAGGTGATCGCACTGCTTGGCCCGAGCGGCTCCGGCAAGAGCACGCTGCTTCGTTGCATCAACCATCTCGAGCAATGGGACGCGGGGCAGATTCACGTGGGCGGGCGCAGGCTTGGCTATCGCGAAGACGGCCGGCCGATGCGCGCGCGCGATATCGCCAACGAGCGCGCGAGCGTCGGCGTCGGCATGGTGTTCCAGCAGTTCAACCTGTTCAGCCATTTGAGCGCGCGCGAAAACATCGCCGGTCCATTGCGCTGGGTGCATCGCATGCAACCCGCCGATGCGAACCGCCGCGCAGACGAACTGCTTGAGCGCGTCGGCTTGAGCCATCGCGCCGATGCGTTGCCGCGCCACCTGTCGGGCGGCCAGCAGCAGCGTGTCGCGATTGCGCGTGCGCTGGCGCCGAGTCCGCGCGTGCTGCTGCTCGACGAGCCGACGTCCGCGCTCGATCCGGAGCTCGTCGGCGAAGTGCTCGACGTGATTCAGCGGCTCGCGCGCGAAGAAGGGCTGACGATGATTATCTCCACCCATCAGTTGCGCTTTGCCGATCAGGTCGCCGATCGCGTCGTCTTCATGAGCGGCGGCAACGTCGTCGAGGAAGGACCGGCGCACGAACTGCTCAGGCATCCGCAGCATCCATTGACGGCGAGATTCCTCAACGTGATGGGCGCCGATTCAGGGTTTGAAATGGCCACGAGGTCCGAAACGATATGAAGCATCACACTCTTGCCGTATCGCCGGAAACGGTTCACTGGGGTTACTTCAGCAAGCAGGTCGCGCCGGCGCTGACCGTGCGCTCCGGCGACCGCGTGACGATCGAAACACTGACTCATCACGCGAACGACGACCACGAGCGCATGATTGCCGGCGACCCGGGCGCTGAAAGCGTGTTTCACTGGACGCGCGAACACAAGGCCGTGCCGCGCCGCGGCGCGGGTCCGACCGAAGGGCCGTTCAAGCTCGGGTCCGGCGAGGGCGTCGGCGTGCATCTGCTGACGGGGCCGGTTGCCATCGAAGGCGCTCAGGCAGGCGACGTGCTCGAAGTGCGGATTCTCGATGTCCGGCCGCGGCCGAGCTGCAGCGCGTGCTATGCGGGCCGCTGCTTCGGCTCGAATGTCGCGGCATCGTGGGGATTTCACTACCGCGATCTGATCGAAGAACCGAAGCCGCGCGAAGTCGTGACGATATTCGAGCTCGACACCGCGGGCGAACCGTATGCGCGGGCGGTCTATAACTACGTGTGGACGCCGCAGACGGACCCCGACGGCGTCGTGCACGCAATGATCGATTATCCGGGCGTCAAAGTCGATCACACGCTCGTGCGCAAGCGCGAGCATGTTCTGCCGAACGTGAAAGTGCCTGCACGTCTGCACTTCGGCACGATGGGGCTTGCGCCCGCCGAGTCCGACTATGTCAGTTCGATTCCGCCGGGCTACACGGGCGGCAATATCGACGACTGGCGTGTCGGCAAGGGCGCGAAGATGTTCTACCCGGTTGCGGTCGACGGCGCGTATTTTTCGGTCGGCGATCCGCATGCGGCGCAGGGCGACAGCGAACTGGGCGGCACGGCGATCGAATGCTCGCTGACCGGCGACTTCGAATTCGTGCTGCACAGAAAGAGCGATCTGGCCGGTACAACGCTGGAAGGACTCACGCATCCGATGCTTGAAACCGACGAATTGTGGTCCGTATACGGCTTTACGTTCGCGAATTACCTCGCGGAGCTCGGCCCGAACGCGCAAACCGAAGTCGCCCAGCACGCGAGCCTCGACAAGGCAATGCGCGACGCGTTTCGCAAGCTGCGCCGCTTTCTGATGACGGTGCACCGGCTAAGCGAAGACGAAGCGATTGCACTGATGTCGGTCGCGGCCGACTTCGGTGTCACGCAAGTGGTCGACGGCAACTGGGGCGTGCACGGATCGATTCGAAAGAACGTGTTTGCAGCCGGATGATTGGATTTCCGTTTCGACTTCGCTGACGCGCGGCTGACACGCCAGTCGCTGCGCCAGTACGGTGCACGTGCGCGACTCTGGCGCAGGAATGCGCGCGTCGATGCTCGCCGAAAGGGCATTGCGCGCTTCCTGTGCATGCCGCTTGCCTGAGCAATGTGCACGCCTATGCGCCGCACATTGCTCGCACCGGCTTTTGCGCAGCTGTGGCACAAAGGTTGCCTTGTCTAGCCGCGATAACGCGTCCGGTGCTGCGAGGAGGCCTACCGAGCCGGTTCCGGGCGATGCCGAGCGCGGCGCTCCCGCGTCGCTTGTCACGACCCCGGAGTCTTACGTTGGAACCGCTGCGCTTCACGACCGAGTCCTACCCGGAAGCCGGGCGGTTGCGCGCATGGCGCGACGCGCTCGACGGCATCGGTCTGCGCAGCAGCGCCGCCGGCATGCCGCAAGCGGCGCGTGCGCTGCACGGCATCATTGAATCGCGGACATCGATCGGCGGCTTCGCACTCAGCGTGCTGACGTCGGTTGCGCAAACGCTCGAACTGAAGTCATCGGCGACCGACAGCTTGCAGATCGTGCTTGCCGTCGACGGCGACGCGACGCTTGTCGTTGATGGCCGTCGCGAACCGGTTGCGGTACATGACATCGTTTATCTTCCGCCGCGCGAGCCGGCGTCGCTGGAGTTCGCGACGGACTTTCGCGTGTTCGTCGTGCGCGTCCCGCGCCCGGCAGTCGGCGCGCGCCTTTTTGCTTCGTCATCGATAAGGGCCGGCAAGATTGCCGCCGACGCGGGCATCGGACATGTCTTTTCGGGGTTTCTCGCCTCGATTGCGGAGAGCGTCGATACGCTGTCGGTAAGCGAGTTGCGGCCCCTCGAACTCGCCCTTGCGGAGTTTCTCGTTGCGTGCCTCGCCGGACGTCAGCGCGAAGCGAGCATCAATGGCTTGACCGCCTCGCAGGCGGCGATCTTCGCGCGCGTATGCCGCACGATCGATGAACGCCTTGGCGATCCAACGATCAGCCTCGCCGCGATTGCGCAGGAGCAGCGTGTCTCGTCGCGTTACCTGCAGAAACTGTTCGAGACGGTTAACCAGAACTTTTCCGCTTATTTGCGGCAGCGGCGGCTCGAACGCTGCCGTGCGGAACTTGTCGACCCGCTCTACGAAAAGATGTCGATCTCGGACATCTGCTTTCGTTGGGGTTTCAACGATCCCGCGCATTTCAGCCGCGCGTTTCGCGAACAGTATCAGATGTCGCCGCGTGCGTTCCGGCACGGAGCCGGTCTCGAACTCGCGCGTCATCTCGTTCGGCGCATGTCGCGCGGTGTGCCGCTCAATGCCGAGTCGCTGCTCGCGCATGCGCAGCCGGTCGCTCTTGCTCACGGTACGGCATCTTTGACAGTAACGCCAGGAGAGGTCGACGATGGCTCCGATACGATGGTCGCCCAGGCCCCGGCGAAGGCACGCGTCGTCGCGAACAGCAAGGGCGGCAGCCGCCGGTTGCCGAGACCGCGCCACCATCTGTTGCGCGCGACTGCCAATACCGTGCACTGGGGCTACTTTTCGCATGATCTGAAGGCTGTGCTCGAGGTCGACAGCGGCGACACCGTGACGATCGAAACGCTCACGCAGCATGCATCCGACGACTGGGCGCGCATGATAGCCGGCGACCCCGGTGCCGAAAGCGTGTTTCATTGGACGGCGGAGCGCAAGAATGTGAACCGGCGCGGTGCCGGACCGATCGATGCGTCGATCTATGGACGTGGCGCAGGCGAAGGGTTCGGCGTGCATATCTGCACCGGGCCGGTCGCCGTGCGCGGCGCGGAGCCTGGCGACGTGCTCGAAGTGAAGATTCTCGATGTGCATCCGCGTCGCTGCGCCAACCCGCATTTCGCGGGCCGGGCATTCGGCAGCAATGCCGCGGCATGGTGGGGCTTTCACTATCGGGAATTGCTGACGGAGCCGAAGCCGCGCGAAGTCATTACGATCTATGAACTCGATGCCGACCTGCCGGAGCACGGTTCGTCGTTTGCACGCGCCGTTTACAACTACCGGTGGACGCCGCAGCGCGATCCGTTCGGCGTCGTGCATCCGACCATCGACTATCCAGGCGTACCCGTCGATCACTCGACGGTTGTCGAAAATCACGACGTACTGAAGAACGTGCGAATTCCGGTCCGTCCGCACTTTGGGCTGATCGCGGTCGCACCGCAGCAGGACGGGTTGATCGATTCGATCCCGCCGTCCGCATTCGGCGGCAATCTCGACAACTGGCGCGTCGCGCGGGGCGCCAGCGTCTATCTGACCGTGGGCGTCGCAGGGGCGCTGCTGTCGGTCGGCGATCCGCATGCATCGCAAGGAGATTCGGAGCTGTGCGGTACCGCGATCGAGTGCTCGTTGACTGGCGATTTCCAGTTGATCCTGCACAAGAAGGCGACGCTTGCCGGGAAACCGTTTGCCGATCTTACGTATCCGTTGGTCGAAACAGCCGATGATTGGGTATTGCATGGATTCAGTCATCCAAACTACCTGACCGAGTTCGGCTCTCATGCGCAAAGCAAAGTCTATGAGAAGTCGACGCTCGATCAGGCCATGCGCGATGCGTTCATCAAGACGCGGCGCTTTCTGATGACCACCAAGGGGCTCAGCGAAGATGAAGCGATTTCGCTGATGTCGGTGGCAGTGGACTTCGGTGTGACGCAGGTGGTGGATGGTAATTGGGGCGTGCACGCGATCATTCGCAAGGCTTTATTCACCGACGCGAGCGAGTAGCTCGCGCGCCTCGCGTGATACTTCGTCATTTACGTACACGTCGTGGTGCCGCTGTCGCCATCGTCGAACTACGATTCGAGGTACTTGCCTTCGACTCTCGGAGGATGAGTCGCCGCCGATGTCGTTCAGGGCGCAGCCTGCATAAACAAACCTTCATCCGATCGATCGCGCCGTGAGAGCGCGTGCGACGTAATGTCGGACAACGGTCATCGAAAGTTGATCGATGGCTGTTCGACTACACGAGATGGAGGAAGACAACCATGAAAGCAGCGTTCCTGCATGCGGTGCCGCTTGCCTTGATGCTGGCAAGTTCGTTTGCCTTCGCATCGCAACACCTTACCCGGAAAGAGTGCGACAGTTATCCGTTCAAGCCGGCGCACGGCGCGCCGTCCCGGGCGGACGTCTCGCGCGAACTAAGAGAGCTGGAATCGTTCGGCTACCGGCCCGCGTTGGACAACTACTCGCCCGATATCGGCGACGCGCGGAACCGGTTGAACGCCGAATACGCTAAAGACTGCGCGCCTGCTGCGAATACCGCTGCTCGGAACGCGGCGACAAGCGGCTAGGCACGCGTTCTTTCTCTGCGCCGCGGGCTTGGACCTGAAGCACGCTCAAGGTCTCACGCAGCGTCCGCCGGCTTCGCGAGCGGCGACGCTGCTCTGACGTCGTCTTCATGTTTGCGCCGTCCTTTGAAACGCTTCGCGTATAGCGCCGTCAACAACGGCGCCAGCAGCGACGTCACAATCGTCGATGCCGCGATTTGCGGCGTCGCAACGGCGATCAACGACGCGAGATGCGGATCGACGGCCGCGATTGCTGTCGGCGTTGCGACCGCGTTGCCTGCGGTTGTCGACACAGCCGCCCCGGCGACGCCGGTGCCGCCTGCCAATCGCGATGCGATGATATTCACGATGCTGCCGAATACCAGCGTCACGAGTCCGAGCAGAATGCCGGACACGCCCGCTCCGAGAATCGCGTGCAGATTGATCTGTGCGCCGAGGCCGAACGCGAAGAACGGAATCAGCAAATCGCCGCCTGATTTGAGGAACGATCGCATGTTGCGGTCCAGATTGCCGAGCAACATGCCGATCAGGATCGGCAGGATCGTCGCAAGTAGCTCGATGAACGGTATTTTCGCAAGGCCCGATACGCCGAGCGCGACCATTGTGATAAACGGCCCTTCGAGAATAGACAGCACGGCGAGCGCACCGCGATCGACCTCGTCGCCGAACTGCTTGGTCAGCGCCGCATAAAGACCCATGTTCGCATTGGTCATGGCCGCAATGATTGCCATGCCGGACAGTCCGAATATCGGCTTGCCCTTGAAGATATAGCTGACGAACAGACCGATTGCGACACCGCTCACGAGTTTCGAAATCGTAATGGCGGCACCGTTCTTTAGCGCGCGTGGCGCGGTCTTCAACTGGATCTCGGCGCCCATGCAGACAAAGAACACAGCAAGAATCGGCAACGCGCCGTGTGCGAGCGATGTCGAAAAACTGCCGATCGAAAGTACGTGCGGGAAATAGGTGTTGAGCAGGCTACCCCACAGCAGCGGGATAACCATCATGCCGCCGGGGAATCGCTCGATGGCTTCCTTGATCTTCATGTCGAATTGTCTCCGTCGAACCGCGCGGCCGCATGGACGAGCTCGCCGCGTTACTGTCATTGCCCGCACATGGTGAGTGCGCAATTGATGCAGCGCAAATTGGTCGGGCCACATTGTGCTTGTCGGCCTGATGATTGTGGGCCATGGGTTCGGGCCCGGCGCGCAAGGCATGACAATGGCTGCACTGTCGTATCCGACGCGAATCCGCGGAGTCGGTACCGGTTTGGGGGCAAGGCATGGTGCGCGTCGGCAGCATTACGGGCTTCTATTCTCTTCCCGATGCTCGCATTACTTCGTCAGCGACTGCAACAGCCTCGTCAGATCGAGAGGTTGAACGCGAATGAGCCCTGCTCGCGGGCTGTCGATGTCCGCGATAAGGGCGAGCGATAGCGCAACCGTTATGGAGAGACTGAAGCCGATGAGCAGCGCCAGTAGCGTGAGCGTAGCGGCCCGCACAACATTGTGCGTATGCCCGGATCGCCAGACCGGAGCCGAGCACGAACAGGCTGATGCCGTAGATTGCAGCGTCGCCGAAGAAGTCGAGCGAATCCGCGAGCAACGACGACGAACCGCTGCGCAAGCCCGTCAGCACTTCGCGACCTTCAGCGTGGGCGGCGCGCGCTCAGGCAGGCAGCCGATTGTGCCGGCCCGACGCCGGAGCACGGCGAGCTTCGCCATGCGCTTGCCCGCACTGATTGACGCGAGGCACCGCGAGCGCGATGCGCAAGTCTTGCGAACCCGCTAGAATGTCGCGACGCCCGATTGTCGCCATGAAATTCATTCGAACCCTCTTCGTGTTGTTGCTGTGTGCGATGCTGCCCCTCAGTGGGCTGGCAGCGAGCGGCCTGACCGGGGATTGTCCGATGCAGCAGTCCGCCGTGGCGGCGGACGCGAGCGGCATGGCCGATGCCATGTCCGGTTGCGACTCGATGCAGCCGTCGCCGGACGGTAAGGCATCGAAGGCTGGGTTCTGCAAGATGACCGCGCAATGCGGGTTCGGCAGTCTCTACTATTCCGGCACCGGTGCGAGCGTCGTGCGCTACGCAGCACCGGCTTCGAGCCGCATCGTTTTCCACTACTCGCAATCGCTTTCCATCCGCGCGCCGGATGGCCTCTGGCGACCTCCGCGCTCCGTCTGACTCCGATCCTCCGGCACACCGCGCGTGCGCGGTGACGTTTTGTCCTCGCTGAGGACCTGAGCCTTTACGCCCGTTCTCTCACGTTCGCTCGAGCGCGGCGTAGGCTCGACCATTCGGGGTTGACATGTTTTTCCCATTTTCGCCGCCGCGCAGCCGGCGCGTCGCGTTGCGCCTTGTCGCGCTCGCGGCATTCGTCATGTTCGCCGCCCGTGCCGCTTACGCGCAGAGCCCCGGCATGACGCTCGACGAGGCACTTCAGGTGGCGCAGGAGCGTTCCTCGTCGATCGAGGCCACACAAGCCGCCGTGCGCGGCGATTCGGCCGTCGTCGTCAAGGCAGGGCAATTGCCGAATCCGACGTTGAAACTAAGCGTCGAAGATCTGCCGATCAATGGTCCACAGGCCTTCACGATCGGCCAGGACGATTTCACGATGCGCGGTATCGGCATAGAGCAGGAGTGGGTCTCGCCGGCGAAGCGCCGCCTGCGCACCGCGCTTGCCAATCGCACTGTCGATCAGGACCGGACGACCTACCTGGAGAAGCTCGCCGAAGTCCGGCAGCAGACCGCGATGGCATGGCTCAACGCCGTCTACGCAAAGAAGGCCGTTACGCTGAACAAGGCGCTCGTCGATCATCTGAACGACGAACTCGCGGCCCGGCAGGCGTCATACCGCGGCGCGCAAGGCAGCGCGACGGATATTGCCCAGGCGCGTGTGATGCTCGGCAATGCGCGCGATGCGCTGATCGATGCGCAGCAGGACGAGAAGGCCGCGCTGATCAATCTGTCGCGCTGGACCGCGGCCGGCAACGTACTCGAAGTCGCCGACCAGACACCGTCGCTCGATTCCGCGGTACCGGGCATGAGCGCCGAGCAGATCGCACAGGTGCAGCCCGCGCTGATCGCGGCGCGCACGGCCATCTCGGTAGCCGATGCGGCGACCGACGTCGCGCGTAGCGACCGAAGTCCCAACTGGACGTGGGGACTGACCTATTTCAAACGCGGCGGGAATTTCTCCGACTACGTGTCGTTCGGCGTGTCGATTCCATTGCCGATCAACCGCAAGAATCTCGAGGACCGCGACGTCGAGCAGAGATCGGAAATGGGTACCGAGGCGCGGCTCAACTACGAAGACGCCGAGCGGCAGGTGATGGCCGGTATTCAGTCGCTCTCGACGAAGCTTGCGAGCGGCCGCGACCGCCTCGCCAATCTGCAGCAGACCGTATTGCCCGCCGCCGATCAGAAAGTGCAGTTGGCCAACGCGGCCTACCGGTCCGGAACCGGCTCGCTCGCCGACGCTTTCGAAGCGCGCCATATGCAGCTCGAAACGGAGCTGCAGATACTCAATCTCGAACGGCAGGTGTCGCTCGTCTGGGCCGGACTCGAATACCAGGTGCTACCTCCTGACGTAATCGCGGCCGCCGGCCAATGAGGATGAACATGAACCCAAAACGACTCGTACAGGCCGTCGCATGCGTATTCGCGGGCGCGGCCCTGCTGGCGGCAGGGTATGTCGCCGGCACGCATCGCGCCCTGGCGCCGGCCCCGATGGACACCGCAATGTCCGCCTCGACGCCGGGTGCCGGCGTCGATCCGCAGACCGGCCGCAAAGTGCTGTACTGGCACGACCCGATGGTGCCGAACCAGCATTTCGCCAAGCCGGGCAAATCGCCGTTCATGGACATGCAATTGCAGCCTGTCTATGCGGACGAAGGCGGCGGCAGCACCGGCATACGCATCGATCCGGGCTTGCAGCAGGACCTCGGCATCCGCTACGCAACCGTGCACCGGCGCGAGACGAGCGAAGGCTTCGATGCGATCGGCACCACGCAGTTCGATGAGTCGCAAGCCGACGTCGTGCAATCGCGCGTGAATGGCTATATCGACCGTCTCTACGCCAGCGCGCCGATGCAGCGTATCGCGAAGGGCGCGCCGATCGCATCGCTGTTCGTGCCCGACTGGCTCGCGCCGCAAGAGGAATATCTGTCGCTCAAACGCGGCGGCATGGACGATGCGTTGCTGCAGGCCTCGCGCGCGCGCATGCGTGCGATGTCGATTCCCGAAGGTGTGATCGCGAGCCTCGATCGCACGGGCCGCGCACAGACGCATATTGTGCTGTCGTCGCCCGAAAACGGCGTCGTCAGCGAACTGAACGTGCGCGACGGCGCGATGGTGACGCCGGGTCAAACGCTCGCGAAAGTAGCGGGCCTGTCGAAGCTGTGGCTGATCGTTGAGATTCCGGAGGCACTCGCACTCGATGCGCGGCCCGGCATGCGCGTCGATGCGACCTTCAGCGGCGACCCGACCCGGCACTTCACGGGCCGCATTCGCGAAATCCTGCCGGGCATCAGCACGACGAGCCGCACGTTGCAGGCGCGGCTCGAAATCGACAACCCGGACGGCAAACTCACACCGGGCATGCTGATGCGCGTGCATGTCAGCGGTGCGAACAAGGTGTCGCGCCTGCTCGTGCCGTCCGAAGCGGTCATCGCCACCGGCAAGCGCTCGGTCGTGATCGTGAGAAACGGCGATGGACGCCTGCAGCCTGCCACCGTCACGGTCGGCAACGACGTCGGCAACGAAACGGAAGTGCTCGGCGGTCTGAACGACGGCGACACGGTCGTTGCATCGGGGCAGTTCCTGATCGACTCCGAAGCGAGTCTGAAGTCGGTGCTGCCGCGTATCGAAGGCGCGTCGGCGTCTGGGCCGGCTAGCGATGCGGCAGCGCCCGGCGCGTCGGCGTCTGCAGCGGCATCGGCTGCCGCCGCGGCCTCGACCTCGACGTACGAAACGACCGGAAAGGTCGAACAGATCACGTCCGCCAACATGACGTTCTCGCACGAGCCGATTCCCGCGCTCGGCTGGCCCGCGATGACGATGTCGTTCAGCAAGCCCGCGCCGAATGCGTTCGCGGAGGTGAAGGTTGGCGACACCGTGCACTTCGTCTTCAAACCGTCCGGCGACGGCTATCAGCTTACGAAGGTCGAACCCGCAGGAGGCGCCAAATGATCGCGCGCATCATTCGATGGTCGATTCAGAACCGCTTTCTCGTCTTGCTGGCCACCGTGCTCGTCGTCGCATGGGGTGTGTATTCGTTGCGTGAAACACCGCTCGATGCACTGCCCGATCTGTCGGATACGCAGGTCATCATCAAGGCGTCGTATCCCGGCAAGGCGCCACAGGTGATCGAAGACCAGGTCACCTATCCGCTCACGACCACGCTGCTCGGTGTACCGGGCGCAAAGACGATCCGCGCTTACTCGTCGTTCGGCGACGCCTTCGTCTATGTGCTGTTCGACGACAAGACCGACCAGTACTGGGCGCGTTCGCGCGTGCTCGAGTATCTGAACCAGGTGCAAAGCCGTCTGCCGCCGGGCGCGACCGTCTCGCTCGGGCCGGACGCGACCGGTGTGGGTTGGGTGTACGAGTACGCGCTCGTCGATCGCAACGGCCACCACGACCTCGGTCAACTGCGCGCGCTCAACGACTGGTTCCTGAAGTTCGAGTTGAAAGCGGTGCCCGATGTCTCGGAGGTGGCGAGCATCGGCGGCATGGTGCGGCAGTATCAGGTCGTACTCGATCCTGACAAGCTGCGTGCCTACAACATCCCGGAGCAGCAGGTGGCCGACGCCTTGAAGAAGGCGAACCAGGAGTCGGGCGGCTCGGTCGTCGAACTCGCGGAGTCGGAATACATGGTGCGATCGTCGGGCTATCTGCACTCGCTCGATGATTTCCGCAACGTCGTGCTGCGCACCAACGACGCGGGCACGCCGGTACTGCTCGGCGATGTCGCGCGCATCCAGATCGGCCCCGAAATGCGCCGCGGCATCGCGGAACTGAACGGCCAGGGCGAAGTGACCGGCGGCGTGATCGTGATGCGGTCCGGCAAGAACGCGCTTACCACCATTGAAGGTGTCAAGGCGAAGCTCGCGGACCTCAAGCGATCGCTGCCGCCCGGCGTCGAAGTCGTGACCACGTACGATCGCTCCCAGCTAATCGAACGCGCCGTGGACAACCTGCGGGACAAGCTGATCGAGGAATTCGTCATCGTCGGCCTCGTTTGCGCTGTGTTTCTGTTCCATCTGCGCAGTGCGTTTGTCGCGATCCTGTCGTTGCCGCTCGGCGTGCTCGCCGCGTTTATCGTGATGCGCTTTCAGGGCGTGAACGCGAACCTGATGTCGCTCGGCGGCATTGCGATCGCGATCGGCGCCATGATCGATGCCGCGATCGTGATGATCGAGAACGCGCACAAGCATCTCGAAGCATACGAGCACGAGCATCCCGCGACGCCGATCACAACCGCGCAGCGTTGGGAGGTCATCGCGACTGCGGCCGCCGAGGTGGGGCCCGCGCTGTTCTTCTCGCTTCTGATCATCACGCTCTCGTTTATCCCGGTGTTTTCGCTGGAAGGGCAGGAAGGCAAGCTGTTTTCGCCGCTCGCGTTCACCAAGACCTATACGATTGCCGCTGCCGCGGGCCTGTCGGTCACACTCGTGCCGGTGCTGATGGGTTACCTGATTCGCGGGCGCATTCCGCGCGAAACCAGCAATCCGATCAACCGTGTGCTGGTGAAGCTGTATCGGCCGCTGCTCAACGGCACGTTGCGACGGCCGTGGTTCGTGATCGGGCTCGCGGCCGTCGCGCTCGCACTAACGGTTATTCCGCTATCGCATCTGGGTGGCGAGTTCATGCCGCCGCTCGACGAAGGCGACCTGCTCTATATGCCGACCGCTCTGCCTGGAATTTCGGCCAACAAGGCGTCCGAACTGCTGCAGCAGACAGACCGGCTGATCAAGACCGTGCCCGAGGTAGAAACGGTATTCGGCAAATCGGGCCGCGCCGATACGGCCACCGATCCGGCGCCGCTCGAAATGTTCGAGACGACGATCCAGTTCAAGCCGCGCAGCGAGTGGCGGCCGGGCATGACGCCACAGAAGCTCGTCGACGAACTGGACCGGACCGTGAAGGTGCCGGGGCTCTCGAATGTCTGGGTGCCGCCGATCCGCAACCGGCTCGACATGCTGTCGACCGGTATCAAGACACCGGTGGGCGTCAAGGTTTCCGGGCCGGAGCTGACGAAGATCGATGAGGTTGCCGCGCAAGTCGAAAGCGCGGTGAAGGGCGTACCGGGCGTCACGTCGGCGCTCGCGGAACGACTGAACGGCGGACACTACATCCACGTCGATATCGACCGGCAGGCCGCGGCGCGCTACGGGCTTTCGGTCGGCGATATCCAGGACGTCGTGTCGATGGCGGTCGGCGGCGATAACGTGGGCGAAGTGATTGCAGGCCGCGAGCGTTTCCCGATCAATATCCGCTATCCGCGAGGCGTGCGCGACTCGGTCGAAAAACTGCGCGAGTTGCCGGTCGTCACCGATCGCGGCGCGCAGATTACGCTTGGCGATGTCGCTCATATCACGATCGACGATGGTCCACCGATGATTCGCAGCGAAAACGCGCGACTGTCCGGGTACGTCTACATCGATATCCGCAATGTCGACCTCGAAACCGCGGTGAAGGCGATGCAGCAGGCCGTCGCGCAGAAGGTCGCGCTGCCGGCCGGATATTCGATCGAGTGGTCCGGACAGTTCGAACATCTCGAGCGCGCAGCGGCGAAACTGCGGATGGTGATTCCGGTCACGCTGGTCGTGATCTTCGTGATGCTGTTCCTCACGTTCAACTCGGCCGCCGACGCGCTGCTTCTAATGTCGACCGTGCCGTTCGCGCTGGTCGGCGGATTCTGGCTGATCTGGATCCTCGGCCACGCGGTGTCGGTAGCGACCGCGGTGGGGTTTATCGCGTTGACGGGCGTGGCCGCGGAATTCGGCGTGGTGATGCTGCTTTACCTGAAGGAGGCATTGAATCGCCGCCTGAAGCACGGCGAGCCGCTCGACGAAGCGACGCTTGTCGATGCGATCCGCGAAGGCGCCGTGCTGCGCGTACGACCGAAAGCGATGACTGTCGCGGTCGTGCTCGCGGGTCTTATTCCGATCATGGTCGGACACGGCGCGGGCTCCGAAGTCATGCAGCGGATTGCCGCGCCGATGGTCGGCGGGATGATTACCGCGCCGCTGCTGTCGATGTTCGTGATTCCCGCCGCCTGGTTGCTGTTGCAACGACGCCGTTTGCCGCGCAACCGCGAAGCACCGAAGTCTTTTGCAGTCGCGAGCGGCGCGCGAGTGCCATCGCCCCCTATCGGCACGTCCGTGCCGTCATCCCACTCTGGAGAAATATCATGAAGAAGTCGATTATCTTGTTCATTTCGCTCGCTGCTGCCGCAACCAGCAGTGCCTCGTTTGCCGACGACATGTCGGGCATGAAGATGAGCGCGGGCGCCATGAGCCATACGCCGGCGGCCGGCAACGACGCGATGACCGATGCCGTCGTCAAACATGTCGATACGGCGAGCGGCATGGTGACGCTCAAGCACGGAGCGCTGAGCAATGTCGGCATGCCCGCCATGACGATGGCCTTCAAGGCGAAAGATCCGGCGATGGCGAGAAGCGTCAAGGAAGGCGACAACGTGAAGGTGCGCGTCGAAAACGTGGACGGCACGCTCACCATCGTGAAGATGGCGAGGCAGTAAGCGTCTGGCGGGCGAGGACGCGGCCGGCCGGCGTCCTCGCTGCCACATGGAAGCCGGGGACGATCAGGCGATGTGTGCGGTACCGGGTGATCGCTGTTTGCGATAAGGTGATGCATGCAGCAGCTCCACCACCTGACGATGCTACCCGGACACATGAAAACCGTTCCTGCAATCAAACCGTATGGCGCCTGGAAGTCTCCCGTTACGACGCACCTGATCGTCGGCGACACGATCCGTCTGGGCCAGCCCGCGATCGCGCACGACGCCATCTATTGGACCGAAGGCCGGCCGCAGGAACAAGGACGCAATGCACTGGTCCGTTACGCAGGCGGTGCTGCATCCGATCTGCTGCCGGCGCCTGTCAGCGTGCGCTCGCAAGTGCATGAATACGGCGGCGGTGCGTATGCGGTCGGCAGTGGCGGCGTGTACTTCAGCAATGCGGCCGATCAACGCCTCTATACGCTCGACGCCGACGGCACCGGCATGCCGCGCGCATTGAACGGAACCGAAACCGGAGCGGAAGGACTTCGCTTCGCCGATCTGGTCGAAGACAGCCGGCATCGACGGCTAATTGCCGTATGCGAAGACCACCGCGGGCACGATCACGAACCGGACAACTTCCTCGCTGCGATCGATCTCGACTCCGGTTCACTCACGCGCATTGCCGACACACACGACTTCTTCTCATCGCCGTGTCTAAGTCCCGATGGAAGCCGTCTTGCATGGCTCGCATGGAGCCATCCCGACATGCCGTGGGACGCCACGGAACTCTGGCTCGCCGATATCGGCGGCGATGGCCGCATTGGCACGCCGCGCCGCCTCGCGGCGGGAGTTACGGAGTCGCTGTTTCAACCTGCGTGGTCGCCCGCGGGGCAGCTTCATGTCGTGTCCGACCGCAGCGGCTGGTGGAATCTTTATCGTATCGACGGCGACGAAATGATTGCACTGCACCCGATCGCGGCGGAATTCGGCAAGCCGCAATGGCTGTTCGGCATGACGACCTACGGCTTCGATGCGAATGGGCGGATTCTCTGCATCTACGAGCAGGACACCGACTCGCGCCTTGCCATACTCGATCCCGCCGCGCGAGTTTTCGAGCCGGTCGACATGCCGTTCTGCATGATGCGCGACCTTCACGTGCATGGCGACAAGGCAGTTTTCATCGCCGCCACGCCGGCATCGTCCGAAGCGGTCGTCGAGTTCGACCTGACGGCCCGCACGCATCGCGTGCTGCGCAGCTCGAGCCGGACCGACGTGGATCCCGCCTATACGTCGATCGCGCAGCCAATCAGTTATCCGTCGACGGGCGGCAGGACCGCGCATGCGCTGTACTATCCGCCATTCAACGCGGACCATGCGGGCCCCGCCGACGAGCGCCCCCCACTGCTCGTGGTAGCACATGGCGGCCCGACGAGTTCGTCGGACCGATCGTTCAAATGGAACGTTCAATTCTGGACCAGCCGCGGCTTCGCGGTGGTGGATGTCAACTACAGCGGCAGCAGCGGCTACGGCCGTGCTTACCGGCAGCAACTGAGCGGGCGCTGGGGCGTCGACGACGTGGACGACGCGGTCGCCGCGGCGACCTATCTGGTCAACCAGGGTCTTGTCGATAAAGAACGCCTTGCCGTGCGAGGCGCCAGCGCCGGCGGATATCTAGCGCTTTGCGCGCTGACTTTCCGCGACTGCTTCAAGGCGGGCGCAAGCCACTATGGGATCGGCGATCTGGAAGCGTTGCTGCGAGGCACGCATAAATTCGAATCGCGCTACCTGTTCCGGCTGGTCGGGCCGTATCCGGAACAGAAGGCGCTGTATCGCGAGCGCTCGCCGATCAATCATGCCGACCGGCTGTCCTGCGCGATGATCCTTTTCCAGGGTGGCAAAGATAAGGTCGTGCCGCCCGACCAGGCCGAAGCGATGTACCGTTCGGTGCGTGCGAAGGGTTTGCCAGTCGCATCGATCGTGTTTCCCGAGGAGCAACATGGCTTTCGCGTTGCCGACAATATCCGGCGTTGCCTCGAGGCCGAACTGTACTTCTACGGAAAGATCTTCGGCTTTGAGATTGCCGACGCGATCGAGCCGATCGAGATCGACAACCTTTGAACCTCACATGCGATCGCTGGCTCGGCATCCTGTTGAGCCGGTTGCCGCGCGCAGACGAGATCGCTCACTTGGCCTCGTGTTTTGCCAGCCAGCGTTTCATTATTGCGATTTCTTCTTTCTGCGTCTTCACGATATTGCTTGCCAGCTTCTTCATCTGCGGGTCTTTGCCGTACTTCAATTCGACCTCAGCCATGTCGACGGCGCCTTGATGGTGCGGCAGCATGTGCGTGACAAAGTCCTTATCCGCATCACCGGTGTATGGGGGCGCGCTCATGTGCTGCATCATTTTCTGGTCTGCCTGCTGGAATGCCTGTGTGGCTGGCGAGGAGTCAGCCGAGGAACCGGCCATGTTCATATGCATGCCGGGCATCGACGCGGCCTGCTGCGCGTTGGCGGCGGCGCTGGCGGCGCCGATCGCGAACGCCGTACAGATTCCGAAAGCTCGAACGAGGACCCGCTTGTGCATGTTGCATCTCCTTGGTTGAGAACTACAAGTACGACCTTCCGTCCTGGTTTCGTACCTGGGCTTGAACGGTAGTCGGGCGAAAGCCGGTGGCCGGGAAGACGGTGACAGCATGGACCTTCCCACACTGGGAAGGTCAAGAACTCCGAATTTTTTACATCACACACGTACCTGTCCTCATGTTCCTGTCCAAGCTCCCCGTCAACAGGGAGCGCATGTATGGCGCCGATGGACTTCTGGCATTTCTTTGCGCGATGCTAGCGCTGATTGCCATCCTCGACAGGTATGTCGATATTCCCGTGCGGCGCGCGCTATCTAAACGCTTCGTGCGAAGCGAACCAGCGAAAAAGATCCAGGTCCCCGTCACAACGGGGACGTGAAGCCATTCCTGGCGCAAGCGAATTGTTTCGCTTCGCAAAGAGATCGGGCGGCAACGCCGCCTCGCTTATTGCATCGCGGCTACGACCTCGTCGGTTGTCAGCACCGCGTGCGCCAGGAACTGGTAGTTGACCAGGGCGGCCTGATAGCCGTCTCCCCACACAGGGTGCCGCGGCCCCGCAGTCGCATCTTTCACGACCGCGACCTCGAAGCCCTGCTCGAGCAGTTCGCGCAGGTGAGATTCGACGCAGATGTTGGCCAGCATGCCGCCGAGTACCACCTTGCCGATACCTCGTTTGCGCAATTGCAGAGTCAGATCGTTGGTCTGCGGTCCCCATACTTTGTGCGGGCTCGTCACGACCGTTTTGCCGTCTTCGATGTATGGTTTGAACCGTGCAAGCCAGTCCGCGCCCGATCCTTCGAACCCGCCGAGATTCAGCGGCCCCGTGCGCGCGAAACTGCGAGTCTCCACTTCGCCTTGCTCGAGCGGGCCGTATGACTTCCACGCGTAGTCGGTCGGATAGAAGTAGTGAGGCGAGATAAAGACTTCGTATTGCTGCGCTTTCGCCGCCTCGAAAATGCGTTCCATATTGTCGATGGTGCGGTTTTCCGTCACGCTCGCGCCTACGACTCCCCAGTTCACGCCATGCTCGCTGAGCACATCGTTCTGAGGGTCGATAAATACCACTGCGGTGTCGTTGTTGCTAAGTTTCATATCCGCGTCCTGATCGAGTTGAACAGTTTGATTGAGTCGCGCCTTGCCGCAATCCAACCGTAGCACCGCGATAGTAGAAAGTATTTACGGCGCCGAGCAGATTCCAGATTTGCACGCAGGCAGGGGCCAACCGGTTGAACGCTGCGTTCGACATTACGGTATGACGATTCGATCTTAAGGGCGCCGAACGCGCGCAATGCGACGACGTTGAATTGTTCTGAACAACATCAAAGCCCGGGTCGAGTCGTGCACAACGAACTATCATCGTTGTGTTGCCGGCGGTCGATGCGTTACTCAGTTGCGGTTCTTCAGCCACGATCTCCAAGCGAAGGGAAGATCAAGCCATGGTCCGTCTTGTGATGATCCTGCTCGGTGTCGACTACCTGCGCACGCGCTGGCGCGAACTGCTCGCGGTAGGCTTTCTGAGCACCGTGTTAGGGGTGGTGATCTTCTGCGATGCACTCGACGGCGCGCTCTGGTTCCCCATCGTTCCATTCGTCGCTTTGCTTCTGCTCGAAGGCCTCGCTACGCTCGCGGTCGCCTGGACCGGCATAGGCGGACAGCGCACGCTGCGCTATGTCAAAGGTGTGACCTTTATCGTGTCCGCCGGGCTCGTGCTAATGGGAGGCGTGCACGGCAACTTCATCCTGTCGTTGATTTTCGGCACGCTGTTTCTCGCGGACGGCACGCTTCAGATTATTGCCGCGGCACTCGTGCGCTACCGCACATGGAAGGTGGCGATCGCCGGCGGCGTGCTGGAAATCGCCATTGCGATCTTTTTCTACCAGCCCTATCCCGATCACTATGCGGGCACCATCGCATATTGTGTCGCGTTCGGCCTGCTGTTCGGCGGCTGGAACATGACCTTGCTCGCGATGCGTGTGCGGCGCATGGCGACAAACCCCGTCGTCGCCGACGAAAAACGCACAAAGCATAAGGTCGCGGCGATGGAAGCCGCCGCAATGCGGGCACGAGCGTCCACGGAAATGTCCACGCAGGACGTACCGAAGCCGCCGTCGCCGAACGCGTCCGGCGATGCTGCCGAACGGCGCGACCATGTTCTGACCATACACGTGTGGACGCCGGTAGGTTCCGCGAAATCGCAGGCGCGACGGCAGCCGATCATCGACCGCTACATAGCCGCGGTCGATCGAAACGGCGCGATCTCGACAGGCCATGCCGCACTCGAGTCGGCGGAAGGCGTTTATATCAGCCTGTACCCGGCCATTGAAATCGAGCGGTCGCCAGACGAGTTCTCGCGCATCCTGCGTGCGACGCGCGACAACGACGTGCCTGGCGTGTTTCAGCCCGACTATCAGACCGAAGCGAAAGCGTGGTGTCCTTCCACGCGTCAGGTGCGCATATACAACTACGATGCGCAACGGCTCGAACGTTTCTGGGCCGAATATCGCCGCACGACAACCTACAACCTGACATACCGCAACTGCTCGAGCACGGTCGCGAAAGCGCTGGAAGCGGCAATCGAAGGAGCGTCGGCGCGCGCGTGGGGAATGGACCGTGGCTGGAAGCCGTTTCTACATATCGCCGTGACGCCTGAACTATGGGTTGCGGCACAAGTCAGAAAGCGCGCAGCGACAATGGCGTGGACGCCCGGCCTCACCCTCGACTACGCGCGTGCACTCAGCATGCTCGCGGACCCGCACCCTTCCGGATGGGTGAAAATGGCGCGCCTTGCGCTAAGAACGATGCACGAGTCACGTGTGCGCTGGCGAGCGGAGAAAGCAGCGGCGCCGAACATCGATGATACGGACGCGTTGGAGCCCGCTGTGCAGTCGGTGTTCGCCGATACCGGCGCAAATCCTGGCGCAAATGCCGGCGCCAACACGAGTGCACAGCGCTGATTGCCTGCTCATCGGTCAACGGCGAGTCACCCGCCCGACTCGCGCCCCAGATAGACGGCGTACCAGTCGGCCCAGTTTTCGTCATGCTTACCGGTCTTCTTCTCATGCTCGCCATGCGCGGCCGCGGCACGCCGGAGTGCAGCCGCCAGCTCTTGCGACGATGTGAACGCGATGTTTTGCGCGTCGACGCGTCCAGGCAGGCGGGTCGTGACCTCCTGAAAGACCCATCCATTTCCATCGGGATCGCTAAACGAAGCGAAGGATCCGTAACTGTTGCGCGCAGGATGCAGGCCGCTTACGCGTCCCTCTTCGCCGGCATGATGGAAGAGCCCGCCTGCGTCGTGAAAAACTTCACTCACGTCGACGCCGCGCGCGGCAAGCGCCTCGCGGGCGGCAACCACATCGGAGACGATCAGGTGAAGTCCTTGCACCGAGCCCGGCGCTTCTGTGGTGACGCCCGTGCCGAACAGAATCGAGCAGTGCGAACCGGGCGGCGTGAAGTGCACGACGCGAAACTGCTCGTCCTTCACGATATCGACGTCGAGCCTCCAGCCTAAGGCGGCGTAAAACTGCTTCGCGCGATCGACGTCCGCTACGGGAATGACGACCACTTCCAGTTTCATGTCGACTGTTTTTGCATTGCTCATGTCGCGATCTCCTTGAATTTGGGATGCTCCGAGGAAGGCACATGCAAAGGGACAGGCTACATCAGCGGCGACTTGCGCCGCTTCAAAATCGCACTGATTGCCCATCGAATCCCCGATCGCCGAGCATGATCGAATCGCGCAACCAATTCGTCGTACAAGGGCGGCGAGCCAATCGGCCGCGTCCGGCGCAGTGCGCAGGAGGCAGCGCTGCGCCGCCTGCTTTCACGCCGTGCAAGCTTGCGCTAATCGCGAGAAAATATACGTTTTGCCCACGTCTTTATAAACGTACTCGACATGTCCGATCTTGCTTCCCCGATTTCCCGCCGCGCCGCCATCGATCCCGGTCCACTCGGCGTGGCCTTGCTGCTGATCGTCGCCGGCGTGTGGTACCTCGCGCAGACCGTCAGCGCAGTACAAGCGGCGTTGTATGCGGTCGGCGCGCTGCTCGGCATCGCGCTTTACCACGCCGCGTTCGGCTTCACGTCCGCGTGGCGCGTATTGATTGCCGACGGCCGCGGCGCCGGCCTGCGCGCGCAGATGCTCATGCTGGCCATCGGGGTCGCACTGTTCTTTCCCGCGCTGGCAGCGGGCACGCTGTTCGGCCATCCCGTCACGGGCCTCGTGTCGCCGGCCGGCACCTCGATCGTCGTCGGCGCATTCATGTTCGGACTTGGCATGCAACTCGGCGGCGGCTGTGCGTCGGGCACGCTTTACACGGTCGGCGGCGGCAGCACGCGCATGATAGCGACGCTGATCGCGTTCGTCGCCGGGTCCGTCATCGCGACCATGCACATGCCTTTCTGGACCGCGCTGCCGGGATTGCCCGCGATCTCGCTCGTGAAAACGCTTGGCGTCGCGCCGGCATTGTTCCTCAACTGGGCGGTCTTTGCGCTGATCGCGGCGATAACCGTCGTCATCGAAAAACGCAAGCATGGCCGGCTCGTCGAGGCGCATACGCAGCCGCCGCACACGTCGCCGTGGCTGCATGGCCCGTGGCCGCTGCTGGCGGGTGCAATCGCGCTTGCCGTGCTCAACTTTGCGACGCTCGCGCTTTCGGGGCGGCCGTGGGGCATCACGTCGGCGTTCGCGCTGTGGGGCGCGAAGGCGGCCTCCTCGCTCGGCTTCGATGTCGCGAACTGGGCGTACTGGACCAGCAAGCCGAACGCCGCGGCGCTCGCCGCGCCGATCTCGCACGACGTGACCTCGGTCATGGATATCGGCATCGTGATCGGCGCGATGCTGGCGGCCGCGCTGGCCGGCCGCTATGCGCCCGTCTGGCGCGTGCCGCTGCGCTCGCTCGTGGCTGCGGTCGTCGGTGGATTGCTGCTCGGATACGGCGCGCGCCTTGCATACGGCTGCAACATCGGCGCGTATTTCAGCGGCATCGTGTCAGGCAGTCTGCATGGATGGCTCTGGCTCGTCGCCGCGTTCTTCGGCAATGTGCTCGGCACGCGGTTGCGTCCGCTGTTCGGCTTGGAAGTCGAGCGGGTCGCGCCGACCGCGTGTTAGAGGAGCTTGACTGTCTGAACACTTTCGCGCCATACCGTTAGCACCGGATTTGTCACCGCAGTCGGCATGTCGCGCTCACTGTCCGCTGCGTAGATAGCTGAGCGCAAGCGTGGCCAGAGCGACAACGGCCAGTGCCGCCGATGCCCAGTGCAGATCCTGCAAACCGACCCCGGCGCGAATGATGGCGGCGCCGATTACGGTGCCTGCAGCCGAGCCGAGGTAGACACACGAATTGTTCAATGCCATCACGACCTGCGCGTGATGCGGTTCGACGATCTTGAGAAGCCGCGACTGCTGAACCGGCAGGAATAGCCAGCCGCTGCCCGACAGAATCGATAACGACAAGGCGGCAGTCCAGAACGACAGCATCGAGAAAGCAAGCAATGCCGCATCGATGCCGAGCACGACGAACGTCGCCACGAGCACGGCGACAGGTTTGAAGCGCACGCCAAGCTGACCGCCCGCGAAACTGCCGGCGACACCGCCAATGCCGGACGCAACGAAGACCGCCGCGATCTGGCGCGCAGGAAAGCCTTGGGCACCGAGTATCGCGCCAAGATAGGTGTACGTGAGAAAGTACGCCGAGCCGATTGCAACAGCGGGCAGCAAAGCGAGCAAGGTCGAACCATGCGTGAGCGGTTTGAATCGCGCGATGAGCCCCGGGGAAGGGGCAAGCGCCGCGTCGCCCGACGATACGCGCGCCGCGCGGATTGCTAGTCCGGCCACCAGCGACAGGACAACGACAAGCCAGAATGTACCGTGCCATCCGGCGTGCTGTCCGATCAGCGTGCCGATCGGAACACCGAGCGCGGTCGCCGACGTCAACCCCAAAGCGACGACCGCAAGCGCCTTGCTCTTCATTTCCGGCGCGGCGAGCGTAGCCGCGAGCGTATAGGCCGTCGGCGTGTAGAGACTGCCCGCAATCGCGGCGACCACGCGCGCGGCGACGAGAATCTCAAAGGTCGTTGAGAGTGCGCAGACGGCATTGGCTGCCGCAAACAGGATCAGTGCGCCGACAACTACGTTCTGCTTCTTCAGATGGCCGATGAACGCCGCCAGTACTGGAGCTGCGACGGCATACGTAAATGAATACCAGCTGACCAGCTGGCCCGCCGCATTGATGCCGATGTGAAGATCGCGCGCTACGGAAGCAAGAATGCCGGAGATCACGTACGCATCGGTGCCGATGGCGAACGTGCCTAGCGCGAGAAAGCAGACTTTCGGATCGAACGCTTTCGACCAGCCAGACCGCTTGACGGCGAGCGCATCTTCGGATGAACAACTCATCTGTTATACCTTTCTCGTTGCAAGCTCAAGCAAATAGTAGAGGTGGCCGCAAGCGTGTGCGTGCACGAGAAACGCTTTTTGCATGTGTGACAACCGCTTTACCGATTGCACACGAGACGCGCGAATCTGCCCGCGGCAGATCGCGGTCACGCGTTTTCCGCTGTCGCGAGCGCGCGACATTCAACCGGTCGTTGCCGTCTTCAGATGCTTCGTTTGCCGAATATGCGGGCGATGTCGCCGCGCAAACATCAGCCGGAGCCGCCTCGATAAACATTTGTTTAGAGAGCGTGACGAACTTCCGCTACCACTGAAATAAAGCATTCCATCTCTCGTCATCGCAGCGATGCCGGACGATACCGCACGTCGCCCGAGGCGACTGCCGATCACTCAACCGGGGAATACCAGTGAAACGAGATGTAATGTTGCTGAAGATCAGATGTTGTGCCGCAGGCGCCGCCCTGCTTGCCGCGGGAGCCGCACATGCGCAAAGCAGCGTGACGCTGTTTGGCCTGATCGATACAGGTGTGGTGTACCAGAATAATGCGCGCGTTACCCCTTCGAGTGCGACGTCGCCAGGCGGCAGTGCGTTTTCGCTGCAAAGCGGGAACGTCTTTACGTCGCGATGGGGCCTGCGGGGCACGGAGGATCTTGGCGGAGGGCTTAGTGCAGTCTTCTGGCTTGAGAACGGTTTCAATGTAAATAATGGCACCTTCAAGAACGGCGGCGACCTGTTTGGCCGACAGGCATGGGTCGGTCTCCATTCGAATCAGTACGGTACGCTGACGCTCGGCCGGCAATACGACTTCCTCGTCGACTTCGTCGCACCGTTGAGCGCGACCGGTTCAGGCTTCGGCGGCAACCTGGCGACGCACGTCTACGACAACGACAACCTGAACAACGATCTGCGCCTGAACAATTCGGTCAAGTTCAGCAGTGCAACGTATGGCGGCTTTAAGGCCGGTGCGATGTATGCGTTCTCGAACCAGGCAGATAACTTCGCCAACAACGGCGCCTATAGCTTCGGTGCAAGCTACGCGTACGGCCCGTTCAGTTTCGGTGCCGCCTATCTGCAAATCAACCGCACGGCCGACCCTGCGCTCGCCAACGCATCGGGCGCCGCAAGCACGGGCGACGGTGACGCGTTGACGACCGGCGGCCGTCAGCAAATCTATGGTGCCGGTGCGCAATACAAGTTCGGCAAGTCGTCGGTTGGCGTCGTGTGGACTCACTCCGTGACGGACAACATCACGGGGCTGTTACAGGACGGCAGCACGAGCGTCGGCGCACTTGCGGGGACGTCGATGAAATTCGACAACTTTGAAATCAACGGCCGATATTTCCTGCGGCCGGACCTGAGCCTCGGCGCGTCGTACACCTACACCACGGGTGATTTCAGCGGCGCCTCCAAGGGCTTCACCTCAGCGTCGCCGCATTGGAATCAGGTCATGGCGCAGGCCGACTATCTGTTCTCGCCACGCACCGATGTCTATCTGGAAGGCGTTTATCAGCGAGTCGGCGGTGGAAACGGCAATGGGGCATTCGACGCGAGTGTCTATACGCTTGACCCGTCGGCGGGCAACGAGCAGGTGGTCATTGCGATTGGAATGAAGCATCGGTTTTGACGCCGACAACCGCGTTTGAAGCGGCGTCGCACGCCCCCGCCGCGTTCCAGCGGCGGGGCGTGACTCTCATCCGCCAAGCTTTACCTTAAAGATCGTAAAGGACCCTGAACGCGGCAAATGGTTCTTGAACGTCACCTCCCAGAGATGGGAATCCGCGATGTACATATAGCCCTGGCTGATCGCAAACCCGTCGGCCCACGAAAGCTCGCCGGGCGCCCGCACGAAGAGCCGCGATTTGACTTTGCGCGTAGCGGGATCGATATCGAGCGCGACGATGGTGCTGTGTTCGAGATCGCCGCCATACAGCGTCCCATGCTGGTCCATGATCAAGCCTCCTGTCAGTTCCGCCGAGCCGAGATATTGAACCTTGTGCGACAGTTGGCTCGCGCTGAGCTTTGCATCGGTCAGCGCCCTGGTTGGCACCCGCCAGTAGTTGTGATCGGTTAGCGGGCGGTAGTAAAGCCATTTCGCGTCCGGCGAAAGTGCAATACCGTCGGCATGAATCGCAACGATCTTGCCATCGTTCGTTAGCGCCGGTTGCCCGTTGATCATCAGGTGCTGTTTGGGATCGGCGTACGTCGATCGATCGCCGGCAAGAACCTGCCGCGATTGGCCGGTTTTGAGGTTCAGCACGACGAGGCTGCCGCGATTGCCGATGTTCGTCAGATACGCGTAGCCATGCACGAGATCGATACGTACATCGTTGAGCGAATCGATCGGTGCAACGGTGCCGTCGAAGCCGTAGCTGCGTATCACCTTGTTGCTGCTCAAATCGAATTCGACAAGCTTGGGCTTTGCGCCCTCACCCGCGGCGGTCAGCACCGCTCGCCCGGAATCGAGCACCCATAGACGATCGGCTTTGTCGACCCACATCGCCTGTGGAACCACCCACTCATGCTCCGTGTCCTTGCCGGACGCGTTCCAGGCTTCATCGGGATAGGGAGTGACCGCGCCGGTTTGCGCATTGACCTCGACGAGCTTGTCGCCGGACTGCGCAGCGGGCGCGCTCGCGAAAATGCGGCCCTCATGGGAGACGCCGATGCCGACGAGCTTGAATGTATCGAAGGTCTTGACGGTT
This sequence comes from Paraburkholderia sp. SARCC-3016, assembly GCF_031119615.1. Classification (NCBI taxonomy): domain Bacteria; kingdom Pseudomonadati; phylum Pseudomonadota; class Betaproteobacteria; order Burkholderiales; family Burkholderiaceae; genus Paraburkholderia; species Paraburkholderia sp. SARCC-3016. The sequence continues at coordinate 34,933 of NZ_JAVHZD010000035.1, read as the reverse complement.
TCGAGCGGAGGTCCGTAGGCGCCTTGCGGTTCAGCCGATAGTGCCGGTACAGTGCCGGCGGCAATGGCCGCGCAGGCCAGCGCAATTCTCGCAAGCTTCGTTATTTGCACGTCCCGTCTCCGTAGTTAAGCAGGTAAGGAATTGGAGACTGGAGCAGAAAAGCACCTGAGACTATCGGGACTTTTCTCGATGTGGATAAGCTGTCATTTGCCTTTCGTGCTCAATCGATAATTGCTTCATGAGCGACGGTGTCGCGATGACGGTGCACGGCCTCGGCTGCTGCCCGAAAGCATGCTTCTTCGTTGGGCCAACTATTCAGCGCGTCCACGCAGTCACGCGCGTAACGTGTACCGGCAAGTTGTTGCAACAGTGCGCCGTCGTCCGCAAGACGTTTTACAAGCCGCATCCCGGCCGCTTTGCATGCGGCTTCATCGTTCCACGTGCTGAGCGCTTTCAGACAATTGATGAAATGCTTTGCGGTGAGTCGCTCGCAGACCGATAAGTCCGTTGAGATCCGCCGTGCCAACTGCACCGTCGCGCGCCGGCACACATCATTGGACGTCCATTGCGCCAATGCATCGAGGCAGACAGCGAGATACCGTGCGTTCAGGTTGTGCCGCATGTTTCCATCTTCGGATATTCGCCTTGCAAGACGCACGCCGGCGGCATGACATGCGCCATCGTCGCTCCATCGGCTCAGTGCATGGATGCAGATCGCGAGGCGTACGCCGTTCAGCTGGCGCACGATCGCTTCGTCCGCCGCGATATGGCCTGCCAGCTGGTGGCAAGCGTCTTTGCATACGGGTGCGTCATGCCATTTGGCTAACGCGACACAACAGTTGGCAATTGCTTGTCCGTTCAGATGGCCTAGCGATGCTCGCCCAGGCGTTAAGCGTTTTGCGAGAGCGAGCGCTGCTTTTTCGAAAGCGTCCTCGTCTTCGTCCCATCTTGCTAATGAAGCAAGGCAGCTTGCCAGTTCAAAGGTATTAAGCGAGTCGCGTAGCGCGTCGTCGATTTGCAATCGCGTCGCCATGATTGCCGCAGCACGCTTGCACGATTCTTCGCGGTGAAATTTGCTTAACAACGCAAAGAATGCCGTCAAGTCGCGAGCGCTGATCGCGATCGTCGAAAACGAACCGTCGATCACACGCTTGGCTAGCGTGATAGCGATGGCTTTGTCGTCTGGTTGAGCGCTTGCAGTGTTCTCTGGCATACCGATGTCCGAACTCATTACCGCGACACTATCTTCTTCGATCGTCCGCATCGCCGCTTGCGCGTATGACGATTTTCTCTTGCGTGAGTGAAGCCTATGCGGCGTTTCCCCTCAAGCTGCCTCGATCAATGCCGTCAACGCGGGCTAAGGCGGCCGGCAATCAATGTGCTTCCGCCGATCTTAATGTCGCGAGTCTCAAAGACTCGATCCTTTAGGGGAAAAACCTCATGCTTAGCATCAATAGCAATATTCCCTCGCTTGTCGCTCAGGAAAACCTCAACGCTTCGGGCAGCGCGCTGTCTCAGGCGATCACGCGCCTATCGTCGGGTAAGCGCATTAACGGCTCGTCAGACGATGCCGCGGGTCTGGCCATCGCTACTTCGTTGCAAACCCAGATCAACGGTCTGGATCAGGGCGTATCGAATGCGAACGATGGCGTGTCGCTCGTGCAGACGGCCGGTACGGGGCTCACGCAGATCACTGCAAGTCTGGGGCGCATTCGCCAGCTTGCCGGTGAAGCAGCGGGCGGAACGTTGACGGCGTCCAACCAGGCAGCGTTGCAACAGGAGGTTGCGGAGCAGATCAGTGAAGTGAACCGCATCGCTTCGCAAACGCAGTTTAACGGCCTCGGCCTGCTCAACGGTCAAGCCGGCGTCATCAATGTGCAGGTGGGCGCAAACGTCGGTCAGACAGTTTCGCTTGACCTGAGCCAAGGCGTTTCGGCGGCATCGCTCGGTGGCGGATTCGTGCAGGCCGGCAATACGCTGGGCACGATAACGGGCCTGAATCTGAACGCGGACGGCACGGAAGCAAGCGGCGCCGGCGCGATCACGTCGATCAACGTTATCTCGGACGGCAGCGGTGGCTTCACCTTCACCGATCAGAACGGCAATTCCATTTCCACGGCCACGTCGTCATCATTGTTCACCACGACGACAACCAACGGCGTCTCGTCGCTGTCGGTGGGAAGCAGCAGTGCGCTTACGCCGGCGAACCAGCTCGCCGCAATCTCATCCGCCGCCAGTGCGGGTTCTGGCGCAACGGACGGTACGGTTTTCGGCGTTGTTTCGGGCATCAACGTCGATTCCTCGACGGGCACGGATGCCCCTGCGGACGACACGAACACGATCACGTCGGTCACGGTCGAGTCGGACGGCAAGGGCGGTTTGAAGTTTCTCGATCAGCACGGCGATCAACTGGGCTCGGGCGCACAGGCGGGCCTTTTCAGTGTCGCCGCAGGTGGCGCGCTCTCCTTTGCCAGCGTGCCGACCAGCACGATCGGTTCGACTGCGGCGGGTGCACAGCCGGCGGGCACTGCGCTCGCGAACATCGATACGCTGAATGTGCCGACCTCGGTCGCGAAGATCGACGTCAGCACGACGCAGGGCGCGAACAATGCGTTGCTGTCTATCGATAACGCGCTCGCCACGATCGCGAATATCCAGGCATCGCTCGGCGCTGTGCAGAACCGCTTGTCCGCGATCTCGCAATCTCAGGAGAACGAGTCGACCGACCTCGCAAGCGCGCACTCGCAGATCACTGACGCCGACTTCGCGCAGGAGACGGCAAACCTGAGCAAGGCGCAAGTGCTGCAGCAAGCCGGTATCTCGGTGCTCGCGCAAGCGAATTCGATACCTCAGCAAGTGCTCAGTCTACTCCCGCATTAAACATTGCGACTGATTCGTGGGTGGCCCGCGCGAGTATGCGGACGGGCTCATCCACGAGCGAGAACGCGGACATCGCTTCGGATCCGCGTCATGTCCCGATAGCCTTACGAACCGGCCGCACAGGCCGCATGGAGTATCCGAATGTCGACTTCACCCGTTGGCGCCACGGCAGCTGCCGCCGCTCAGGCCGCGGCACAAGCCGTTCAGCAGGCCGCCCAGTCCTTGATTTCGGGCTCGACCGGCACTCCGCTCGACGTCAATTCGCTTGTAACGACGCTGGTCAAAGCACGAATAGCGGGCCCTGCAGCCTCGTTGTCTACGCAGTCATCGAGCGACAATACCGAGATCGGCGGGCTCGGGCTGCTATCCGGTACGATGCTCGGGCTCGAGACGGCGCTCGCGCCGTTTCTGAACGGCAGCGCGCTATCGTCGTTCAGCGCGACGCCGAGCGGCGACGGGATTACGGCAAAGGCGGGATCGGGCGCATCGGCCGCCACGTATCAGATCGACACGAAGCAGATCGCTCAGGCTCAGACCATCACTTCCGGCAGCTTTTCCCCATCCGATGCAAACGCGCTGGGCTCGGGCACGTTGACCATTTCGCTGGGCAGCGGGGCCGGCGCGAAGTCGTTTCAGATCAACGTCGATTCGTCGAACGACAGCCTTGATGATGTTGTGAACGCAATCAATTCGGCCGCTGCCAACCCCGGTATCAGAGCGACCATCATCACCGGTCAGAACGGGCCAGCGCTGAGTTTGCAGTCCACTTCGACGGGTGCCGCCAATACGATCAGCATCGGCGTGACGGGGGCGGGGAGCAACAGCGCGCTCGCGAAGTTCGCGGTGACATCGTCCACCAGCACGGACTCGGATGCGCCTGTGGGCTCGTCCGCGATCGCGTCGAACAACAGCTTCTGGACGCAGTCGCAAGCCGCGCAAGACGCGCAGCTGACGGTGAACAATGTGCTCGTCACCAACTCGACGAATACGGTTTCGGACGCGATTCCCGGCATTACGCTCACGCTGACCGCGAAGGCGGTGGGCCCGCAGACGCTGACTGTGGCGCCGGACGACGGGGCGGTCGAGAACGATCTCTCCGCATTCGTGACCGCCTATAACACGGTGATCGACCAGCTGAATTCGCTCGCCGCGCCGGGCACGGCGAACGTGCCGGGCAGCGGCGGCATCCTGCTCGGCGACGAAATGATCAACCAGATCGGCGCGTCGCTTGGCGGCATCGTGGGCGGCCTCGTGTCGGACGGTGGCTTGCAAGGCACACTCGCGTCGCTCGGCATTACGTTTCAGAAAGATACGGGCGGCCAGCCGTTTGCCGCGCTGCAGATCGATGCCGACCCGAACAGCCCCACGCTCGACGACGCGGTCGCCAACAATCCGGCGCTGATAGGTGCGCTTTTCAACAAAACGAACGGGATTGCGCAGCAGCTCGACTCGGTGCTGACTTCGTATACATCCGGACAGGGCATTATCGCGAATCGCACGAACGACCTGACTGCCGACATCGCGAGCCTCGCGAAGCAGCAGAACGACCTCGACGACTTTGCCGCGCAGCTGACCTCGCAATTCAACGACCAGTTCACCGCTCTCAATACGATCCTGGCACAGGCGCAATCGAATTCGAACTTTTTGACCTCGTTGTTCGGCGGTGCCAACAGCAGCGGTGCGTTGGCGCAAAACAGCAAGTAAAGGCGGCGCCGGTTGACGGCGCCGTCATACGAGTCGTCACTCGCAATCAATCGGAGACACGGCTCGATCGACGCAAGAACTGCTGCGGAGTCATGCCATAGCGGCCCCTGAACGCGCGGCTAAAATGCGCTTCGCTTGAGAAGCCGCAGCGATACGCCACCTCCTTGATCGACACTTTGCCGTGCTCGGGTGACGAGAGCAGGCGCGATGCGCGCTCAAGACGCATCTGCCAGACGAAGCGCATCGGCGACAGACCATCGGCCTTCATCAGGCGGTTCAACTGGTTGATCGATACGCCCGTTTCTTCGGCGATCCGTTCGACGCTAAGCCGTTGCTCGCCAAGCAGACGGATGATTGTTTGCTTCGCATGGAACGCGGTTGCGATACGCGGCCGGTTAGCGCCACTTCCCGGACGCGTGAGAAGCGTGTCGATCATATCGAGGCAATGCCGGCTGAGCTGATCCGACAGATAGGGGCTGACCGCACCTGCCTGTCTTTCGATGTATTGCACGAATTCGTTGACTGCCCGAACGTCGGGGCACTGAATATCGGGTGCCAGATATTGCTGGACTGCATCATGACCGCCACGTTCGCGTAGCGCTTTCTTGGGCAGGCGAAGTAACAGAAGTTCGGTGGGCTCCCGGTAAATCTCGGTGAAGCAGCTATCGGGGTTAACAAAGAGCGCACTGCCCGGACCGAACGATTGCTCGTCTTTACCGCTTACCAGATCGAACGCTCCGCTTTGGACGATCTTGAAGTAAAGGTAATCGTCCTCCCCTCCCACTTCCTTGAACCGGTTCTCGAGCGGAGCGATGTTTTGCCCGGCCAGGCGGACACTCGTCACCTGAATCTCGCCCATCTGTCGAGCCTTGATCGAGCAGCCGGCTAAACAAGAACGCGTAAGCGTCGAACGGACATCGTAGTTTTCCGCCATGACCGTGGTCCACGACTCCGCGTTCGTGAAATTCACATCCCATTGCTGAGGCTTTCTTGACATGAATCAGTTCAACCTGTTTCAGTATGAAGTTTGTTGTGGCTTCGAGCAGCGTCCGTGCGTGCTCCCGAAGCTGTTGATTCCGCTCATTCATGAACATATGAGATAACCGTTTATTCCGGGTCGACGTGTTAGTTAACTCAACGTAAATCGCGAGAATTTCCAGGCAAGCGATTCATCCGTCAGTCAACCATGGGGAAACGCAAATAGACTATTCTGCGTACCTCTTTACGGTAAGAAAATGCGTCTTAACGATCCGCTTCGACGGCAGGTAGTTAGGGATGCTATGACTGACACGCGCATAAAGCTTTGCCGGGAATTGCACTCGATTGCGGGCTACGGATGATATTGGAATGATGGGCTTCGCCGCACAATCGCTTGATGGTCAGATTGCTAGATCGGAAGACGAGTGGCGCGACCTCGTGAGAACGAACTGGAGCATGGAGTGCAAATTTGCTTCGGAAATTCAGCGTGATCTGCGCATCGCATCGTGGTTCATGGAGGATCTTCGATTTGAAATCGCGGATCTGTCGGGACAGCAATGGACGTGGATTCCGGGGCGCGGAGAAAACAACTGGAGAAGTCATGCGCTCGTCATGCTGCTTGTGGAAAGCGGCGCGATCGACATGGAGCAGGACGGGGTCCGATTGAGCGTGGCGGAAGGGGCGCTGTTGTTGTTCGACGCTAGCATCGAATATACGCAGACATCGCATGGCGATGCTCGCGGACTAGCGCTGCGCTTGCCGCGAACGGCGCTTGAGAAGCGCGGTGCCGCGCTGCACAGCCGCAAGATGTTCATGCCGGATGTGACGTCGCCGGATGTTGCAGTGCTGCGGTCGTTTATCGCATCAACGGCCGCTTACGGACAGCACTGCACTCCCCATGGGAAGAAGCTGACCGCCGAGCACCTGATCGACCTGATGGAAATTGTTGCCGACGACTCGAGTGCGCCAGGACGCACGCGCAGTTCCGACGCGATGCTAAGAGAGGTCAAACGTTACATCAAGCGCCACGTCGGCGACGAGAGCATGACGGTGGAAGCGGTGGCGAACGCAATGGGTGTGTCGAGGGGCTATCTGACCAAGCTCTTTGAGCGCGACGGCACTTCGATGACGCGTTATCTGTTGCATCAGCGTCTGGCAAGGGCAAAGAGAATCCTTGCGACCGGAGGCGAGGCGCTGCGCATCAGCGAAGTGGCATGGCAATGCGGATTTGTCAGCGCGGCCCACTTCAGCAATGCATTCAAGAAGCTGTACGGCGTCACTCCCGGAGAACTTCATCGGAGTCAAAGGTCCAGGCACACGGCGCCGCCTGGACCCTATACCGATAAGTGACCGGTGCCAGGCCTTCGTCAGGCTTTCACGCCCGGCGTCTGCGGTATCGGAGACGGCGAGATCCGATGCAGCGGCGTGGCCCGGTGCACCGTGTCCGGCGTGCTGGCGGGCACAGCCTCGAACATCGGGACGGACGGTACGAAAAGAACCGTAAGCGGCTGCGGCACGACCAGCATCTGGTTCAGCGACGCCTGCTGGATCTGCTGCATTTGCTGCTGCATGAGCAACATCTGGGATTGCATGTCGCGCATCTGTTGCAAAGCCCACGCCGGCGGCGCGCCGCCCGTGCTGCTCTGCACCTCTATCATCCCGCTGCCGTTCGGGCTGTGCCAGCTCCATGTGCTGACGTGCGCAGGTCCGGCAGCGGTTTGTATGACATGTGTGTGCCCCTCGATCGGAACGACTTGCCCATCGATCTTCACCAGCATCGGCTCGGCGGCCAACGCAAGAGCCGGCGCCAACACGAGCGCGCCGGCGGCAATGGCGGTGCGAAAGTGCATCTGCATACTCCTTGTTGCAAGAAATCGAAATCAAAGAACGAACTCGCGAGCCGCTTAACTTTCTCGTCCCAGCCTTAAGCGACGCTTAAAAGCGGACGTCATTTGACAATTACGTAGCTTTCGCTAACGTTGGAGACTTCGCGAGGCGGGGCCTCTCGCTGTGTGATCCGCTGATGCTCCCCGCTGTGTACCCATCGACCCGACCAGAAAGCCATCGTGAATACCATCCAGATCCTGCTTCAAACGACCATTCCACCCACTAGCGACGACTGGTCGATCGCGCGGTTTAGCCGCCTGACAGAATTATTACGATCGTACCGGGACGCGGAGGGACGCGCCGTGTTCAATGTCGTCGCGCGCGACCGGGATCCGCCGGGCGCGCCCGATTCGATTCTGTCCCGCCTCGACGAAACGGAATTCGACCAGTTGTGGCTCTTTGCGGTCGACGTCGGCAATGGACTGACGCCCGAAGACTGCGCGGGCATCACGCGATTCCGGCAGGCAGGCCGTGGCCTGCTCGTCACGCGCGATCATATGGACCTCGGCTGTTCGATATGCACGTTGGGCGGTGTCGGCAAGGCGCATCACTTTCATACGCACAACCCGGAACCCGACGAATCGAAGCGCGTAATCGACGATCCGTTCACGTCTGACATCCTGTGGCCGAATTTTCACTCGGGTGCAAATGGCGACTACCAGGAAATCGCGGTCGTCGGGCCAACGCATCCGATCCTGGCCGACCCCGAGTCGCCGACCGGCGCGATCCGCTTCCTGCCAGCGCATCCGCACGAAGGCGCTGTCGACGCGCCGCACGATGAACCCGCGCGTGTGGTCGCGCGTGGCAAAAGCAAAGCCACCGGGAACAACTTCAATCTGGCAGTCGTGTTCGAACCGTCGACGCATGGCGGGCCCGCCGTCGCCGAAAGTACGTTTCATCATTTCGCCGACTATAACTGGGACACGCAGCACGGCGCCCCGAGCTTTGTGAGCGAACCGCCGGGAAATGGCATGCAAACCGAACAGCAGGCGATGCGCGACATCCACCGCTACTCGATCAATATCGCGAAGTGGCTTGCGGGGGCGGTAAACTGAGGCACTTCGCCCACCGCCAGAAGAATCTCGTGAAAGGGATCCGATGACCTCGGCAATACGTACTCAAGACGTTTCGGCATCAAGCGATTATTCGAAAAGCCGGGCGCGCAAGGCGGCGTTCGGCAGCTTTATCGGCGCTGTTGTCGATTGGTACGACTTTCTGCTTTACGGCATCGTCGCCGCGCTGATCTTCAATACGGAGTTCTTCCCGAAGGTGAGCCCTGCGATGGGCACGCTTGCCGCATTCGGCACGTTCGGCGTCGGATTTCTGTTCCGACCGCTAGGCGGCATCGTGTTCGGTCACTACGGCGACAGGCTCGGGCGCAAGCGCATGTTAGTGCTCACGGTCACGATGATGGGCTTGTCGACTGCTTTGATCGGCTTGCTGCCGGGCTTTGCTTCGATCGGCTGGTGGGCGCCTGTGCTGCTCGTCGTGCTGCGCGCGATACAAGGATTCGCAGTGGGCGGCGAATGGGGCGGCGCCGCGCTCATGGCCGTCGAAAGCGCGCCTGAGAAACAGAAGGCGTTCTACAGCAGCGGCGTGCAGGTCGGCTACGGTGTGGGCCTGATTCTCGCGACCGGCATCGTCTCGATCCTCACCATGACACTCGATGACGCTGCGTTCAGATCGTGGGGCTGGCGTATTCCGTTCGTGCTCAGTATCGCGCTCGTGCTTGTCGGGCTATGGGTGCGCTCGAGCGTGGAGGAATCGCAGGAGTTCGTCGATCGGGTCGAGAAGCCGCGTCGCCGCGCGCGTCTGCCGATTTTCCAGGCATTGCGTCAGAACCCTGAAGCCTTCCTGCTGATCATCGCGCTGCGGCTTGCCGAATTGTTCACGATGTATATCGTCACGGCGTTTGCGTTGAGCTATTCGACAGCTAATCTTGGCATGCCGCGACAGTTCTTTCTGAATATCGCGCTGCTGGTCGGGGCGGTAAGCATCGTGACGATTCCGCTCTTTGCAATGGCGGCGGATCGCTTCGGTCGTCGTCGCGTTTACATCACCGGAGCCGTGATCGGCATGCTGTCGTCCGTGCCGTTCTTCGTCGCACTCGATCGGCATTCGACGCCCTGGATCGTGGTCTTTTCGGTGATGCTCGCGAATGTCGCGCACGACATGGTGGTCAGTGTGCAGCAGCCGATGTTCACGCAACTGTTCGGCACGGAATTTCGGTATAGCGGCGCGGGTGTCGGCTATCAGGTGGCGAGTGTGGTGGGCGGCGGCTTTACACCGTTTATCGCGGTAGCACTCGTCAATATGGCGGGTGGCTCGTGGCACCCCGTCGCCGCGTATATGGCGACAGGCTGCCTGTTGTCAGTACTCGTCGCGTGGAAGATGAAGACACGCTTTAGTGCGTCATACTCGGGACGCTGAGCACCGGTTGCGCACGCGTGGTTCGGAAGAATGCGCAGGCGCGTTCCAATGGGAAACCGTGCAGCGATGCTTTTATCCGCTGCTACGATGCGCGCTACGATTTCATGCTCTATCGTCCAAGGCCGCTCTTTGCAATCTGCTGCTCGACGAATTGTGCAAAGAGGGCGTGCATGCGTGTGGTCGGATGGAGGTCGTCGGCAAACATATACGTCTGGTCCGCGTTGGGCGTCGTATAGGTTGCCGGCGAGCAAAGCAGTGCCGTGTTGTTGGGTGTTCTCGAAGGGTCGCACGCCTGGCCGGTGTTCGATACCGCGAAGCCATTGGCCTGGAAGTTGGCAACGAGCTGATTCACCCAGCCAAAGGAGTCGACTTGGATCACTTTGCCTTGCAGTCCATTTGCCTGCAGTGCGGCATTCAACGTGTCGTTGAACAACTGCGACAGTTGCGTCAGCGTCGCGCCGCCGTCGGCAGCGGCGAGTCCTTTCGGCGATAGGCCGATATTCGGCAGATTGACTACGACCACATGCGTGGCGCCGTTCTGCACGATCTGCGCGACGATTTGCGCGAGCGTCGTCGCGGCCGTTTGCACGATCGGCGCCGCTGCGGGCAGCGCACCCGCACGAAGCACGTCGTTTGCGCCGGCCCAAACGAGCACTAGCTGTCCGCCATTGAAGCTGCCATGCGCGGACAGATAGCTCGACACCTGTTGATTTACCGGCATCTCGACATCGCCGATCACATCGATCAGGAAGTCGTTGAGGTTGGCCGGCGTTGCAACGGTTGCGCCGCCCTCGGCATAGCCAAAGCCGCCATGAGGACTCAACTGGTGGCTGGCGCTGATCGTGAACGCCGCGTTCAATGTGTCGCCGTAATACTGTGCGACGTTTTGCGCCCACACCTGACCGGGGTTCGTGGTGAAGCGGCCGCCGCCTACCGGGCTCGCTAGCGGGGCGAACGTGCCGACATCGGACAGGCTGTCGCCAAACGAAACGACCTGCAACTGGACGCCGCCCGCCGGACCGCCGGCGGCATTGCTTCCGCTTGCGCTATTGCTGCCGCCGCCGCCGCATGCGGCAAGCACTGCAAAAAGCACGGCGAAAATTGCAACGCGTGCGGACATGCCGATCTTTATCATCGCGGCTCCCTGCCGCTCGCGACGGAGCGGCCCTGCGCGCCTGACGCTTAACGACGGTCATGGCGAGCGATTGCGATGAGCAGATCAAGCAAGAACGATGCTCGTCTGGTTTTCCGGAGGTTTCAGTCGGCAGTGCAAAGATGATCGGCAAGGCGAACCATCATGGCATCGCAACGCGCCAACTGTTCGAGCGTAATGAACTCGTCGGGTTTATGGCCTTGATCCATGCTCCCCGGTCCGCACACCACTGTGGGAATACCGGCCTGCTCGAACAGGCCGCCTTCGGTGCCGAACGCAACGGTGCCGAATTCGGACGTTTCGCTTAGCAGCGCGAGAAGCCGGGCTGCTTCGCTGTCGGCCTCGGTAGCCAAAGCCGGGTAGGCGCTCAACGCTTGCAGCCGGATATCGGTGTCGCGCTGAACCGCGCGCATTTTCGGCAGCAGTTCGCTTTCCGCATAGGCCTGGAGCTTGTCCGGTACCGTCTGCGCATCGAAGCCCGGCAGCGCGCGGACCTCGAAATCGAACTCGCATTCGGATGGCACGATATTCAGTGCGCGACCGCCTTTGATCACGCCGGTCTGTACTGTCGAGAACGGCGGGTCGAAGCGTGCATCCTGATGCTCAGGCTGCGCAAGCGTTTCGCCGATTTCCTCGAGCCGGTTGACGAGCCGTGCCGCGTACTGGATAGCGTTGACGCCATAGGGCGCGTAGGCGGAATGGCATGCCGCGCCCTTCACATGGCAGCGCATCGCGAGCTTGCCCTTATGGCCGAGTACCGGTTTCAATCCGGTCGGTTCGCCGATCAGGCATAGGCGCGGCCGGTGCGGACGCTTCTCCAGGTCGGCAAGCATCGGTCGAACACCGAGACATCCGACTTCCTCGTCGTAAGAGAACGCAAGATGAACGGGCAGCTTGAGCGGCCGCTCGAGAAACGCGGGTACGGCTGCGAGAACCGAAGCGATAAAGCCCTTCATGTCGGCTGTGCCACGCCCATATAGCCGACCCTCGCTCGCGGTAAGGCGAAACGGATCGACGGTCCATGACTGCCCGTCGATAGGCACGACGTCGGTATGACCCGAGAGCACGATGCCGCCGCGATCGTCGGGACCGAGGGTGGCGAACAGGTTGGCCTTCGTGCGCTCGTCGTTGTAGAAGAGTTCGCTATGCACCCCGAGGGCCCGCAGATAGTCGCGGATAAAAACAACCAGTTCGAGGTTCGAATCGCGGCTGACGGTGGCAAAGCCGATCAGCGTGTCGAGCAGAGTTTGTGTCGAGCGCTCACTCATCGCCGGGTACTCCGTAACTGGGCGCTGCAGTGGGATTGAGCGCGCGGGTCAGATAGTCCTGCATTTGCGGCCGGTAAGCTTGCCAAAGCGCGTCCAGCTGTGCGATCGGGCCCTCGTCGGCCCAGTCGACGCGTAAGTCGACGATCGGCCAGATCACGTCGCCGGCCACTTTGAGCGCCGCTGAATGAACCGGGCCCGCTTCGCCGCCGGCCGCAATCGCGGCGTGCATCGCGGCAAGCAACCGGTCGGCAAGCATGCCGTGCGCGTTCTCGAATGCCTGCACCATCTCGTCGATCACTTCGAGGCGGGCGAGCATATTGCCGCCCGCCACGCATTGCTCGCCCGCGACGGCGTGGTGCAGGCCGAGCGCTTCCTTGCCCGTGAAAAACGCCGTCTGTCCCTGGTTGTCGATCGCGAGTACCTGTCGATACGCGCTCCATGCGTCCGACTCGAGCGCCAGCTCCAGCGCGGATAAAGGCGTCTGCTCGCCGTCTTCGAGGAAATCGAGTATCTGCGGCCCAAGGGACGGCAACGTGACATTCTGCGTCGCAACTGCCCCGACGCGCGCGCGCAGCCACGGGCAGCGCGCGCCGACGGCGATACTCGACGAACTGATCGCAATCCCGAGTTGACCCGTTTCCGCGCAGCGCCCGACGATCGAGAATGTCATGTCCGCTCCTTAAGGCTGATTCGGCTTCCAGTTGTCGGGGACTACCGCGATCACGTCGATCTCCACCAGCCATTGCGGCTGACCGAGCGCGCTGACCACAAGGCCCGTCGAAATAGGGAAGACGCCCTTGAGCCATTTGCCGACTTCCTGATAGACAGGCTCGCGGTAACGCGGGTCGATCAGATAGGTCGTAGTCTTGACGATATGCGAAAGATCGCTGCCGGCTTCTTCCAGCAGTTGCTTGATGTTTTTCATCGCCTGTTCGGCTTGAGCGCGCGGATCGCCGAGGCCGACGAGGTTGCCGTCGAAATCGGTGCCGACCTGTCCGCGTACATAGACGGTATTGCCGGCTCGCACGGCCTGGCAGAGGTCGTTGTTCAGCGTTTGGTTCGGATACGTGTCCCGCGTGTTGAACATGCGGATGCGCGTGTGAGTAGGTTGGTTCATTGTGCACCTGGTCCTTGAGGAAAAGCGCGTGCGTTTAGCCGCGCAATCAGCCGCTCTGCTAGCTAGTCGCGCCGACGAGATGTTTTGAGCCGGGGTGTGCGTCATCGTCGCCTTCCGCTTTTGCGCACGGCTCCGAATGACGCTGCGTTGCATCGCGATACGACAGATACTTGCGCTGGATCGCGATGTGGTCCGCAATGTGCCTCGCGTCGTGCCAGACGCCCCAGATAAAGCTGGAGCCGCGACGCGACAGCCACGGCAGCCCTAGAAAATAGATGCCCGGTTCGCTCGACACGCCGCGCTGATGCTGCGGCTTGCCGTTCGGCGAAAACGCGTTGACTTTGAGCCAGCTGTAATCCGCCGTATAGCCGGTTGCCCAGATAATCGAGGTGACGCCGGCCTCGTGCAGATCGAGTTCGAGAATAGGGCGGGTCACGCATTCCGGGTCCGGCAGCACGTTGCGCGCGCCGGGTTCCTCGGGAAGATCGAGCCCATTGCTCGCGATATACGCATCGGCGGCATCGAGCAGCGCCAGATAATTTTCGTCGCCGCGCGCGAGGTTCAGTGCGAGATCGGCTTCGAAGTGCATCACGCCGGCATCGAATGACTTCGTCAAACCGACCAGCGTAATGCCCTGATTCGCAAGCGCGCGGAAGTCGACTGTCTGGCCGCCGCGCGCGCCGCTCACCGCGATCGTAACGTGCTCCCTGCCCGGCGTCGCCACCTCTTTATCCCATTCGCCGAGCACGCCGAGCCACCAGCAGTAATCGCGGTTGCGATAAGCGCGTGGCGGCCGGTCGTGAGGCCCGACGGATAGATAGACCTTCCTGCCCGAGCGCTGCAATTCGTCGGCAATCTGTACGCCTGACGACCCTGCACCCACAACGAGAACGGCGCCGTCGGGCAGTTGGCGCGGATTGCGGTAATCGGCAGAGTGAATCTGCGTGAGCGGCTCTTCTTTGGCAACGATCGGAGGAATCAGCGGACGCTGGAACGCACCGGTCGCCACCACCACACGGTTCGTTTCGATCACGCCATCCGACGTATCGACGATGAACCCGGGCCGGCCCGGCGCGCGCACGACCTGTTTAACCTCGACACCGGTACGGATCGGCGCATTGAACTTCTTCGCGTAGGCCACGAAGTAATCGGCGACGCGCTCCTTCGACGGGAAAGCGTCGGGATCGAGGTCTTCGAATTCGAGTCCCGGAAACCGGTCATGCCACGCCGGGCCGTTCGCGACGAGCGAATCCCAACGTCCCGAGCGCCAACGTTCAGCAATGCGGCCGCGTTCCAGCACGAGGTGCGGCACCCCTTGTCTGCTTAAATGTTCGCTCATCGCGACGCCGGCCTGACCGGCGCCCACAATGAGCGTATCGATTGATGTGTTTTCAGCGGTCATTGCTCGCTCCATCCGAAAGGCGCTTGTGCAATCTACGCTCGCGGTGCGCATCCGAAAAACACATTTCAAAAATGCAATACATCGGTTTTACCTATGCAAAAAGATTTCTGTCGACGCACAATCGCATCAGACAAGGCATCGGGGACAGACGATGGAAGTGGGTCAATTGCATTATTCATTGCGGCAGTTGCGGTACTTCGTGGTGACGGCGGAAGTGCTTTCGTTCACGGCGGCGGCCAGAAAGCTGCATATTTCGCAGCCCTCGATCTCGACGGCGCTGGCCGACCTCGAAGCGTCCTTCGGCGTGCAACTGTTCATCCGCCATCACGCAAGCGGTCTGTCGCTGACGCAGGCGGGCCGCGACATGCTGGGGCAAGCGCGCAATCTGCTGAAGAACGCCGAAGAATTGCAGTCGGCCGCGCGCGAGATGGACGGCGGCATGTCGGGCTCGATCTCGCTTGGCTGCATGGTGTCGCTTGCGCCGCCGGTCATGCCGGCCCTGATCAGCCGCTTTATTGCCGGTCATTCGGGGGTGACGTTCCGCACCCAGGAAGCGCATCAGGACGACCTGTTGCGCGGCTTGCGCGACGGTACGCTAGACCTTGCGCTGACGTACAGTCTCGACCTCACCGAAGAAATCGCCTTCACGCCGCTCGTCTCGCTGCCGCCTTATGTGATCCTGCCGAAGGTGCACCGGCTCGCGCGCGCGCGAGGGCGCGCGGTTTCGCTAATGGATCTGCTCGATGAACCTTACGTGATGCTTGATCTGCCGCACAGTCGCGAATACTTCGCAGCCCTGTTCGACACGGTCGGCACGCGGCCCGTGCCGGCGTTCCGCTCGTCGCAGCCGGAAGTGGTGCGCGGCATGGTGGCCAATGGCCTCGGCTACAGCATCCTGAACTACCCGCTCAAATCATTCAAAACGGTGGACGGCGCGGACTTCGTGATCAAGCAGTTCAGGGAGGACGTATTGGCAACGACGCTTGGTATCGCGCAATCGCGGGAACTGAAGCCACGTCAGGTCGTCAAGCGCTTTGCAGGCTTCTGCGAGACGCAGATTCGCGAACTGCACCGAGACGGTTAGACGGCGCGCCTGGCGCCGCACAGCGCGCTGCATAGGAAAAAACTGGCTTTTACATCCAAAAACAATATTTCGGCTGGTAATTTGACTTGATAGATTGGTGTGCATCGCAATGAATGCTAGCTGGAGACGCTATGGCCGCCCTTGCAAGCTCCCCGGACACCGGATATGAGATCGCCCGCGAATTGCAGGCGAACTGCGAGCGGCCGTTCGAGGACGCGCGCTCGATGCCGCCGCGCGTCTACACGTCCGATGCATTTCTCGCGCTCGAGCAGCGCGAGATCTTTAGCAAGGAATGGCTATGCGTCGGCCGCCAAAGCGCGCTTGGCAAGCCCGGCGACTATCTGACCGCGCAGATCGATGCACAGCCGATCGTCGTGATACGTGACGAGGCGGGCGGGCTGCGCGCGATGTCGAACGTGTGTCTGCATCGCATGTCGGTGTTGCTTGAAGGGCGCGGCAACGTTAGACGGATCGTCTGCCCGTATCACGCATGGAACTACGCGCTCGATGGCGCACTGGCCGGCGCGCCGCTGATGGAGCGGCAGCCGGGATTCTGCAAGGAAAGCTACCGGCTTGCGTCGATTCGCTGCGAAACCTGGCAGGGCTGGATATACGTCACGCTCAATGCCGACGCGCCGCCCGTGGCGACGCAGCTCGAAGAGCTCACGCGGCTGATCGAGCCGTACGGTATGACGGACTACGTCGAGACCTTCCACGAGGAGCATGTGTGGGATACCAACTGGAAAATCCTCGCGGAAAATTTCATGGAGAGCTATCACCTGCCGATGCTGCATCGTGCGACGGTGGGCCCGCATTCGCGGCTCGAAGAGATGGAATGTCCGCCTGGGCGGCCCGCGTTCAACTATCACTGGATCACGAAGGAAGCGTCGCTGCCGATCGGCAATGCGCATCCGGACAATACGCGCCTGCAAGGGCACTGGCGGCGCACGACCGCGCTGCTTGCGATCTACCCGACGCACCTCGTCACGCTTACGCCGGGCTATTTCTGGTATTTGCTGCTGCAGCCGCGCGGCGTCGGCCAGGTGCATATCCGCTTCGGCGGCGGGCTGTCGCCCGAATTCATCAACGATCCCAAAGCGGCCGACTATATGGCCACCCTTAAAACGCTGCTCGATGAAGTCAATGCGGAAGACCGACGCGGCGTGGAGGCCGTGTTTCGCGGTGTGCACGCGCCGCTTGCGAAGCCCGGCAACCTGAGCCATCTCGAGCGGCCGAACTACGACTTCGCTCATTATGTTGTGCGGCGAACCGCCACGTGATGACGCGCAATGGATGATCAAACGACCATGTCCAGTCAACCGTTTATTTCGTTCACCGGGGTCAGCAAGTCTTACGACGGTGTGCACAGCGTCGTCGAAGGGCTCGATCTCGACGTTGCGCGCGGCGAATTCGTGTCGCTGTTGGGCCCGTCCGGTTCGGGCAAGACGACGACGCTGATGATGCTCGCGGGCTTCGAATCGCCGACGCGCGGCGAAATTCGCCTGAACGGCAAACGGCTCGACGACAAGCCGGCGCATCAGCGCGATATCGGCATGGTGTTCCAGAACTACGCGTTGTTTCCGCATATGACGATCGCGGAAAACGTCGCGTTTCCGCTATCGGTGCGCAGGATCGGCCGCAGCGAACAGAAGGCGCGCGTGGCGCGGGCGCTCGAGATGGTCGAACTGCCGCATCTTGCGGGCAGGCGTCCCGCGCAATTGTCGGGTGGCCAGCAGCAGCGAGTCGCGCTTGCGCGCGCGCTGGTGTTCGAGCCGAGCGTGGTGCTGATGGATGAGCCGCTCGGCGCGCTCGACAAGCGTCTGCGCGAAAGCATGCAATACGAAATCATGCGGCTGCATCGTGAACTGTCTTTGACGATCGTCTACGTCACACATGACCAGAACGAAGCGCTGACGATGTCGGATCGCGTCGCGGTTTTTTCCGATGGACGCATCCAGCAGGCGGCGACGCCGACCGAACTCTATGAAAACGCCGCGAATGCATTCGTTGCGAACTTCGTCGGTGAAAACAATGGCCTGACCGGCCGCGTCGTGACGAACAGCGGCGAGTGGGCTACGCTGCGCCTCGCCGACGGCACGCCGATCAGCGGCCGCGCGGGCGCCGGCCTGCGCGATGGTGGCGAAGCGATGCTCGCGCTGCGGCCCGAACGCGCCCACATTGCCGCGGCAGCAGACGCGGCGCCGGGCGGCGCCGCGCGCAGCGAAAACGAAGAATTCAACGTCGTCCATGCACTGGTGCAAGAACTCGTCTATTGCGGCGACCACCACCGCGTGCATCTGAAACTGGCCCACGGCGAGAGCGTGATCGTGAAGGTGCCGAATACGCAGCACCACGATCTGCCTGCGCTCGGTCATACCGCGGCCGTCACGTGGCGCCGCGACGACTGCAAGGTACTACCCGCACTTTCTGCGCGCGTCGCGGTAACGACCGACGACGACGCAGCGTTTTCACCTTCATCGTCCGCATCGCCACTTATCGCAGGAGCCAACTAAAATGCACGCTACCCGTTCCCGCTTCCGGCGCGGCGCCGTTCTGGCCGCCGTCGCCGTTTTCTCGATCCTTTCCGGCGCCGCACACGCCGCCGACACGCTGTCGGTCGTTACATTCGGCGGCGCGTACGAAACCGCTGCCAAGAAGGCCTGGTTCGAGCCGTTCACCGCGAAGACCGGCGTGAACTTCTCGCTCGAATCGTATGACGGCGGCCTCGCGAAACTGAACGCGATGGAGCAGGCCAAGAACCCCACGTGGGATCTGATCGACCTCGAAACCAATGATGCGATCACCGCGTGCGACGAAGGTCTTCTGCAGAAATTCGACCGCAAACTGCTCGGCAATACGAGCGATTTTCTGCCGGGCTCGATCAGCGATTGCGCGGTATCGGCCATGGTGTGGTCGACGGTTTACGCCTACGACACGACGAAGCTGAGTACGCCGCCGACCACGATCAACGATTTCTTCGATCTGAAGAAATTCCCGGGCAAACGCGGCATGCGCAAATCGCCGAAGGTCGCGATGGAATGGGCGTTGATCGCCGACGGCGTCGCGCCGAAAGATGTCTATAAGGTGCTCGGTACGCCGGCCGGCGTCGATCGCGCGTTCAAGAAGCTCGATACGATCAAGTCGAGCATCGTGTGGTGGGACGCCGGTGCGCAGGCGCCGCAGCTGCTCGCCGACGGCGCGGTGGTGATGACGCAGGCGTACAACGGGCGCATCGACGACGCGATGCACAAGGACAACAAGCCGTTCAAGATCGTTTGGGATGCCCAGGTTTACGATTACGAGTGGTGGGGTATTCCCGCGGGCGCGAAGCATGCGGCCGATGCCACGAAGTTCATCGTTGCGGCATCGACGCCGCAAGCGTACGCCGATCTGTCGAAGTACATCGCGTATGCGCCGCCGCGCAAGGACGCAATTCCCCTGATCGACAAGAAGCGCCTCGCCGACCTGCCGACCGCGCCGGCCAACTTCAAGCGTCCGCTGCAGATCAACGCGACGTTCTGGGCCGACAACGCGGATGCGATCAACAAGCGCTTCCAGGTGTGGCTCACCCAGTAATACAGCTATCACATCAGTATCGAGCAGACAGGCGCAACGATGAACACGACATTGCATCCGCCGGCATCCATCGACGCCGGCGCGGGCACCGGCAGCAGCGGCAACCGTCCTGCGTGGCGCCGCGCGCGCCGGAAAGCCGCCGCGCAGGCGCTGTTGCTCGCGTTGCCGCTGCTCGTGTTCCTGCTTGCGACGTTCGTCGCGCCGATCGCCAGCCTGCTTGCCCGCAGCGTGCAAAACCCCGAAGTGCGCGACAGCATGCCGCAACTGACGGCGGCCCTGCATGCATGGGACGGCAACGGCGTGCCCGGCGAAGCGGCATTTTCCGCGCTTGCGCAAGGGCTCAAACAGGCTGCGGAAACGGGCGACCTCGGCAATGTCGCGCGCCGGATGAATTTCTACCAACCGGAATTCCGCAGCCTGTTGATGAAGACCGCGCGCGAGACGCGCTCGCAAACACCGGCCGCATGGAAGCCTGCGCTGATCGATATCGATTCGCGCTGGGGCGAGAACCAGACGTGGCGTCTATTGAAGCGCGCGGCCGCCTCGCCGACGCCCGACTATCTGCTTAATGCCGTCGACGCGCAGGTGGCGTCCGACGGATCGGTCGGCGCGGTGCCCGCCGATAGCGCGGTCTATCGCGCCGCGTTCCTGCGCACGGTGCAGATCAGCGCGACGGTTACGCTGCTATGCCTGCTGCTCGGTTATCCGGTCGCGTATCTGCTTGCAACGCTGCCGCCCAGGCAAAGCAACCGGCTGATGCTGTTCGTGATCGTGCCGTTCTGGACGTCGCTGCTCGTGCGTACCACCGCATGGTATGTGCTGTTGCAACCTGGGGGGGTGATCAACGCCGCGCTGATGAACTTCGGCATCGTGCACCATCCGTTGTCGCTGATCTTCAACCGTACGGGCGTGCTGATCGGCATGGCGCACATCCTGCTGCCTTATATGATTCTCGCCATCTATTCGGTGATGAAAGGCGTATCGCCGGTTTATGTGCGCGCCGCGCAGTCGCTCGGCGCGCATCCGGCCGTCGCCTTCGTGCGTGTCTATGTTCCGCAAACACTGCCCGGTGTTGGCGCGGGATGTTTTCTGGTTTTCGTGCTCGCGCTCGGCTACTACATCACGCCCGCACTGCTTGGCGGCGCCGGCGACGAAATGATCAGCCAGCTGATCGCGATGCAAACGAACGAACAGTTGAACTGGGGGCTTGCGGGCGCGCTGTCGTGCTACCTCGTTATCTTCACGGCCGTGTTCTATTTCGTGTTCAACCGGCTGGTCGGCATCGACCGGTTGCGATTCGGCTAACGGAGGCCAGCATGCAAGCCCAGGGTAACCGGATGCTGTCGGAGCGAATTGCAAGCGGATGGCTGCGCGTGCATTGCGCCGTGATCTTCCTGTTTCTCGTCGCGCCGATTCTTGCGATCGTGCCGCTGTCGTTCAATTCGGGTTCGTTCTTTTCATATCCGATGGAGGGCTTTTCGCTGCGCTGGTATGCGCAGGCGTTCGGCTCGCACGACTGGCAACTGGCGTTCGCAAACAGCATCGGCATCGGCGCGGTTGCGACACTGATCGCGACCTGCCTCGGCACGCTCGCGGCGCTAGGCTTGAGCCGTTCGGTGTTTCCGTTTCGCGCGATCATCATGCCGATGCTGATCTCGCCGATGATCATTCCGATCGTCGTGGTTGCAGCCGGCTTTTATCTGATCTTCGCGCCGCTCGGCCTCGTGAATTCATATCTGGGCGTGATTCTCGCGCATGCAGCGCTCGGTACGCCGTTTGTCGTGATCACGGTGACGGCCTCGCTGCTTTCGTTCGATCAGAGCCTGCTGCGCGCCGCGTCCGGGCTCGGAGCGCGCCCATGGACGACGTTCCGCCGCGTCACATTGCCGCTGATCGCGCCGGCCGTCGCGACGGGCAGTGTGTTTGCATTCGCCACTTCGTTCGATGAAGTGATCGTCATTCTGTTTATCGGCGGCCCAGACCAGCGCACGGTGCCGAGGCAGATGTGGAGCGGCATTCGCGACCAGATCAACCCGTCGATTCTCGCGGTGGCGACCGTTCTGATCGTGTTTGCGACGCTGCTTTTCACGGCGATGAACTGGCTGCGCGGCAGGGCGGCCGCTGCGGCGTCATCGTCGGGCTAGCGTACCCCAAAGCGGCGCGCCAAAGCGGGATCACATGCGTAGTCCGCACGTGATTACGCTACTCGAGTTCATTCGCAAGCTGTGCGACGAATCGCCGGATCGTCTCCTCGTCGCGGGACACATACACCCATTGCCCGACACGATGCATTCTCAGGAGCCCGGCTTGCGTCAGCATCGCAAGATGCGCGGAAACCGTCGATTGCGATAGCTTCGTGCGCGCGTGGATCGTGCCGATCGAGACGCTATCCGGATGATGAGAGCGATTCTCCGGGAAATGCAGGCCCGGGCTTTTCAACCACATCAGAATCTCGCGCCGCAACGGATGCGCCAGTACCTTGTGAATTTTGTCTACGTCGATCATGGGGCACCGCCTGGTTAGAACATGTCCGAGGCGGTCTGCCGGCGCCCGGCCTCGCGCGGCGCCCTCTCGAGCAGCGGCCTCGATGGGATGAACGGTCCTGTGACCATCTCCGGGTAGCTCTGGCCAGGCCCGACCATCGGAAAGACATCGGCATTCCGATCGATCATCACTTCGAGAAACGCGGGCCCGTCGAATTCGACGAATGCCCGGAGGCTCGCTTCGAGTTCTCCGATTGTTTGGACGCGGCGCGCAAAGGCGAAGCCATCGGCTTTTGCCGACATGACGAAGTCTTTGCTATGCAGCGCCTTGTCGCTGACGCAAAAGCGACCTTCGTAGAAGAGACGCTGCCACTGCCGGATCATGCCGTCGCCCAGATTGTTGAGCAGCAGAACCTTGATGGGCACGCCATACGTGGTGGCCGTTTCGAGGTCGCCGGCATTCATGCGGATGCTGCCGTCGCCGTCGATGTCGATCACGAGCGCGTCCGGTCGCGCGAACTGCGCACCGATGGCTGCCGGCAGCCCGAAACCCATCGTCCCCATGCTGCCCGACGTGAGGAAGCTTCGCGGCTCGACGAAGTCGAAAAATTGCGCGGCCCACATCTGATGCTGACCGACACCCGTGGTGACGATCGCGCGTCCGCCGGTCATTTCGCCAAGCTTCTCGACGACGAACTGCGGTTGAATGAGCGCGCTGTTGCGGTTGTAGTTCATGCCATATGTGAGCTTCAGTTCGGCAATATGCTCAATCCACGCTAGAGGCGACTGTACGGCAGGGCTTTCTTCCATCAAAGACAGCAAGGTATCCCTCGCATCGCCGACATGCGCCCAGTCCGCGCGTTTAATCTTGTTGATCTCCGCTGCGTCGATATCGATATGCGCAACGTGCCGTGCGCGAGGCGCGAACGCGTGAGGACGTCCGCCGGCTACGCGATCGTCGAATCGCGCGCCGACCGCGATCAGGAAGTCGCAATCTTCAACCGCATAGTTCGCGCAGGCGGCGCCGTGCATGCCAAGCATGCCGAGGCGAAGCGGATGTCTGGTTGGCAACGCGCCGAGCGCCATCAGCGTGGTGACGACAGGAATCTTGTAGCGCTCGACAAACTCGCGCAGCTCGGTGGCGGCACCTGCCGCAATCACGCCTCCGCCTACATACAGCAACGGCCGTTCGCTTTGTGCAAGAAGCTCGAAGAATTCCGCGCGTTTGCCCGGTTTGAGCCGGGCGCCCCGCGCCACCATGCGCAGGCGATCGGAGTAGCCGCGAAAATGCAATGTGCCGTGGCCTTTATAGGTTCCTTGCCAGTTCTGGATGTCCTTCGGCACGTCGACCACGACAGGGCCCGGTCGGCCGGTTCGCGCGATGTCGAATGCAGTTCTTAGCGTTTCCTCGAGTTTGACCGGGTCCGTCACGAGAAAGACCTGCTTCGCGCAGGCCGACATGATGTTGAAGACGGGTGCCTCCTGGAACGCATCGGACCCGATCGCGGCACGCGGCACCTGTCCGCAAATCAGCACGACAGGGACCGAATCGCCGTTGCAATCCGCGATCGGCGTCAGCGCATTCGTGGCACCGGGACCCGACGTGACCATGAACACGCCGACCTTTCCGCTCGCTCGTGCATACCCGGCGGCCATAAAGCCCGCCGCCTGTTCGTTAGCCGGCACGACGAGCTTGATCTGGCGTTCAGGGCGTTGTTCAACCATTTCGTTGAAGCGAAACACGGCGTCGTAGGTCGGCAGGATCGCGCCGCCGCTATAGCCGAATACGGTGTCGACTCCCTGTTCGCTAAGCACGCGCAGGATGATGTCGGCGCCCGACATCGATTTGCCGGCGTCCGGCGATGTCGGCAAGGCATGTGGGGCGACGTTCGGGTTCTGGTTCACGGCTGAATCTCGCACTGAAACTCGCACGCAAACGCGTACGGAAAGGGCGCCGATCGTTTCGGCGCCGGGAGCAAAGGTCGATATCCCTTTCAACTCGGGAACAGCGTATGTTCGGCACCAGCTTATGGATGGCTGTTTCGGCGGTTCTCCGTATAGCCGGTCCATCTGACATCTCGTTGATGTGCTTCTGGAAGAATTGCGAGGGTTGGTGACGACGATTCTGCCAACGATCGAAACTGCGTGGCGTTCCGTCGAGGCGCTTCGCTGGCCAAAATGGGCGGCTTCTAGGACACGACGATCCACGGCCCGCATTCGCGTTCGCGATGCATCGCGACATTGCGCGACGCTTCTCACTTGTTACATCGACGCAAGAGTCAGTTAACGGAATGGGTGTGCTAGTTATGCAGGCATTGAGGTAATCTGGGCCATCGCTCGCTACACGGCAGATCGCGATGAATCGAAATAGAGCGATCGGACGATGAGCCGCGGTACCCAAGAGAGTTCGCTGTACTTGACGAAGGTCAGATCAATGAAAGTCGCCATTGTTGTGTTCGATGGTGTGCAGGCGCTAGACGTCGCAGGCCCCATGGACGTGTTTGCCGAGGCCAATACGCTTCTTCCTGAACATCGGAAATATCAGGTTGCGCTCGTCGGCGCGCAGGCCGGCTATGTCGCCAGCGCAAACGGCATGCAACTGTCGGTACCCTTTGGCTACGCGGATTTCGACATTCAGGCAGATCTGCTTATCGTCGCGGGCGGCCCCAGACTGCCCGATTACCGGCCACGGCCTGAATTGCTGGCATGGCTGCAAAGTCAGGCGCGCGGCGCCGCGCGATATGGCTCCGTCTGCAACGGCGCATTCGTGCTCGGCCGTGCCGGCCTGCTCGACGGCAAGCAAGCGACCACGCACTGGGCTGAAGCAGCGCGTCTCGCCGACGACTTTCCGCACGCGCACGTGCAGCCCGACCGGATTTTCACGCGTGATGGGCGTCTTTTCACGTCGGCCGGCGTCACGGCGGGCATCGACCTGTGTCTGTCGCTCGTGGCCGAAGACTGTGGCCACGAGATCGCGGTGCGCGTGGCGAAACGCCTTGTCGTCTATATCCAGAGAGAAGGCGGGCAGTCTCAGTACAGCCCGTACATTGGCATACGCAAAGGCGAGGATCCGATCATCAGCAAGGTGCACCGGTATGTGACCGAGCATCTGGCCGATGCGCTATCGATCGAACAGCTGGCAAAGGCCGTTTCCGTGAGCCGGCGTACGTTCTCGCGGCTCTTTGCGAAATACGCGAAGGTCACGCCGTCCGCATTTGTCGAACAGGTGCGCGTGGATGCAGCGAGAAAGATGCTTGAAGAAACGGACGCTCCGCTCAAGACGGTCGCGTTCAAATGCGGCTTTCATAGTGCGACGCATATGCGCACGACATTCGCGCGGCGGCTTGACGTGACACCCAGGCAATATCGGCAGCGATTCCGCGGCGATAACGAGGATCGACAGCCGTGGGCCTACAACAGCGCCGACGAGCGAGTCGAGTCGAACCTCGAAGAAGAAATGGCTTAAGTTGAGAGAGAAGTCCAGATCGATGTCTTCCTCCAGTTCTCTTCAAAGTCTCCCGGATATTCTTGCGCCCGGCTTATCGGTCGTTTTTTGCGGCATCAATCCAGGCTTGCTGGCGGCGTCGACGGGCCGCCACTTCGCAGGCCACAGCAACCGCTTCTGGCGCGTCATGCATCGGGCAGGGTTTACGCCGGAACAGTTTCGTCCTGAAGACGACCGTACCTTGCTGCAATACGGTTATGGCCTGACAACTGCAATTTCGCGTGCAACGGCCCGCGCGAATGATCTCTCGCTAGCCGAGATCAAAGCAGCTACGCTCGACTTCGAACAGAAGATCGAACGGTATGCGCCGAGATACATCGCGTTTCTCGGAAAAATGGCGCTTTCAGCGATGTCCGGCACGCGTGACATTCAATGGGGCTTGCAATCGGCTGCATTCGGCGGTGCGCGTGTCTGGGTATTGCCGAATCCTAGCGGCCTGAACCGCGCATTCAGCCTCGACGCGCTCGTTAGCGCTTATCGCGAGCTTCAGCTCGCGGTCGCGTCCACGCATTCTGCTATTGCGTAGCGACGCCGACTTCCTTCTTTGCACGCTTTGCGACCTTGCGGCGGGTTGTAACGGGCGTTGCGACGGCAGAATCACTGGCGGCGCCATCGATACCGGCCGCGTTGCCTGCGTACTGAAGGTGCACATTTCCACGCAATGTCTCGGTAACGAACTCGACGAAGGTGCGAACCTTGCCGCTCGCGCCACGGCGCTCGACATGGAGCAGATTGACCGGCGTCGACTCGGGTTCGAAGGCAGTGAGGACGGGCTGCAGACTTCCCTCCAGCGCCTCGGGTGCCGCCTGGTACGAGAACAGTTGCGTGATTCCCGCACCGTCGACGGCCGCCGCCACTGCTACGGGCGCGAGATTGACGATCATCTTCGGCTGAAGCCGGACCGGTACCCGCAATCCATTTTCATAGAACAGCCATTCGAACGGATGCGTAACACCCGTAAAAGACACACATCGATGATCGGCGAGGTCTCTTGGGTGAAGCGGTTCCCCATGCGTGGCCAGATAGGCGGGAGCCGCGTACGTCCGGCGCCGGACAAAGCCCAACGGCACGGCGAATATCGACGAATCTCCGAGATGACCAATGCGGATTGCGATGTCCACGCCATCTTCGAGAAGGCGCGTCGTGCGATCGTCGTAGACCGCGTTGATGTTGAGGTCCGGATAGCGGCGCGCATAGGCGTTGACGAGCGGCGCGATGAATCGCTGGCCGAACAGCACGGGAGCCGAAACGGTTAGCGTGCCGACCGGGTTGTTCTGATCGACCGATATGTTCGCCTCCGCATCGACGATCGTATCGAGGACGCGGCGGCACATATCGAGGTACGACATGCCTGCTTCCGTCGGGCGGATCGAGCGCGTGGTTCGCGTCAGCAATTGCGTGCCGAGGCGCGCTTCGAGCGAGGTCAGCGCGCGTGAAACCGCAGGGGCCGACATGCCGAGTTTCTCCGACGCGCCGGTGAAGCTGCTTCGATCGACGATGGCAACGAACACCTCCATCTCGCGTAATCTGTCCATCCCGCTACCAACCTTCCCATGCATTTGCTGGTACCGATTGTAACCGTGCTGTCATGCGTGCCGGTGCCGCATCCGTTCGATTGGCCCGAGAACGTATAAAGATGGCCAATTGGAAATTCATTTAAAGATACGCCTGATCGAAGGTTCGATTTGCGTTGGCAAATTTCGCACACTGATTGGCCGGATTGCCAGACTCCTTTGGCTTTAGGTATCGCCGACCATCGACGACAATAAATCAACCCGCGATGCGATACGCGATATCAGCATCCCTAACCAGATCAAGGAGTCTGTTCCATGTTCGCTGCAATGCTTGAAGTCAACCCCTATGCCGAGCAGTTCGACGCCTATCTCGGCATGGCAAAGATGCTTCGCCCCGAGCTCGAAGCAACCGACGGCTTTATCGACAACACGCGTTACGCGAGTCTGACGCGACAGGCATGGCTTCTCTCGCTGTCGAGCTGGCGCGACGAGAAATCGCTCGTGCGCTGGCGTGTCTCGACAAAACACCACAAGGTGCAGGAAGCGGCGCGCGAGCGTGTTTTTGCCGACTATCGGCTGCGTATCGGCCAGGTCGTCGCCGATACTCGAATTCCCGCGGGTCACACGTTGCAGGAGCAGCGACTCGACGTGACCGAGACCGGAGCCGGAAAGGCGGTCATGCTGCTCGACGCGAAGCGTTCGCCGGAATGGGTCAAGCAGGACGGCGCAGAAGCGGTTGCGCGATCTCTAGGGTTCGATCCGCGCGCGCCTGGCCTCGTCGCATGGGACGCATTCGATGCGTTATTGACGCCGGGCGATGTGATCGCCGTGGTGACATGGAAAGACCTGGACGCGGCCGAAGCATTTGCGCGCCGCACGACGCTGCCCGATGGAGTGCGTCTGCGGCAGGTTCGCATCGTTCGCGAGTATGGGATGTTCGATCGTCGCGAGGCGCCGCAATACTTCGATGAGAAGCAACGCACGGCATAGCGCGGCCGTTCCCGGTACAGGCCGGCAAACAGGCACTGCCTGACCGGTCAACTGTCATGCACCTGAAGAGGGGTATTGGCCGGATTGACGAACAGAACGGCCTGAAACCGTGCCTATGACGGCTTCAATCATTTCGGGTTCCTACTCTAAAATTCAGCGGCTATCACTGCGGCGTCGACGCTCATGAACACCACCGTCAACCCATGGAAAACTGGAACGGACAACGAGATGCTCGATCGATCGTTGTCGCCGTCTGCGGGGCTGCCCGTGGACCCTCGGGCACAGCCGAAGCCTGCACAGCCGGTGCTGACGCTGCGTCTTGCCACAGGGCTGATCGGCATGCTGCTCGCTTCGCTATCGGCGATCCTGAACCAGCAGGTCACGGCACAGGCCATGACGGACATTCGAGGTGCGCTCTCGATCGGGCACGACGACGGCAGCTGGCTCACGGTTCTGTTCGAGGCAGCCAACGTTTCCGCCATGGTGTTTGCACCGTGGTTCGGCGTGACGTTCACGCTAAAGCGATTCGCGATAGGCGCCATGCTGGCCACGATGCTCTTTGGCGTGCTGTGTCCGCTTGCACCGAATCTGCCCGCGCTTTATACGTTGCGTGTATTGCAAGGCATTTCCGGCGGATGCCTGCCGCCGATGCTGATCATCGTGGCGCTGCGTTATCTGCCGCCAAAAATCAAGCTATATGGGCTTGCCGGCTACGCGCTCACGGCAACCTTTGGTCCCGCGCTCGGTACACCGCTTACGGCTTTATGGACCGAGTATGTGAATTGGCGGATGGCATTCTGGCAAGTCGTGCCGCTAGGCGTCGTGTGCTGTTTCGCGATCCATCTCGGGCTTCCTGAGGACCCTCTGAAAATCGATCGATTCCGCTCATTCAACTGGAGCGGATTCTGTACCGGGTTGCCGGCCATCGCGATGCTCGTGATTGGCTTTTTGCAGGGGGACCGCCTCGACTGGCTTAACTCGGATTTTATCTGCGTGATGCTCTATGGAGGTGCGCTGTTGCTCGTAGCGTTCCTTATCAACGAGTGGTATCACCCGCTTCCGTTTTTCAGGCTGCAATTGCTGTCGCGCCGGAACTTCACGCATGGACTGACCACGCTGTTCGGCGCCGTCGTGCTGTTGACCGGCGTCGCCGTGATACCTGCGCAATATCTCACGAAGGTTCATGGTTACAGACCGCTGCAAACAACGCCATTGGCGTTGCTGGTGGCTGTTCCGCTACTGCTTGCACTGCCGTTGACGGCGGCCGTGCTGAACGTCCGGCGCGTGGACTTCCGTTGGGTCATGGCCATGGGTCTTTCGTTGATGGCGGCTACGTGCATCATGGGCAGCTTCGTCACATCCGATTGGGTGCGGGAGAACTTCTATTGGCTGCAGTCGTTGCAGATCGCGGCGCAACCGATGGTGATCATGTGCATTCTGATGGGTGTCACGACAGGCTTGCCGCCAACCGAAGGTCCGTTTGCCTCGGCGATGTTCAATTCGCTGAAAACTTTCTCCGCGGCGGTTGCAACGGGTCTGATCGAAGGTTTCGGTACGGCGCGCGAGCATTTTCACTCGAGCATGCTCGTCGACCGCGTGGGCAACAACATGCTGGTGACGAGCGAGAGCGTCAACGCCGCGCATGGTCTCGGCGAACTCGCCCATCGGATCCACGAACAGGCCGTGGTGCTGACCTCGGCCGACCTCTACCGGCTGATGGCGGGTGTCGCGGTTTTCCTTCTTGTGCTTGTTCCGGTTTTGCCTGTGCGTATCTATCCGCCCTGGAGCACTACGCAGCCTTCTTCCCGCTGAACGTCGATATATGTCAACTGTCATGAATTTTCCTCAAAAAGCGATTCGCGTCGTCATGTGTGTGGTCGTGCTTGGCATCGCGGCATGGGGTTGCACGACGCTTCTTGCGGACTCGAGCACGGAATCGACCAACGACGCCTACGTGACAGCCGATTTCACGCTCGTGGCGCCGCGTATTGCCGGGGAGATTTCGGAAGTACTGGTGGAAGACAATCAGCGCGTCAAGGCCGGGCAATTGCTCGTGCGTATCGACGACCGCGACTTTCGCGCCGCGCTGATGAGCGCCGAGGCCGATGTAGCGGCGGCAAAAGCAGCGGTCGCGAACTTCGACGCCGAGATCGCGCGGCAGCCGTCGCTTGTCGATCAGGCGCGTGCAACGCTTCGCGCCGACGATGCGGCGATTCAGTTCGCGCGAGCCAACGCCGCGCGCTACCAGGATCTGTCGCAATCGGGTGCGGGGACGACGCAGGAGCAGCAGCATGCGTCGAGCACGCTCGCTGAGCAACTCGCGCGGCAGTCGCATGATGAAGCCGCGTTGCTTGCGACCCGGCAAAACCTGGAGGTGTTGCGTACGCAGCGCGACAAGGCTGCTGGTGCATTGGCTCATACGCAAGCCGTGCTTGAACAGGCGCGGCTCAATCTTTCGTACACGGAAATTCACGCGCCGGTCGACGGCAAGGTCGGGCGGCGTTCCGTGCGTGTTGGGGCATTTGTCACGACCGGTGCACCGCTGCTTGCGATCGTGCCGCTGTCCGATGCCTATATCGTCGCGAACTTTCAGGAAAACCAGCTGACGAGAATGCGGCCGGGCGAGCGCGTGCGCATCAAGGTCGACAGCATGCCGGGCGTTGTCATTCAAGGGCATATCGATAGCCTTGCGCCTGCCACGGGCTTGAGCTTTGCGCCTATCGCGCCCGATAACGCGACGGGCAATTTCACGAAGGTCGTGCAGCGCGTGCCCGTAAAAATCACCATCGATCGGGGGCAGGACGCGGCTGCGGAATTGAGCGTGGGGCTTTCCGTCGAAACGGAAGCGACCGTTGCGAGCCGTGGCGACAAGCCGATCGACGAAACAGGTAAGAAATGAACGCGAGCGAATTTTCCATCCGCACGCCGGCGCTCGCGATATTGCTGTGCTCCGTACTGTCGGGCTGCCTCGTCGGCCCGAACTTCGAACATCCGCACGCTCATACGCCGGACGTATTCGACCGGACGCAAACGGCGCAAGCGACGAGCAAAGCCGTCGAATCGGAATTCAATCCGGATTGGTGGACGCTCTTCGACGATCCAATGCTGAACGCTTTGCAGCAGGAACTGACCGACGCGAATCTCGACGTGGCCGCCGCATCGGCGCGCCTTCGGGAAAGCCGGGCCGGAGAGCGCATTGCGGGCGCCGCACAATATCCGACTCTGGACGGCGCGGCATCGTATAACCGCGAACGGGGGAGCCCGAACGGCATTCCTTCGTTGCTCGGCGTGAGTCCGGCGCAAAGTCAGCCGCAATCGGCATCCGGCAGCGCACCGCTTGGCGTGGCGCCGTTGCCGGGTTCATCGGGCTCGCCTGCTTATAACCTGTACCAGTTTGGCTTCGACGCATCGTGGGAACTCGATATCTGGGGTGGGGTGCGGCGCGGCGTCGAGGCGGCGACGGCGCTTGCGGCTGCGTCATATGAAGATCGCAATGCCGTGCTGTTGTCCGTACGCGCCGAGCTCGCGCGGGACTACATCGAGTTGCGCGACACGCAGGCGCTGCTTCGGATAGCCAGACAGAATCTCGACATTGCGCGCAACGCGACAAATCTCACGGAAATACGCAAACGCGATGGTGTGACGACCGATCTCGACGTCGCCAACGCATCGGCCCAGGTGGAGTCGATCGAAAGTCTGATTCCGGCGCTCGAGGCCCGATCGGAGACTACGATCAACGCGATTGGCGTACTGCTCGCCAGGGAACCGGGTGCGCTCAAAGCACGTCTTGTCGAGCCACGCGATGTGCCTGGTCTTCCTCGGCAGGTGCCGATCGGTTTTCCGTCGGAGCTCGTGCAGCGCCGGCCCGACATCAGAAGGGCGGATGCTCAGCTGCATGCGGCGACGGCGGCGATCGGCATGGCCAAAGCCGATTTCTATCCGCGCATTTCGCTGAATGGCAGTGCAGGGTTTCAAAGCCTTCAGCTGTCGAGCCTTGCGAATTGGGCATCGGGGCAGTTCGTCGTCGGCCCTTCGATCACGATGCCGATATTCGAGGGCGGCCGGCTCAAGGGAACCCTGGAGCTGCGCGAGGCGCAGCAGCAGGAAGCGGCGATCGTGTACAAGCGCACGGTGCTGCAGGCATGGCGCGAGGTGGACGATGCGCTGATTACCTACGACGCCGAACAACGGCGGCGCGATCGGCTCAAAGTGGTGGTGAGCCTGAACGAGCGGGCGTTATCGGTGGCTCAACAGCGATACAGGCAGGGTGCGGTCGATTATCTGAATGTGCTGAACGTACAGCGGCAGCTGCTCAAAGCGCAAAGCGATCTCGAGCAAAGCGATGCCGATGCCGATATCAATCTGATTACGCTGTGCAAGGTGCTGGGCGGCGGCTGGGAGTCGACGTATGCGCAGCAGAGCGCGGTTGATAATGCCACGCCGCGCCAGTGAAGAAGAAACGGCCAGGGCCAATTGTATATAGCGTGATGGCTCGTCTAGCCGGCAAGCGCGAATTCACCTGCTGACTCTGAAGCAGAAGTCCACTTCGACGACTGCGCCTTTTGGCAACTGGAACGCGCCCACGGACGTGCGCGTATGGACGCCGGCGCTCTCGAGGACTGTCGACAGTACATCGGATGCGCCGTCGGCGACTTCGCTTTGCTGGGTAAAGTCGGGCGCGCTGCGCACGAATACGTTGATGCGCGGTACGGAAACGATCGCATCGAGGCTGCCGCAAGCATTTTTGACCAGTGCGAGCGCGCGTATCGCGGATATTCCCGCTGCGCGCTTTGCATCCTCTAGCGGGATCGCCTCTCCAGCTGCTCCGACGAAGCTAACTTCGTTGCCCACCCTTGGGATCTGGCCGGCGACATAAGCCATCTCGCCGTCGATCAGCACTGGCGTGTATTTTCCGCCTACCTTGATTTCCTCGTTGAGCGGAAAGCCCATTTCCGCGGCTAGCGTGTCCAAGCGTTCGTCTCTGGTCATGATGATGGTGGCAAGGTTCGGGTGAGTCAGGAATTCTAATGCATTGTGTAAGACGCGACGGAGCGCCACGCCACGCGCCTCAGCTTACGTGCACGTCGCTGACCATCCGCCAATCGCGTTCAAGGGTTCGCGTCGCCGCGCCTTTGATCGTGAGCGTCGCGTTCAGATGGATGTCGCGGCTCGAACTGCCGATCATGAGATCGAACTCGCCCGGTTCGACAATGCGCTCGCCGCGCCTATCCGTGAAATTCAGCATGTCGACTGGCAGCCGTACGCGTAAAAGCACCCTCGCGTGCGGCTCGATCGTCACGCGCGCAAATGCCTTCAGTTCCTTTACAGGGCGGGACGTCGAAGCGAGACGGTCGCGCACATAGACCTGTACGACTTCATCGCCGCTTCGTGCACCGATGTTTTCGACGCTAAAGCGGAATTCAAAGGTGCCATCCTCGATCGGCGCTTCGGCTACGATCAGTTCAAGCTCGCCATATGCAAAGCGCGTATACGTTAGCCCGAATCCGAACGGATAGCGCGAGCCGAAGTGCCGGGCAACCGGCGTCCCCGCGCTCTTCAGACGGTGGTTATAGACGTAGGGCACAGCACCCGCGCTAGTCGGCACCGACAGCGGCAGACGGCCGCTAAAGCCGGCGCGCCCCGTCAACAGTTCGGCTAGCGCCTCGCCACCTTTTTCTCCGGGCGCAAACGCCATGATGTGCGCGGCAATATGTTCTTCCTGGCCGCCAAGGTTATAAGGGCGGCCACCCGTCATCACGACAACGGTGGGTGTGCCCGTGGCGACGATAGCGTCCACCAATGCCTGTTGCACGCCCGGCAGTGCCAGACTGTCGGTATCGGAACCTTCTCCGACCGTTCCCGACTGAAACAGGCCCGCGAGGTCGCCGACGAATACGATCGCGACATCGGCCTCGCGTGCGGCCGCTGCCGCGTTTGCGATGCGAGACGTGTCCGTGCTGATCAGTTCGTCGCGCGCATTCGGTGCACGCGTGTCGAGCCCGACGTCGCCGGGAAACACGGGGGCTCCGGCGCGCCGCTCTTCGATGATCGAGCAGCCCTTCTGATACACGACGTTGGCCTCGCCAAGCATGGCGCGCAGAGCCTGCGACGGCGTCGTGATCGATGCGACTGACTGTTCGCCGCTGACGATCAGATGCACGGGAAAGCTGTAGCCCGCCAGCAAAGCGAGCGGGTCGTCCGCGGTTGGGCCGATGACTGCAATTTTCTGCTTGCCGTCATTGGCCAGCGGAAGCACGCCGTCGTTGCGCAGCAGCACGGCCGACTGGCGCGCAACCTCGTGTGCGAGATCGAGTGCCGCGTCGCTGCGCAGGTCCACGCGGTCCGGGTCTGCATACGGATGTTCGAAGAGGCCGATATCGAACTTCGTACGCAGCACGCGCGTCACGGCCGCATCGATCGTCGCTTCGCTGATGTCGCCGCGTGCGAGTGCTTCCTTCAGGTGCCGCGCGCACTCGTGACCCGGCAACTCGATGTCGAGGCCCGCATTGAACGATTGCGCCGCGGCGTCGGCAGCGTCGCGAGCGACTCCGTGATGCGTGTACAGCAGATTCACGGCGACGTAGTCGGCGACGATCAATCCTTCGAAGCCCCACTTGTCACGCAGTACATGGTGCAGCAGTTCGCGGTTCGTATGGCATGGCACGCCGTCGATGTCGTGATAGGCCGGCATCACGGAACCCGCGCGTGCACGCTTCACGGCCATCTCGAACGGCAGCATATAGATGTCGTTGAGTTCGCGCGGTCCGACGTGGACCGGCGCATGATTGCGTGCCCCTTCGCTCGCCGAGTGCGCGACAAAGTGCTTGAGCGTCGCGAGCACATCGCGGCGCTCGCCCTGCAAGCCTTCTACATAGCTGCATGCCATTACAAGTCGGATCGTAGCCATGTCGTTCTGTGAGCCAAGGAGTTGGTAGAATGTTTTGTCTTCCTAAGACCGCTTG
>NZ_JAVHZD010000034.1:0-91962 GCF_031119615.1 Paraburkholderia sp. SARCC-3016 | reverse complement strand
CAAGCGGTCTTAGGAAGACAAAACATTCTACCAACTCCTTGGCTCACAGAACGACATGGCTACGATCCGACTTGAATCGGGCTGGTGCGTCGGGAAACAGTGTCTTGGCTCATGAGTCGGGATCTCTGGGGCGCACCGTGTGCGCGAAAGGGGCGGGCAGTGCGCCGCGCGGCTGTCATTGTAGCCTCATTCAGTATAGGAGGCAGTCCCGACCGTGCGGGCGGATAATGAGGTTTTCAGCGCAATTTCGACTGTCCTGTCATTCATGTTTCGCGTCAATTTCCGATCGCTTTCGCTTGCCCGCCTTCGTCCCCGTGCTTCCGGTCCCCAGTCTGCTGCATGGCTCCTGCGTCGCGGCGCGCGGCGTAGCCCGCTGGCGCGTTCATCGTGGTGCCGCGCCCTGTTGGTGACCGTGTGCGCCGCGGCGTTCGCCGCATGCTCGCCGACTTACGACTGGCGCACGATCATGAATAACGACAACGGCTACACTGTCGATCTACCCGCCAAGCCGAGCCTCGACGAACGGCAGATCGACATCGACGGCACGCCGATGAAAATGGACATGCAGACCGCCGAAGCTGGCGGAGCGGTGTTCGCGATCGGCACGGTGCAACTCCCCGACGACGACCCCAATACGCAACGTGCGGCGCTCGAGTTCCTGCGCGCGGGCCTTGCACGCAATCTGGGCGCGGCGCCCGACGCGCACGCGACGATGATCCCACTGGCGGTCGGCGGCGACGTGCCGGGGCTCGAAGTGACATTCAGCGGCGCCGCCGGCCCGAAGAAAGAGGCGCGCATCATGCATGCGCGCCTTGTCGCAAAGGGACGGCACGTGTACCAGGCGGCTGTCGTCGCGAAAAAAGAGTTGCCGCCGGAGCAGCTAGATCAGTTCTTCCAGTCGTTCAAACTGTATTAAGAGCGGTAAATGCTCCGCCGCACGGCGCCGACCGAGCAGCGCCCGGAGTGAAAGTTTCTTCGTAGCTAGCGTCTGTAATCGATGGATTTCAATGAAGTTTTCGGGTTACCCACAGGACTTGTGGATATCTTTGTTGAGAACTATGCGCGGTAGGCCGCACAAGCCCGCCCAGCGGGCCTCGGGTTATTTTGCCCTGATTGTTGGCACTCGATAAAACTCAATAGAATCAAAGGACTTTGACGCCGGCCTCACAAGTCGCTTTCAGTTGTATCTAAACGTATCGGCGAGCGGTTCGTGTGCATAAGTCAAGTCTTGACACGCGTTTTTTGCTGAGATCACGCTGAGGCGAACACGCGCCGGTACTGCACGGCTTCCGCTATCTGGGACGCACTCGGTGTCTCGACGCCGGCGAGGTCCGCAATGGTTCGCGCTACTTTCAGCACCCGGTAATAGGCCCGCGCCGACCAGCCGAAGCGCTCGCCCGCTTCGCGCAACAGACTCTCGCCCGCGTTGTCGGGGCGACACACTTCGTCGACCTCGCGTCCGTCCAGTTCGCGGTTGGTCTTGCCCTGGCGCGTGATCTGGCGATCGCGCGCCTGCTGCACGCGAGCGGCGATCGTGGCGCTCGGCTCGCCGCTATCGGCGGCGCGCGCCGAAAGCTCCGCCGGCGACAGCGCGGGAATTTCGATCTGGATGTCGATGCGGTCGAGAAGCGGGCCCGACAGCTTGCGCATGTAGCGCGCCGCAATTTCCGGAGTGCACCGGCAGCGGCCGTTCGGGTCGCCGCGCCAGCCGCAAGGACACGGGTTCATGGCGGCTATCAGCTGGCACGCGGCGGGAAAATCGGCCTGCCAGGCGGCGCGTGAAATCGTGATGCGCCCGGCTTCGAGCGGCTCACGCAGCGTTTCGAGCACATGACGATCGAATTCGGGCAATTCGTCGAGAAACAGTACGCCCAGATGCGCGAGTGTGATTTCTCCAGGCCGCGGCGGATTGCGTCCGCCGACCAGCGCCGCCGCGCTCGACGAATGATGCGGCGCGCGGAACGGCCGTTGCCGCCATTGCGCCGGCGAGAAGCCGCAGAGGCTTGCCGACAGCAGTGCCGCCGAGGTCAGCGCTTCGTCGTCGGTCATCGGCGGCAGCAGGCCGGGCAGGCGCGCCGCGAGCATCGATTTGCCCGCGCCCGGTGGTCCGACCATCAGCACATGATGACCGCCTGCCGCCGCGACTTCGAGTGCGCGGCGCGCGCCGCGCTGACCGATCACGTCGGCCATGTCCGGCCTAGCAGCCGACGTCTGAGCGGACACCGGCGGGGTCGCGACTGGCCACAGCCGCGCGTCGGCGTCCCCCGCCAGATGCGCGCACAGCGACGGCAGATCCACCGCGCCGTATACGTCGACCCCAGGCACGAGCGCCGCTTCGGCCGCGCTCGCGGCAGGCAGATACAGCTCGGGAACGCGGTGCGCGGCATCGTTACCTTCGGTGGCGGCCAACGACGCGGCGCTGCGCGCGGTGCCGCACGCCATCGCGAACGCGCCGCGCATCGGCCGCAGCGCGCCGGTCAGAGACAGTTCGCCAGCGAACTCCCGGTGTGCAAGCGACTCGGCGGGAATCTGTCCGCTCGCGGCGAGTATGCCGAGCGCAATTGGCAGATCGAAGCGGCCGGACTCCTTCGGCAAATCGGCGGGGGCGAGATTGACGGTAATTCGGCGGACCGGGAAATCGAGTCCGCAGTTCTGCAAGGCGGCCCGCACCCGTTCGCGGCTTTCGCGCACTTCGAGATCGGGCAAACCCACTATCGAGAAAGAAGGCAAACCGTTCGCGAGGTGGACCTCGACGGTGACTTCAGGCGCGCGGCCAGCAGCCGGCGCGCGGCTCTTGACCACGGCAAGCGACATGTTTACTCCCGTCGGAACGCGCGGTCGTGGCCGCGCACTCCCATTAATACGCTGATGACGTCACGGCTCGCTTGCCGATGAAGTGCAGCTTGAGGAGGGGTTCAGTCAGGACGATTGGGTAACGGGCAGCTTCTGCTCGAGTTCGGCGACTCGCCGCTCGAGCTCTTCGAGCCGCGCACGCGTGCGCACGAGCACCTGGGTTTGGGTATCGAATTCCTCGCGCGTGACGAGATCGAGCTTCGAGAACCCTTGGGCCAGCATCGCCCTCACATTGCGTTCGACATCTTTGGCCGGTGAATTTTTGAGCAGGTCGCTCATGCGCGCCTGCAAATCGTTGAAGATGTCGTTCGGTTGTCTCATTGCGTTCCCCTTGTGCACAAATTATGTGCAAACGTCGTTACCTCAGTGCTTCGCGAGCGCCG
This sequence comes from Paraburkholderia sp. SARCC-3016, assembly GCF_031119615.1. Lineage (NCBI taxonomy): Bacteria > Pseudomonadati > Pseudomonadota > Betaproteobacteria > Burkholderiales > Burkholderiaceae > Paraburkholderia > Paraburkholderia sp. SARCC-3016. Next base: position 88,726 of record NZ_JAVHZD010000034.1, on the reverse strand, counting down.
ATGTTCGTTGATGGTGCATCCCGCGCCGGCAAAGCACGCCGCATGTGCGAGACTGGTGCACATTCGCTGCGCACAGCCGTGCTGCATGCGTGCGGACACTCTAACAACGATCAACGCGCCGCGCCACCGTAGGCCGCCAACGCTGGCCGTTCGGACGAGTCTGCGCGCCGGTCGCGGCGAGAGCCTTGTGCGCCATGAACTTTACCCGTTCTGCGATGCAGCATGGCATGGAAGCTGCTGTTGTTGGCCCGCGCATCAATCGGGACGCCGATCGGCGCGCGGGCCCGCGGCTTCATTGGAGTGGCCGCCGACAGGCGAAAGGCACTAGAAAGCAGCACGCAACGGGTTGAGTCACTACAGCGAGGGATTTCATGAAACTGATTACCGCAATCATCAAGCCGTTCAAGCTCGATGAGGCGCGCGAAGCCCTGTCGGCGATCGGCGTCTCCGGGATCACGGTGACGGAAGTCAAGGGCTTCGGCCGTCAGAAGGGACACACGGAGTTGTATCGGGGCGCGGAGTACGTAGTCGACTTTCTGCCCAAGGTGAAGATCGAGGCGGCCGTATCGGACGACATCGTCGATCAGGCCATCGAAGCGCTCGAACGCGCGGCACGCACCGGCAAGATCGGCGACGGCAAGATCTTCGTCACGCCGATCGAACAAGTAATTCGGATTCGCACCGGGGAGACCGGCGCGGATGCCCTTTAGAAGAACAGTGACAAGAGGAAACCGGAAATGCGCAAACTTTTGATGTCCCTGCTGATGGTCGGCTCGCTGCTCGCAGCCGGCATCGGCAACGCCGTCGCGGATGACGCGTCGGCACCGGCCGCTGCATCGGCCCCCGATACGACCGCAAGCGCGCCGGCCGCGGATGCTTCCGCGGCGCCGGCCGCCAGCGCCCCCGCGGACGCGTCCGCTGCCGCCGCGGCAGCGCCTGCCGCACCGACCGCGCCGTTCTCGGTCGATTCGTCGAAGATCAGCTCCGGCGACACCGCCTGGATGCTGACCTCTACCGCGCTCGTGCTGTTCATGACGATTCCGGGCCTCGCGCTCTTCTACGGCGGCATGGTCCGCAAGAAGAACGTGCTCGCGACCGTGATGCAGAGCTTCGCGATCACGTGTCTCGTGACGGTGGTCTGGACCGTGATCGGCTACAGCCTCGCGTTCACGCCGGGTAACTCGTTCATCGGCGGATTCTCGCGGGTGTTCCTGTCGGGCATGAACTACATCAAGGGCGACAAGGCAACCACGCTGACCGTGAGCCACCTCGCGACGACGATTCCGGAATCGGTCTACTTCTGCTTCCAGCTGACCTTCGCGATCATCACGCCGGCGCTCATCACCGGTGCGTTCGCGGACCGTATGAAGTTCTCGTCGATGCTCGTCTTCATGACGCTGTGGTCGATTCTCGTCTACTCGCCGATCGCGCACATGGTGTGGGAACCGACCGGCTGGCTGGCTAGCGCGGGCATCCTCGACTTCGCGGGCGGCACGGTCGTGCACATCAATGCGGGTATCGCGGCGCTCGTCTGCGCACTCGTGCTCGGCAAGCGCACCGGCTACGGCAAGGACGTGATGGCGCCGCACAACCTCGTGCTGACGATGATCGGCGGCTCGATGCTGTGGGTGGGCTGGTTCGGCTTCAACGCCGGTTCGGCGGTGGCCGCCGACGGCCGCGCGGGTTTCGCGATGCTGACGACGCAAATCGCCACCGCGATGGCCGCAATGGGCTGGATGTTCGCCGAGTGGATCGCCAAGGGTAAGCCGTCGGTGCTCGGCATCGTGTCGGGCGCGGTGGCGGGTCTGGTCGCGATCACGCCGGCATCGGGCTTCGTCGGCGTGGCCGGCGCGCTCATCATCGGCCTCGTCGCAGGCGTGATCTGCTTCTGGTCGGCTACGTGGCTCAAGCACAAGCTCGGCTACGACGACTCGCTCGACGCGTTCGGCGTGCACTGCGTCGGCGGTATCGTGGGCGCCATCCTGACCGGCGTGTTCGCGGTCAAGGACATCAGCGGCCTCGACGCAAGCGTCATGCTGCAGGTCAAGGGCGTGCTGACGACCGTCATCTATTCGGGCGTGGTCAGCTTTGTCCTGCTGAAGGTGATCGATATGGTCATGGGCCTGCGCGTGACCGAAGAAGAAGAGCGCGAAGGTCTCGACGTGATCCTGCACGGCGAACACGTCGAATAAAACAACAGACGAATCTCAACCCGGATTTGACCAGAACCACCTGACCGGTTGGTAAGTGCAGCGACCTTAGCCCGCCTCTTCGGCGGGCTTTTTTCTTTCCACGCCATCTCGTAAATAGAGGATTTTCCTCACATTTTCCGCGATGGGAAGAATAGCTCCACCTGTGCCTTGCGATTGGAGAAAGCGTCCCCAGATGGGCCTAGCATTTGCTCTACAATCTTTCTTCTCCAGTCTGCGAGTGATCAATGGTTCCGCATCTAGTTACGGCGTTAAATGGTCCGCTGCTCGATCTCGAGCGGAAGATCCTCGACGCGACTCCCGCTATCGAGCGCTGGTTCCGGCTTGAATGGCAGGAGCACACGCCGCCGTTCTACTGCTCGGTCGACCTGCGCAACGCCGGCTTCAAGCTCGCACCGGTCGATACGAACCTGTTTCCGGGTGCGTTCAACGCGCTGCCGGTCGAAGTGCTGCCGCTCGCGGTCCAGGCCGCGATGGCATCGATCGAGAAGATCTGTCCGGATGCGAAGAACCTGCTCGTCATTCCCGAGCGCCATACGCGCAATGCGTTTTACCTCGAGAACGTCGCGCGGCTCGCGACGATCATGCGGCAGGCAGGCCTGAACGTTCGCTTCGGCACGCTCGATGAATCGATTCACGGCCCCGTCACGATTGCGCTGTCAGACGGGCAGAAGATCGTGCTCGAACCGCTCGAGCGCTCGCAGCGCCGGCTCGGCCTGAAGAATTTCGATCCGTGCTCGATCCTGATCAACAACGATCTGTCGGGCGGCATTCCGCCCGTGCTCGAGAATCTGCACGAGCAATATCTGTTGCCGCCGTTGCATGCGGGCTGGGCCGTGCGCCGCAAGTCGACGCATTTCTCGTGCTACGACGACGTCGCGAAGAAATTCGCGAAGATGGTCGAGATCGACCCGTGGATGATCAACCCCTATTACGCGCACGTCGAGGGTGTGGACTTCGAAGCGCGCACCGGTGAGGAAGCGCTCGCGGATGCGATCGACGGCGTGCTGAAGAAGATTGCGAAGAAGTATCGCGAGTACGGTATCTCCGAAAAGCCGTATGTCGTGATCAAGTCCGACGCGGGCACGTACGGCATGAGTGTGATGACGGTGCACGACGCGTCCGAAGTGGCCGCGCTCACCAAGCGCGAGCGTACGAAGATGGCGGCGACGAAAGAAGGCCTCGAAGTGCACGACATGCTCGTGCAGGAGGGCGTTTATACGTTCGAGCGCATCGGCGAGGAAGTCGCGGAGCCGGTCGTCTACATGATCGACCGATACGTGGTGGGCGGCTTCTACCGCGCGCACGGCAGCCGCGAGCGCGACCAGAACCTGAACGCGCCCGGCATGCATTTCGTGCCGCTCGGCTTCGAGCACACCGCGCTGCCCGATGCGCATGCAAAGCCGGGCGCGGCGCCGCCAAATCGCTTTTACATGTATGGTGTCGTTGCGCGGCTGGGTTTGCTTGCCGCATCGCTGGAACTCGAGCGGACCGATCCGGAAGCGATCCAGGTCTAAGTCCGAGGTCCGGGTCCGGGTCTCAGTGACGTCCGGGCGGGTGCCGGCGAGCGCGCGTCTTTCCGGCCATTTCCGTGTCACGAAATCAACGCGAGCCCGCGTGGCTGCACCAGGTATTCCATGGACATTCTTTTTATCGCCGACCCGCTTTCCCGTTTCAAGATCTACAAGGACACGACGTACGCGATGATGGCGGAGGCCGCGCGCCGCGGCCATAAGCTCTACACGTGCGAGCCGCGTCATCTGGCATGGACGGGCGGGGCGGTCGAAGCGAGCGCGCAGCGCTTCGAGATCGTCGGCGACGAAGCGGATAGCCACCGCGAGCCGTGGTTCGCGGCGCAGGACGCGGCGCCGCGCGCGCTGACGAGCTTCGGCGCGGTGCTGATGCGCAAGGATCCGCCGTTCGACATGGAGTACGTGACGTCGACGTGGCTGCTCGAGCTCGCCGAACGCGCGGGCGCGCGCATCTTCAACAAGCCGCAGGCCATTCGCGACCATTCGGAGAAACTCGCGATCGGCGAGTTTCCCCAGTTCGTCGCGCCGACGCTCGTGACGCGCGACGCGGCGCGCCTGCGCGGATTCCACGCCGAGCACGGCGACGTGATCCTCAAGCCGCTGGACGGCATGGGCGGGATGGGCGTGTTCCGCGTGAAGGCCGATGGCATGAACCTCGGCTCGATCGTCGAGATGCTGAGCCACGATGGCGCGCGAACGGTGATGGCGCAGAAGTTCATCCCCGAAATCAAGGACGGCGACAAGCGCATCCTGCTGATCGGCGGCGAGGCCGTGCCTTATTCGCTCGCGCGCATTCCGCAAGGCAACGAGGTACGCGGCAACCTCGCCGCGGGCGGCCTTGGCGTGGCACGGCCGCTCACGCCGCGCGATCGCGAGATCGCCGCAACGCTCGCTCCCGTGCTTGCCGCGCGCGGCCTTCTGCTGGTCGGGCTCGACGCGATCGGCGACTGGCTCACCGAAGTCAATGTGACGAGCCCGACGTGCTTTCGCGAGATCATGGATCAGACTGGCTTCGACGTCGCCGGCATGTTCATCAATGCGTTGGAGCGCGCGGTCGGGTAGGCGTGGTTTCGGCGCGGTGCTTTCCCACCGCAGTGCGCGCGCGTCGCGAGCGGGAATCGCCTGAAGGCGCGAAAATGACGCTGTTACAATGCCCGCTCGCGCGCTGATCTGCGTGGATACCGCAGACGTTCGGTTTCCTGGACATACGTTCGGACCCTTACGACGAAACAGCGGGCAAAGCGCCGCGCGCCCGCGGCAGCGCCTGGTTCGATACCGGGCCGCCGCTTGCGGGTCACGACTTCCGGGTCACGACAGCGGGCCGTTTTCTGCAGCAAGGCTGACATGGCAGGCATTCTGATCATTGCGCACGCTCCGTTCGCCACCGCGTTACGCGAGTGTGTCGCGCATATTTACGGCGGCTTGCCCGCCCGCATCGGCGTGATCGACGTCACGCCCGATTGCGATCCCGCACAGATCGTCGCGCTCGCGCATCGCGAGATCGAACGTCTGAAGGAAGACAACGGCGCGCTCGTCATGACCGACATGTTCGGCGCGACGCCTTCGAATATCGCGGGCCGGCTCGCGGCGATACCGAACGTGCGCGTCGTCGCGGGCGTCAATCTGCCGATGCTCGTGCGCGCCGTGTGCTACCGTGCTACGCCGCTCGATACGCTCGTCGACAAGGCACTTGCGGGTGCGACGAAAGGCATCCACGCGGTTGGCCCCGCTACGCCGCCGCCCGCCGCGCCGATCGCAAGCGACGCGGACTGCATTCCGGCGATGCCGCCCGACTGCGAGCTGAATACGAATGCGGAGGGGAAAGCCGAGGCGGGGGTGGCGGCCAATACCGAAGCGAGCGGCAAGGCAGGCGGCCGATAGGATCGGCGGCGTCCGCAGGCTGTCTGTCGCACGACGTTCGCGCACGCAATGCCAACGCTACCAGCAGCACCAACAACAGCACCGACAACTTTAATAACCGCTTTTCGGATCATCAGATGCTGCAACAGGAAACCACAATCGTGAACAAGCTGGGCCTGCACGCACGCGCGTCGGCCAAGCTGACGCAACTGGCCGCGAACTTCCAGTCCGAAATCTGGATGAGCCGCAACGGCCGCCGCATCAACGCGAAAAGCATCATGGGCGTGATGATGCTTGCGGCGGGCATCGGCAGCACCGTGCTGATCGAGACCGAGGGCACCGACGAAAAAGAAGCGATGGATGCGCTGCTGAAGCTGATCGCGGACAAGTTTGGCGAAGGTCAATAGCAGGCTGCGGCGTTGTGCCCGATGTGAGAAAACGCCGCGGTCGTTCCCGCGGCGTTTTTCTTCCGGCATAACGGCGGCATGCGCGGTGTGGGACCGCAGCCGCCGCCCGAGCGCAACGGTGCGGACTTTTCGCCGGCATGATTGCGTTCCGTGTGACGGCTTTTCTGCTGCATCGCACATCACACGGGGATGCCGCGGAATCTATAATCGTGGGCGGGGTCTGAGAGCACTGCAGCGGTTTGCCGCGGCATCAAACAACTAGAGGAGGTGCGCGTGTCTTTCACGCTGCATGGAATTCCCGTGTCACGCGGTATTGCCATCGGGCGGGCCTATCTGATCGCCCCGGCCGCACTCGACGTCGACCACTATCTGATCGAACCCGCCGAAATTGAAGGCGAGATCGAACGCTTTCGCTCAGCCCAGCTCGTCGTCACCGATGAACTCAACGCATTGCGCGCCGACCTGGCCGCCGATGCGCCGACCGAGATGGGCGCGTTCATCGATGTGCACTCGATGATCCTGAACGACGCAATGCTCGTGCAGGAAACGTTCGATCTGATCCGCACGCGCCGCTACAACGTCGAATGGGCGCTGACCGAGCAGCTCGAGCGCCTGTCGCGCCATTTCGACGAAGTCGACGACGAATACCTGCGCGAGCGCAAAGCCGATATCGAGCAGGTCGTCGAGCGCGTGCTGAAGGCGCTTGCGGGCGCATCGGTGAATCTCGCGCACGGCGCGCACGGCGCCTGCGACGAGATGATCGTGGTCGCGCACGACATTGCGCCCGCCGACATGATGCAGTTCAAGACGCAGACGTTCCAGGGCTTCGTCACGGATCTCGGCGGCCGCACGTCGCATACGGCGATCGTTGCGCGCAGTCTCGGCATTCCGGCTGCGGTCGGCGTGCAGCAGGCGAGCGCGCTGATTCGCCAGGACGATCTGATCATTGTCGATGGCGATCATGGCATCGTGATCGTCGATCCCGCGCCGATCGTTCTCGAAGAATATTCGTACCGTCAAAGCGAGAAGGCGCTCGAACAGCGCAAACTGCAGCGGCTCAAGTTCTCGCCGACCAAAACACTGTGCGGCACGAACATCGAATTGTGCGCGAACATCGAATTGCCCGACGACGCGCGCGCGGCGATCGATGCGGGCGCGACCGGCGTGGGCCTGTTCCGCACCGAGTTCCTGTTCATGAACCAGAAGGACGGCCGGCTGCCCGAAGAGGAAGAGCAGTTCGATGCGTATCGCCGTGCGGTCGAACTGATGAACGGCATGCCCGTGACGATCCGCACGATCGACGTCGGCGCCGATAAGCCGCTCGAAGCGATGGGCAGCACCGGCGACGGCTACGAGACCGCGCCGAACCCCGCGCTCGGGCTGCGCGCGATTCGCTGGAGCCTGTCCGAGCCGCAGATGTTCCTCACGCAATTGCGCGCCATTCTGCGTGCGTCGGCGTTCGGCAGCGTGAAGATTCTGATTCCGATGCTCGCGCACGCGCAGGAGATCGACCAGACGCTCGACCTGATTCGCGAGGCGAAGCATCAGCTCGACGATGCGGGACTTGCGTACGATCCGAACGTGCGCGTCGGCGCAATGATCGAGATTCCGGCGGCGGCGATCGCGCTGCCGCTCTTTCTGAAGCGGCTCGATTTCCTGTCGATCGGCACGAACGATCTGATCCAGTACACGCTCGCGATCGACCGCGCCGATAATGCGGTCGCGCACCTGTACGACCCGCTGCATCCGGCCGTGCTGCATCTGATCGCGTTCACGCTGCGTGAGGCGAGGCGGGCGGGCGTGCCGGTTTCGGTATGCGGCGAGATGGCCGGCGATCCGGCGTTGACGCGGCTTCTGCTCGGGATGGGGCTGACTGAATTCTCGATGCATCCAAGCCAGTTGCTGCTCGTGAAGCAGGAGATCTTGCGCTCGAGCGTGAAGGCGCTGGAAAAGCCGGTAGCCGACGTGCTGGCGGCATTCGAGCCGGCCGAACTCGAAGCGGCGCTGAAGCGCCTCGCGCAAGCCTGATGGCCGGGCTATTCGCGTAAAGAGAGCGGTGCAGGAGCCGGTCACGCGGTGAGGGGCGGCGGTCCTGTCGATATGCGGTGCGCGGCGCCTGAGTCTGCGCTGTTAAGCCGTGCCGCGCGAAGCGCTGTCGGCGCCGGACTTAACCCCGTCCCCAACGCCGCGGCCGTGCCGCTCGCCGCACACCGCGCAATCGGGTTGCCGCGCGATTCGCATCGTCGTCCACTCCATGCGCAGCGAGTCCAGCATCATCAGGCGGCCGACGAGCGGCGTGCCAATGCCCGCGATCACGCGCAGCGCTTCGGCTGCCTGCATCGCGCCGATGATGCCGACCGTCGGCGAGAACACGCCCATCGTCGAGCACGCGACTTCCTCGAACGGCTGGTCTTCCGGGAACACGCACGCATAACACGGCGACGCGTCGTCGCGCAGATCGAACGTGCTGATCTGCCCGTCGAAGCGTAATGCCGCGCCGGAGACGAGCGGTACGCGGAGCGCGACGCACGCGCGATTGATCGCATGGCGCGTTGCGAAGTTGTCGGTGCAGTCGAGTACGACGGTCGCCGACGGCACGGCCCGAGCGAGCCATGCATCGTCGACCCGCTCGGTCACCGCGTGCACTTTCACATCGGGATTCAGGCGTGCAATCGCGTCGCGTCCCGATTCGACTTTCCTGCGGCCGACCGACGCGGTCACATGCAGAATCTGCCGCTGCAGGTTAGTCAGATCGACCGTATCGGCATCGACGAGCGTGAGTTGCCCGACGCCCGCCGCCGCCAGATACATCGCGGCCGGCGACCCCAAGCCACCCGCGCCGACGACGATTGCGTGCGCGTCGAGAAAGCGCTGCTGCGCCTCGATGCCGAGTTCGTCGACGAGGATATGGCGGGAATAGCGGAGCAGTTGTTCGTCGTTCATGGCGGGGCGCGTCGCGTTATCGCGTTACGAAGCCGCCGCGCGACGGCACGGCGGACAGCGGCAATGATCTTATTCTAGCCGCGCGCGAAATCAGGACTTCGAGTAGGGACTTGCGGATTCGGACTCGGGAAGCACGGTTTCAAACGCGTTCGGGTCTTCGCGACATGCAGCCAGCCGCGAAGACCCGTGGTTCAACCGTTACTTGCTGCTGCTCGACGTCGCACCCGCCGACGCCGGCGCGGGCGCCGCAGCACCCGGGCCCGACGCGCCCGGCGTGACCGGCAGCGCCGGCTTCACCGCGACCGGCGCCGAAGCCGATTGCGCCGGCTTGTTCTGCGCGAGACGGCGCTCCATGAGCGACTTCGATTCCACGACAGGCTTGCCTTCGAGCTTGTTGAGCCCCTGTTGCAGCATGAAGTCATCGTTCGAACCGAACTCGACCGGCTTGCGATCACGATCTTTCTGACGCTGTTCCGCCGTCTTCTTATCGTTTTGCTCTTCGAGCAGACGCAACTGATCCATGCGTTCCTGTTCGCGCTCTTCCTGCTCCTTCTTCTCGTTCGGATCCTGCGTGTTCGCCAGGTGATTCGAATAATCGACTTCACGCGTGACGAGTGCGTCGTCCGGATCGCCGTCGGCGTATTGATCGACCGCGATATCGGGGCGAATGCCCTTGTTCTGGATCGAACGGCCGCTCGGCGTGTAGTAGTACGCCGTGGTCAGACGCAGCGCCGTGTCGGCCGTCATCGGCCGCACGGTTTGCACCGAACCCTTGCCGAACGTCGTCTTGCCGACGATCAGCGCGCGATGCTGATCCTGCAGCGCGCCGGCGACGATTTCCGACGCCGAAGCCGAATACGCATTGGTCAGCACGATCATCGGCACCGTCTTGAAGATCGGCGGCAGACCTTTCAGCGGATCGCCGTCGAACGACGACAGGCGGTAATTATCGTAGGTGTCGCGATAGACCTGCTTCGAATCCGGAATCTGGCCGTTCGTAGAAACGACGACCGAATCGGGCGGCAGGAACGCGCCCGCGACGCCGACCGCGCTTTGCAGCAGCCCACCCCCGTTGTTGCGCAGATCGAGAATCAGGCCCTTCAGGTTCGGCTGCTGGCGCGCGATGTCCTGCAGCGCGGCGGCGAGATCCGGCACCGTCCGTTCCTGGAAGCTCGTAATACGGATGTAGGCGTAGCCCGGCGCGAGAATCTTCGACTTCACGCTCTTCACCTTGATGATCGCGCGCGTAACCGTCAGCGGGAAGGTGCGGTCGTCGGTCTTGCGGAAGATAGTGAGCGTGACCTTGGTGCCCGGGTCGCCGCGCATCTGCTTGACAGCCTTGTCGAGCGTCATGCCGCGCACGGGTTTGTCGTTGATGCGCGTGATCAGGTCGCCCGGACGGATGCCGGCGCGGAACGCCGGCGTGTCTTCGATCGGCGAGATCACCTTGATCAGGCCGTCTTCCTGCGAAATCTCGATGCCGAGACCCGCGAAACGGCCCTTGGTCTGTTCCTGCAGCTCTTCGTAGTCGGTCTTGTCGAGATACGACGAGTGCGGATCGAGGCTCGACACCATGCCCTTGATCGCGGCCGTCAGCAGCTTTTTATCGTCGACGGGTTCGACATATTCATGCTTGATCTGACCGAAGACTTCGGCGAAGAGCCGCAACTGGTCGAGCGGCAGGGGACTGGACGCGGGGACGGGCGTTTGCTGGGCCGAGGCGGAAAGTTGCAAGGTAGCAAAAACGCCGGTAGCAAGGCCCGCGGCGATCAGGCCGATAGTTTTCAGGTTCTTTCGCATAGAGTCTGTTGCGGTCGGAAGCGCGTGGCAGCGTGAAGGGTAAGGACGGACAAGTATAACTTCTCGACGCCGGGACGGCCGTTTGGGCGGCCGACCGGTTTTTCGACAAGGTCAGTACAGCGAGGTTCTTCGGATCGTCGCGGGCGGCAGCGCATAGTGTATGTGCGCTAACCGACACGCGGCGGTGCGTCGATACGGCGTGGCGGCTAGCGTGTTTATAGGCGAGCGCGCTTAAAGCCGTCTTAAAGCCAACTTGAAGCGGCCATCTGAATAACACGGTCTGAAGCGCGGGGCTCGAAGCAGCGTTCCTGCCGCGCAGATCCCGCCCGCGCCCCGCCGCGCGCCGTTTCCGCTCGATCAGCCCGCCTTGCCCTGATTGGCGACGGCCGCCTGCGCCTTCGCGATCGCTTCCGGATCTCCCAGATAGTAGTGTTTGATCGGCTTCAGCGCTTCGTCGAGTTCGTAGACGAGCGGCACGCCGTTCGGAATGTTCAATCCGACAATATCCTTGTCCGAGATTTCGTCCAGATATTTGACCAGCGCGCGAATCGAGTTGCCGTGCGCGGCGATCAGCACGTTGCGGCCCGATTTAATGGCCGGGGCGATCGATTCATTCCAGATCGGCATCACGCGCGCAACCGTATCCTTCAGGCACTCGGTCAGCGGCAACTGTTCGCGCGGCACCTTCGCATAGCGCGGGTCGTCGAACGGCGCGCGCGAATCGGACGGATCGAGCGCGGGCGGCGGCGTGTCGTAGCTGCGGCGCCAGATCAGCACCTGTTCGTCGCCGTACTTCTGGGCCGTCTCGGCCTTGTTCAGGCCGGAGAGCGCGCCGTAATGGCGCTCGTTGAGCCGCCACGAATGGACCACGGGCAGGTACATCAGATCCATCTGGTCCTGAACGTGCCACAGCGTGCGGATCGCGCGCTTGAGCACCGACGTGTACGCGATATCGAAGGTGTAGCCGGCGTCCTTGAGCAGGTCGCCCGCCTGTTTTGCCTCGCGAACGCCCTGCTCGGTCAGGTCGACGTCGACCCAGCCCGTGAAGCGGTTTTCCTTGTTCCACGTCGATTCGCCGTGGCGGATGAGAACGAGTTTGTACATGGTCTTGCCGGTCGGTAGTAAGGAAGCGGTGTGCGAGGCGCGGGCCGCGGCACATTCTATGCGGTCGCCATCGAGACAGGCGGTTATTTTATAATGGCCGGATTGCCCTTTTTTATTTCTCACCGTTTCTTACTTTTCCGGCAAATATTCCGTGACGTTTTTCACCGACTACTCGAACCTTGTCCTGATTGCGGCCGCCCTCATCTCCGGAGCATTGCTCCTGTGGCCGATGATCGCTCGCCGCGGCCGCGGCGGCCTGTCCGCGGCGCAAGCGACGCAGCTCATCAACCGTCGCAATGCCGTGGTGGTCGACCTGCGCCCCGCAGCGGAGTTCGCCAAAGGCCATTTGCCGTCGGCGCGCCACGTGGAGCTTGCGGAATTGCAGGCAAAGGTCGGGCAGCTCGTGAAGAACAAGAGCAACCCGGTGCTGCTGGTGTGCCAGACCGGTCAGCATTCGAACAAGGCCGCACGTATCGTGCGGGACGCAGGCTATGCCGAAGTGCATGTGCTCGAAGGCGGCGTGAACGCCTGGCAGCAAGCGGGCATGCCGGTCGTCAAACAAGGAGCAGCGAAGTGAACAAAGTGATCATGTACAGCACGCAAGTGTGCCCGTATTGCCAGATGGCCGAGCGGCTGCTGAAGTCGCGCGGCGTCGACCAGATCGAGAAGGTGCTGATCGACAAGGATCCGGCGCGTCGCCAGGAAATGATGACCCGCACGGGGCGCCGCACGGTGCCGCAGGTTTTCATCGGCGAAACACATGTCGGCGGGTACGATGATCTGTCCGCGCTCGATCGCGCAGGCGGTCTGATGCCGCTGCTCGAAGAAGTGGTCTGAGCGTTTTCGGGCATCGGCCTGCGCCGCCGGTCGCGCTGCCCGCACTTTATGGGGGCTCTGTCGGCGAAGCGGATGCTTCGAACGTATCGGCGCGGGGTCGGCTCGACCGTCTGGCGCGACCGTCCGACGCAACCATTTGGCTCAACCGCTGGCTGGCTTCAACGGACGGGTTCGGCCGCCGCTGCCTTCGCCAGGGGCTCCAACCGCTGCCACGCCCGTTCGAGCGCCCGAGCCGGCGTCACTTCGACGTCATGCGAATGTGGCCCGAACGCGAGCGCGCATACGCTCCGCCCCGGCGCAGTGTAGAAACTAGCGAACTTATAATCCGGCGGGCCGCCAAAGCCCGCCGCAACGTACCACGAGGGAGTACCGAATCATGTCCGACGAGAACAACCAGCCGTTCTTCAACATCCAGCGCATTTATCTGAAGGACATGTCGCTCGAGCAGCCGAATTCGCCGGCGATCTTTCTCGAGCAGGAAATGCCGTCGGTCGAAGTCGAAGTCGACGTGAAGGCCGAGCGACTCGCCGACACCGTGTTCGAAATTCTCGTTACCGGCACCGTCACCGCGAAGGTCAACGACAAAGTCGCGTTCCTGATCGAAGCGAAGCAAGCGGGCATTTTCGACATCCGGAACATCCCGGCCGAGCAGATCGATCCGCTCGTCGGCATCGCATGTCCGACTATTCTGTTCCCGTACCTGCGTTCGAACATCGCCGACGCGATCACGCGCGCCGGTTTCCCGCCGATCCATCTCGCCGAAATCAACTTCCAGGCGCTCTATGAGCAGCGTCTCGCGCAAATCGCCTCGCAAAACGGCGGCGCGCAAAGCGGCGCAACGCACTGACGCGCCCCGCACGGTGCCGGCCATGAAGGTCGCTGTACTGGGCGCCGGCGCATGGGGCACCGCGCTCGCCGGGCATCTGGCGACGCGGCACGACACGGTGCTGTGGGCGCGCGATGGCGCGCTTGTTGCCGAGCTTGCCTCGACGCATCAGAACGCTCGCTATCTGGCGGGCGTTGCTTTGCCTGCGGCGCTTCGTTACGAAGCCGGTCTGTCCGCGGCGCTCGATCACGCGCTTGCCGACGACGCGCTCTGCGTCGTTGCGACGCCCGTCGCGGGCTTGCGGGCGTTGCTTCGCGCGATGCACGACGCGCAGCGCGTGCCTGCGAACGTCGTGTGGCTGTGCAAAGGCTTCGAAGCCGATACGCAATTGATGCCGCATCAGGTCGTCGCACAGGAACTGGCCGGCCATCCGGGCAACGGCGTGCTGTCGGGACCGAGTTTTGCGCGCGAAGTCGCTCAGAACCTGCCGGTCGCATTGACGGTGGCGAGCGCGTCGGCCAGGTGTCGCGAACGCACGCTTGCCGCGTTTCACCATGGCGCGATGCGCATCTATACCGGCGACGACGTAGTCGGCGTCGAAGTGGGCGGCGCGGTGAAGAACGTGCTCGCGATCGCAACCGGCATTGCCGACGGATTGGGCCTCGGGCTCAACGCGCGCGCCGCATTGATCACGCGCGGGCTCGCTGAAATGACGCGCCTTGGCGTGACGCTTGGCGGTCGTGCGGAAACGTTCACGGGCCTCACGGGCCTCGGCGATCTGATCCTGACGGCGACCGGCGATTTGTCGCGCAATCGCACGGTCGGCATGCAACTCGCGTCGGGCCGCTCGCTGGCCGATATTCTCGGCGCACTCGGTCATGTGGCCGAAGGCGTGCGCTGCGCGCAAGCGGTGCTTTCGATCGCGCGCGCGCACGCGATCGACATGCCGATCACGCAGGCCGTGTGTGCGGTGCTGTTCGATGCAGTGGCGCCGCGTGACGCGGTCAGCGCATTGTTGCGCCGCGACGCGAAAGCGGAGTAGCGGCGGCGGGCGTGCCGCGTACGCCGCATACGGCTACGCCGCGAGCAACCTCGGGACGGAGGTACCCATGCTCACCATCGATCATTGCACGCTCGAAGCGCGAGTCGTCGACATCACGACGCTCGACGTCGATGCCATCGTCAACGCGGCGAATACGTCGTTGCTGGGCGGGGGCGGCGTCGACGGCGCAATTCATCGCGCGGCGGGCCGCGAGCTGTTACGCGAATGCGAAACGCTGAACGGCTGCGCGACCGGCGACGCAAAGATCACGCGCGGCTACAAGCTGCCGGCCAAACATGTCATTCACGCGGTCGGGCCCGTGTGGCATGGCGGCGGCCGGGGCGAGGCCGAACTTCTCGTGTCCTGCTACCGGCGCTCGCTCGAACTCGCGCAACACGCGCGCCTCAAAGGCATCGCTTTTCCGGCAATCAGCTGCGGCGTTTACCGCTATCCACCGGACGCCGCCGTACACATCGCCGTGTCGACCGTTATCGATACGCTGCCGCATGCGCGCAGCATCGAGCGCGTGGTCTTCGCATGCTTCGACGACGCGATGTTTCGCCGTTATGAAGCGAGGCTCGATGCGGAGCTCGCGACGCGGCGCGATCAGGCGCCGCCTTCGAAGCCGGCCTGACGCCACGCCTCGAACACGACCACGGCCACTGTATTCGACAGATTGAGACTGCGGTTGCCCGGCCGCATCGGCAAGCGCACGCGCTGCGCGGCGTCGAAGCGGCTCAATACCGCATCGGACAGCCCGCGCGTCTCCGCGCCGAATACGAACCAGTCGCCCGGGACGAACGCGTGCGAGTGGAACGGACTCGAGCCGCGCGTCGTGAACGCGAACATTCGCGCTGGGTTCGGGGCTTCGGCGGCAACCAGTGCATCCCAGTCGCGATGCACATGCATCTGCGCGTATTCGTGATAGTCGAGACCCGCGCGACGCATTTTCGCGTCGTCGAGCGGGAAGCCGAGCGGCTCGATCAGATGCAGCCGTGCGCCGGTGTTGGCACACAGGCGGATGACATTGCCGGTGTTCGGCGGGATTTCCGGCTCGACGAGTACGACGTTGAACATGGTCAGCGAATTTAGAGGGCTAGTGTTTCGGCGTACGGAACACGACGAAATTCGTCACGCGGCGCGCGCCGGCCGTTTTCAGCATATGAGCGAGCGCTTCGAGCGTGGCGCCGGTCGTCATCACATCGTCGACGAGCGCAACGTGCAGGCCCGTCACGGGTCTGGTCAGCGCAAACGCTCGCCCGACGTTTTGCCGGCGCGCGTTCAGATCGAGCCGCGATTGCGGCGCGGTCTCGACGATGCGGCGAATCAACGTCGCGTCCACCGGTACGCGCAACGCGTTAGCGAACGGCCGCGCGATTTCCCACGCCTGGTTGTAGCCGCGTTCGACGAGCCGCTTGTGCGCGAGCGGAACCGGCGCGACGACGTCGGGCCGCTGCGCGCCATCGAGTGCATCGTCGGCGAGCGTCGCAAGGCGCGACGCAAATTCGCGTGCAAGCATCAGACGCGCGCGAAACTTGAGACCTAGCGCAAGCGCATCGAGTGGCGCACGGTAATCGGCGAGCGCGAACGTCGCATCGAATGGCGGCGGCTCGGCCCGGCAGGTCGCGCATCGATAGCGCGCGACGCCGGTGCGGCTCCGTGAGCCTGTGGCTAGCGGAAACGCACAAGCCGTGCAGCGCAGACGCGCTTCGTTCCAGTACGCTGCGTCGCAACCAGCACACAACGTTTTATGCGACATATTGCCGCACAACGCGCACAGATTGGGCAGCGCGAACTGCAGGATGCGAGGTGCGACCTTCGACCCGCTCCGTTTCAACCATCGCGCGGCCGATCGTGCGACGCCAGCGAGCCGCGACAAGAACGGCCGCGCACCGTCGATCGACTTTGCGCAATGCAAAGTCCGACGAATCATGGCTGACGACTGCCGGAGAAAAGTGCTCGACTGCATGGGCTCGACTGCATACGAAGGCTACGCGCTTCGACGGATGCCAAAGTGCCTGGTAGGCGATGGTAACCGCCTGATAAGCGCCTGATGAGCGCCCGCGAGGCGCTGGCGCTGAACGGATGGAAGCGAGCGAGTATACTTCGCACTCTTCGTCAGTACGACACTCATGCCCCCCTCTTCGAGCCACACTGGCCGTCCGGCCTATGATTCGCGACGCCTGAGGCGCATTTTCGATCGCCGTGCCGCGACCTTCGGCGAGGTCGCGTTCCTGCCGCGCGAAATCGCGCAGCGCATGCGCGAGCGGCTCGACTACATCAAGGTGACGCCAGCGCACGTGCTCGACGCGGGCTGCGGCGCGGGCGACGATCTGCCGGTGCTGCGTCAGCGTTTTCCCGAGGCGCCGGTCTTCGGCGCGGATCTGTCGTGGCAGATGCTTTCGCGCGCGGTGCATCACGACGTCGGCGACACGAGCTGGCGGCGCTTCCTGCCTGCCGCGCTCGGCAAGGCGCTCGGCGCGCGCGGTCCACGCTTCGCGCAGGCGGACTTCGCCGCGCTGCCGTTTAGCGCAGGCGCGTTCGAGCTGGTCTGGTCCAACCTCGCGCTGCATTGGCATTCGCGACCCGATCTCGTTTTCCCCGAATGGCAGCGTGTGTTGAAAGTGGGTGGCCTGTTGATGTTCAGCACGCTCGGCCCGGACAGCCTGAAGGAATTGCGCGGCGCGTATGCCGAGGTCGAAGCGGCGCACGGCGGTTCGTCGCGCGCGCACGTGATCGACTTCGTCGACATGCACGATCTCGGCGACATGCTCGTCGAGAGCGGCTTCGAGATTCCCGTGATGGACCAGGAAACGCTGACGATTACCTATAAATCGCCGCAGTCGTTATTGACGGACGTGCGCCGCTGGGGCGCTTATCCGTTCGAACGCACGGCAGCGACTTCGGGCATATCCGCGCGGCGCCTGCACCACGCGCTGCTGGCCGCGCTTGAAGCGCGCCGCCGCGCGGACGGCACGATCCCGCTTACGTTCGAAGTGATTTACGGCCATGCGTGGAAGGCGGTGCCGCGCACGACCGCTGAAGGGCACGGCATCGTACGGATCGAGGACATCGGACGCGGTCCATCGAAGAACCGTTGACGAAAATGATGCGAAAGGCGGCAACGCGCGCATCCGTTATGTCGGGAATCAGCCTCGCGAAGACCCCTGGGCAAGGTGCGGCAAATCGGCGCAGAGGCTTGTCGCACATGGCTTACAGGCCGATAGACGCTTGCTTGTGGATGCCATAGAACGCGCCTATAATGCGTCAGTTTGTCGCCCGGGGTTCCCACATTTGAGCGGCAGGCGCAACGGATTGGGCACTGGGGTTTGTACCGGCGTGCATCTCGGGGTGCGCCCCGGGGTTGCCGGGGTTGTCTTGATACGGCCGGCGGTCAGAGGCAAGCGAGCGGCATGGCAGCAGCGCCAGGGTCGAGCGGTAATCGGCGGCGGGCAGTACGCGGGAGGCAGCGATGGAAGCAACCAATCTGCTGACGGGTTCTGAACCGGTCGTAAAAGACTGGCTGATGAAGCGCAACTGCGCGGTCTCGCCGCGGCAGTTCGTGTGGTTTTATATGTCGCTCGCGTCGTTCTCGCTGTTCATCGCTTTCCTGCTGGTGTTGTGTGGCGCATGGCTGGTGTTGCCGTTTACCGGCATCGAGTTGTTGGCGGTCGGCGTTGCTTTTGCGGTGTATGCGCGGCACGCGGTCGATTACGAGCGCATCAGGCTCTATCCGAACCGGCTTGTCATCGAACAGGTCAGCGCCGAAGATGTCACGCAGTTCGAGTTCAATCCGCGCTGGGTGCGGGTCGAAACGGGAGC
Organism: Paraburkholderia sp. SARCC-3016; assembly: GCF_031119615.1. Lineage (NCBI taxonomy): Bacteria > Pseudomonadati > Pseudomonadota > Betaproteobacteria > Burkholderiales > Burkholderiaceae > Paraburkholderia > Paraburkholderia sp. SARCC-3016. Next base: position 70,343 of record NZ_JAVHZD010000034.1, on the reverse strand, counting down.
GACGCCGCGCGACCGGATCAAGCTGGTCTCGCGTGGCGAGACGATCATGATTGGGCAGCATCTTGCGCAGTATCGGCGCGCGGAATTTGCGAACGAATTGCGCAGGTGGCTCAGACAGTGTTGACGTGACGGGTGTCGGCGAACGATTAGCGAGGCATGCGCGCCGCAGCATCAGCGTGCGCGCCGGTAAGCATCGGACGCAATCGGACGAACACTGACCGCGCCATTGAGGGGAGCGCGGAACACCTTCCTGCGGGGTCGAGGGTTTGAATGGAAATTTTGGGTAAGGAAGCTATGAAAACAATCAAGCGAGCCCTGATGGGCGTGCTGGCGGGTAGCGGGCTGCTGTTCGCCGGTGCCGCCCTTGCAGTCGGCGACAGTCCCGGCGGTCCCCGCGTGAACGAGATCAATTTCCAGCCGCCGGTGACGAAGATCGCTGCAGAGCTCTACAGCCTCCACATGTCCATGCTGGTCCTCTGTACGGTGATCTTCGTCGGCGTGTTCGGCGTGATGTTTTACTCGGTGTTCATGCACCGTAAGTCGAAAGGCCACAAGGCTGCCAATTTCCACGAAAGCACGACCGTGGAAATCATCTGGACGGTCGTTCCGTTCATCATCGTCGTGCTGATGGCGCTGCCCGCCACGAAGACCGTGGTTGCGATGAAGGACACGAGCAACGCCGACCTGACGGTCAAGGTCACGGGCTATCAGTGGAAGTGGGGTTACGACTACGTGAAGGGCCCGGGCGAAGGCATCAGCTTCCTGTCCACGCTCTCCACCCCGCGTGCCGAGGTAGACGGCCGTGAGCCGATCAGCGATACCTACCTGCAGGAAGTCGACAATCCGCTCGTCGTTCCTGTCAACAAGAAAATCCGCATCATCACCACCGCCAACGACGTCGTGCACTCGTGGTATGTGCCTGCGTTCGGCGTGAAGCAGGACGCGATTCCCGGTTTCGTGCGCGATACGTGGTTCAAGGCCGACAAGGTCGGCACGTTCCGCGGTTTCTGTACCGAGCTGTGCGGCAAGGAACACGCATTCATGCCGGTCGTCGTCACCGTGCTGTCCGACGATGACTACGCAAAGTGGGTCGACGCCGAGAAGAAGAAAATGGCGGCCGGCGCCGACGATCCGAACCGTACGTACACGCTCGCCGAACTGACCGAGCGCGGCGCGAAAGTCTATGCGGCGAACTGCGCGGTGTGCCACCAGCCGACGGGCAAGGGCGCGGGCCAGTTTCCGGCGCTCGACGGCAGCAAGATCGTCAACGGTCCGATCGCGCAGCACGTGAGCATCGTGCTGAAGGGCAAGAACGCGATGCCGTCGTGGGCGCCGACGCTGAACGACGTCGAGATCGCATCGGTCATCACCTTCGAGCGCAACTCGTGGGGCAACCACACGGGCGACATCCTGCAGCCGAAGCAGGTTGCCGATGCGCGTAACGGCAAGCTTCCGGAAGGCGGCGATCACCTGGCCGGCGGTGCGGGCGGCGCTGCGGGGGCGAGCGAGTCGGCCGCGAGCGGCGCGGCAGGTGCGAGCGATGCGGCAGCAGCAGGCAGCGAACCGGCCGGTGCGTCGGACACTGCCGGCGCGTCGGCAGCGGCGCCGGCATCGGGTGCACAATGAAGCGAAAAAACATGATGGGCGGCGCGAGCAGCGCATGGAGCAAGCGCAACGACGCCCCGCGTATTGAATCAGCCCTGCGGCCTGACATGTTGCTGTCGGCCAAGAAGTATTCGTTTTAGGAGATTGTCATGTCTAGCATCGGACACGATGTTGTCGCAGGGCACGAGCATGTGCACGGCGATCATGCGCACGGCACGCCGACCGGCTGGCGCCGCTGGCTGTTCGCGACGAACCACAAGGATATCGGCACGCTGTATCTGCTGTTCTCGTTCATCATGTTCCTGTCCGGCGGAGTGATGGCGCTTGGCATCCGCTCGGAGCTGTTCGAGCCGGGCCTGCAGATCATGCGTCCCGAGTTCTTCAACCAGTTGACCACCATGCACGGCCTGATCATGGTGTTCGGCGCGATCATGCCGGCTTTCGTCGGCTTCGCGAACTGGATGATTCCGCTGCAGATCGGCGCGTCGGACATGGCCTTCGCGCGGATGAACAACTTCAGCTTCTGGCTGCTGCCGGTTGCTGCGTGTCTGCTGGTCGGCTCGTTCTTCGTGCCCGGTGGCGCGACGGCCGCGGGCTGGACGCTGTACGCGCCGCTCTCCACGCAAATGGGCCCGGGCATGGACTTCGCGATCTTCGCGGTCCACATCATGGGTGCCTCGTCGATCATGGGCGGTATCAATATCGTCGTGACGATCCTGAATCTGCGCGCGCCCGGCATGACGCTGATGAAGATGCCGATGTTCGTGTGGACGTGGCTCATCACCGCGTATCTGCTGATCGCCGTGATGCCGGTGCTTGCGGGCGCGATCACGATGATCCTGTTCGATCGCCACTTCGGTACGTCGTTCTTCAACGCGGCAGGCGGCGGCGACCCGGTCATGTACCAGCACATCTTCTGGTTCTTCGGTCACCCCGAGGTGTACATCATGATCTTGCCGGCGTTCGGGATCGTCTCGCAGGTGATTCCGGCGTTCGCGCGCAAGCCGCTGTTCGGCTATAGCTCGATGGTCTATGCAACGGCGTCGATCGCGATCCTGTCGTTCATGGTCTGGGCGCACCACATGTTCGCGACGGGCATGCCGGTCACGGGGCAACTGTTCTTCATGTACGCCACGATGCTGATCGCCGTGCCGACGGGCGTGAAGGTGTTCAACTGGGTCGCGACGATGTGGCGCGGTTCGCTCACGTTCGAAACGCCGATGCTGTTCGCGGTCGGCTTCCTGTTCGTGTTCACGTTCGGCGGTCTGACGGGCCTGATGCTCGCGATGGCGCCGCTCGATATCCAGTACCACGGCACCTACTTCGTCGTCGCGCACTTCCACTACGTGCTGGTGGCGGGGTCGCTGTTCGGGCTCTTCGCGGGCTGGTATTACTGGTCGCCGAAATGGACCGGCTGGATGTACAACGAGACGCGCGGCAAGATCCACTTCTGGTCGTCGCTGTTCTTCTTCAACCTCGCGTTCCTGCCGATGCACTTCGTCGGTCTCGCCGGCATGCCGCGTCGTTATGCCGACTATCCGGCCCAGTTCACCGACTGGAACCAGGTGATCACGATCGGCGCGTTCGGCTTTGGCCTCGCGCAGGTTTATTTCCTGTTCGCGGTCGCGCTGCCGGCCTATCGCGGCGGCGGCGACCTCGAAAAGGCAGGCGACAAGCCGTGGGAAGGCGCGACGGGCCTCGAGTGGACGGTGCCGAGCCCGGCTCCTTTCCACACGTTCGAAAACCCGCCGACGGTCGAATAAGCGCGCCGGCGAGCGAACTCAAAACCAGGAGAAGGCGATCTCCCGGCGCGTACGCCGGCTCTGAGATCGCCGGATCGAGCAGGCAGCGATGGAAGAAGCAACCCGAAACATCGGCATGACGCGAAAACCACCGAAGAGGCGTACTCCCGAGGAAATTCGCGCAGGCACCCGGCGGCTTGGCCTGATTCTGTCTGCCATTGCGGTCGCGTTTTTCGTGGCGGCCTTTGTCAAGCAGATCTGGTTCTCGTAGCTGCTTTTTCGTAGTGGCTTGACGCTTCATTAAGGAAGTTCGATGTCGATGCATTCGCCGAACGAGGCCACTCGCTCGTTCAACCGCTCGATGCTGTTCAAGCTCGTGGTGGTGGCGTTTCTAATGTTCGGTTTCGGTTTTGCGCTGGTGCCGATGTACCGGGCGATCTGCGAGGTGACGGGCATCAACAATCTCGTGCAGCGCGATACGAGCAAGCGCGAGGCGAAGAACACGCAGGTCGACATGACGCGCACGATCTCGATCGAGTTCGATGCCAATGCGCGCGGCCCGCTGGGTTTCAAGCCGGAGCAGAGCGCTGTCGACGTGCATCCGGGCGAAGTGACGACGGTGATGTATCAGGTGACCAACGCGCAAGCGCGCGCGATCGACGCGCAGGCGATTCCGAGCTACGCGCCGCGCGAGGCCACCGAGTACTTCAGGAAGATCGAATGCTTCTGTTTTACGCAGCAGAAGCTCGCTGCACACGAGACGAAGCTGCTGCCGGTCGTGTTTGTGGTTGACCCGAAGTTGCCGAAGGACGTAAAGACGATCACGCTGTCGTACACGTTCTTCGAGTTGAATGCGCCGGCCGTGCCGGCGAAAGACAACACCGATGGGCAGGGCCCTGACCCGGCCTGACGGACATCGAGAAAAGCGGTTGAAAACCATAAGCTTCAAAAGGCGGCTGCACGGGCAGCGACAGCAAAAGCGGGAACAGCGCGACGGGAGAGACGGCGACGATGGGCGATAACGGCCGTGGACGCAGCAAGAGCAGCTTCGGCCAGTCGATGAGGGCCGTGATGTGGTCGTTTTTCGGCGTGCGCAAGCGGCGCGACCTCGAAGCGGATGCAACGCAGCTGAATCCGCTGCATGTGATTGCCGCAGCGCTGATCTGTGCCGCGGTGTTTATCGGCATCCTGATTCTCGTCGTGCACGCGGTGGTGGGTTGACGGCGATAGCTTGACGCTGGTGAATTGCGCGGGTGGATTTGAACAGGCAGGACGATTAGAGCGAAGCGGTGCGGTATCGACGCGCCGTCGGGATACAGCCGGGCAAGCCCGGAACAACTGGACTGAAGTGGAGAATCAAGAATGAGCGGCCAAAACGAGAGCCCGTACTATTTCATACCGCACCCGTCGCGGCACCCGATCAGCGCGGCGGTGGGGCTTTTGATCATGCTTTCGTCGTTTGCCTCATGGGTGAACGGCGAGCCGTGGGCGCCATATACCTCGCTGGTCGGTCTGCTCTGGTTGCTCTTTACGCTGTGGCACTGGTTCGGCGACGCGATCTCCGAATCGGAAGGCGGCATGTATGGCAAGCGCGTCGACGTGTCGTACCGCTGGAGCATGAGCTGGTTCATCTTCTCCGAAGTGATGTTCTTCGGCGCGTTTTTCGGTGCGCTGTTCTACGCGCGCGAAATCGCGATGCACCAGTTGGGCAGCCTCGACTACAAATTGATCTGGCCGGATTTCTCGGCCGTGTGGCCGAATAACGGACCGGCGGAACTCGTCTCGCACTTCAAGTCGATGACGCCGTGGCCGGTGCCGACCATCAATACCGCGCTGCTGCTGTCGTCGGGCGCGACGCTGACGGTGTCGCACCATGCGCTGCGCGACAATCATCGTAAGAAGGCGATCGTGTGGCTCGCGGCAACGATCCTGCTCGGCCTCACATTCCTGTTCTTTCAGGCTTTCGAATACTTCCACGCGTACAACGAGCTGAATCTGACGCTCGCATCGGGCGTGTACGGTTCGACGTTCTTTCTGCTGACGGGCTTCCACGGTTTCCACGTGTTCCTCGGCGGCACGATGCTGACCGTGGTGCTGGTTCGCCTGATCCGCGGCCACTTCACAGCGGACCATCACTTCGCGTTCGAAGGCGCCGCGTGGTATTGGCACTTTGTCGACGTCGTATGGCTGGGGCTGTACGTCGTTGTCTACTGGCTTTAATACGGGCTTTAATGCGGGCTGTAATGCGGCTCGGGTGCGCGCATATGTCGCGCACCACCGGAATGGCAGGACAGATAAGACGGCAGTAGCGAAGATCAACAAGGCGCCGCCCTCGACTGTATCGGGGCGGCGTTTTGCTATCGGGCCGCGCCGCTATAATCGGCGCGCTTCTGTAGCGGTGTTTTTAGCGGTCTGTAGCGGTCTTTACCGGCCGTACGGAATGCCGGTCGACTGGATCCAGCCCATCCAGTGTGCGAACAGGATGAACAGGAACAGCGAGATAGACAGCCCGACGCGCGTCGCGAGCGACCAGACCATGCGCTTTGTGCGGCCGCGATCGTGCATCATGAAGTACAGCGCCGAGATCATGCTCGCGATGATGAGCGCAAAAGCGATGGGAACCAGTATGTGCATGAAAGCCACGGAAACTCTTCAGGAAAGCGAACGTAACGCGGCTATTATCGCACCGGCCGCAATGGTTCGTTGGTTCGCGGGGCCGCTACGATGAAGATCCGCTGGCTGCCGGCGCTGCTCATTCTGATTGTCGTCGCGGTAACGGTGCGGCTCGGCTTCTGGCAGCGCGACCGCGCGCATCAGAAGGAAGCGCTCGAGGCGCGCATTACGCAGTTCGAAAACGCGCCGGCCACGCCGGTCGGCGCGACGCCGGTGGCGCTGAAGGATATCGAATTTCACCGCGTGAGGGCAGTCGGTCAATTTATGCCCGAGCAAGTGGTGTACCTCGACAATCGGCCGTATAACGATCAGGCGGGCTTTTACGTCGTGATGCCGCTTAAACTGCGCGACGGCGGTTACGTGCTGGTCAATCGCGGCTGGCTGCCGCGCAATGCCGACGTGCGCACGGCGATCGAGCATTACGACACGCCGAAAGGCGAGGTCGAAATCGAAGGCATTGCGCGCGCCGATGCGAGCAAGGCGTTCGAGCTCGGCGAAGGCGGTTCCGCGCCGCATCAGAAGATTCGACAGAATCTCGACGTGCATGCTTATGCGGCTGAAACCGGCTTGCCGCTACAGCCGTTCGTGATCCAGCAGTTGAGCGACGACGGCGACAAACTCGTGCGCGACTGGCCCGCGCCCACGACGGGCGTCGAGCGTAATTACGGCTACATGTTCCAGTGGTGGGGCATGGCCGTCGCCGCGCTTGGTTTCGGTTTGTATGCGGCGCGTCGTGCAGCGAAGAAAGATCAGCGGATTCTGGACGCACAGCCGATGCAGAATCCGAAGCACCCGCACGAGCAGGAAAGCGAAAGCACGCGCGGCGTTTAAGCGCGTCGACGCCGGGGCGCTGATGCGGCTTGTTGTCGCACGCAATGCACCGGTCTACGCCGATCCGCCCATGCAATCATTAATGAGGTCAAGCAGTGTCGATGCAAAAGTCGCCTTCACAGTCATCCTCCGACCGCGCACAGCCAGGCAGTAGGCAGTCCGGCCAGCAGCGTGGCACAACGCCCGCATCGGACCAGCGCGCGCCGGGCGGCGGCTCGTGGCAGCGCGGCCGCTGGACGATGCTGCTGATCGCGCTGATCTGCGCGGCGCCCGTGATCGGATCGTATTTCACGTACTACGTGATCAAGCCGACCGGCGGCACGACGAGCTATGGCAAGCTGATCGAGCCGCAGCGGCCGATTCCCGATACGCTCGTCGTCACCGGCGAAGACGGCAAGCCGATGAAGCTCGCGTCGATGCGCGGCCGCTGGCTCATGATCTCGGTCGACGGCAGCGCGTGCGACAAGGCTTGCGCGACCAAGCTGTACTTCATGCGGCAGATCCGCGCGACGCAGGCCGGCGAACGCGAACGCATCGTCAATATCTGGCTGCGCACCGATGCGTCGAAGGTGCCGGATGTGATCGAGAATGCGTATCCCGATACGGAAAAGTTCGTCGCGTCCGCCGCCGATGTGGCCGCATGGCTGCCCGTCGACGACGGCACGCAATTGACCGATCACATTTACATGGTCGATCCTAACGGCAACCTGATGATGCGTTTCCCGAAGGATCCGAACCCGAGCAAGATCAAGGGCGATGTGTCGAAGCTGCTGCGCAATTCGAGCATCGGCTGACGACATCGAAGCGTCATTGAAGATCGCGAGATAGAGGTAGACACGGATGTTCGTACTGCAACTCGGCCTGATCGGACTGTGCATCGCACTGTTGCCGCTCTCGTACGTATGGGTCAAGGCCGACGACGACAAATTCCGCAAGCTCGTCTGGGTGACGACGTTTCTGACGCTCGACCTCGTGATGTTCGGCGGCTTCACGCGGCTCACCGACTCCGGCCTCGGCTGTCCCGACTGGCCCGGCTGCTACGGCACGTCGTCGCCGTTCATCGCGCATGCGGCGATCTCGGCCGCGTATCAGGCGATGCCGACCGGCCCGGTCAGCATGACGAAAGCATGGATCGAGATGATCCACCGCTACTTCGCGATGGCAATCGGCGTGCTCATCATCGCGCAGGTGTTGATCGCGTGGACCGCGCGTATCCGCAGGCGCCTGTTGCATGTGTCGCCGTGGTGGCCCACGTCGCTGCTGTTGCTCATCGTCGTGCAGGGCATTTTCGGCGCATGGACCGTGACGATGAAGCTGCAGCCCGTCATCGTCACGACGCATCTGCTGCTCGGCCTCACGCTGCTCGGCGCGCTCGGTTGGCTCGCGGCGCGGCAAACGCCGCTGCCCGTGTTCGAACCCGCGGCGGGCCGCTGGCGCGCGGCCGCGTTGGCGGGCCTCGTGCTGCTGATCGTGCAGATCGCGCTCGGCGGCTGGGTCAGCACGAACTATGCGGTGCTCGCGTGCACCGACTTCCCGACCTGCAACGGCCAATGGCTGCCGCCGATGGATTTCGCGCACGGCTTTCACCTGTGGCGCGCACTCGGCATGACCGGCGACGGCGACATGATCACGCAAGACGCGCTCGTCGCGATCCACTGGACGCATCGCACGTTCGCGCTCGTCGTCGTGGCGTACCTGCTGTGGCTCGCATTGAAACTGCGCCGTTTCGAGTCGCTGCGGCGGCCCGCGAACGGCGTGCTGCTCGTGATCGTCATCCAGTTTTTCACGGGCCTGTCGAACATCGTATTGCAATGGCCATTGCCGATTGCGGTCGCCCATAACGGCGGTGCCGCGGTCCTGCTGCTGCTGCTCGTTATGCTAAACTTTCGAATCGCTTCTAGCCGTCCCGGCCGCGCCATGTTGCCCGCGCGCGATGCCGCACCAGCGTGACCCCACATGGACAGCACAACTTTCCTTCATTCATCCGGTAACCGGATCTCCCAATACCTCGCGCTGACGAAGCCGCGTGTCACACAGCTCGCCGTGTTCTGCGCGGTGATCGGCATGTTTCTCGCGACGCCGGGCATGGTGCCGTGGACCGTGCTGATCGGGGGCACGATCGGCATCTGGCTGCTCGCGGGCGCCGCGTTCGCGATCAACTGCCTCGTCGAACAGAAGGTCGATGCGATGATGCGTCGCACCGCATGGCGCCCGTCCGCGCGCGGCGAAATCACCACGACGCAGATCCTGCTGTTCTCGGCCGTACTCGGCGGCCTCGGCATGTGGACGCTCTACGCGTTCACGAATGCGCTGACGATGTGGCTCACCATCGCCACATTCGTTGGGTATGCGGTGATCTACACGCTGCTGCTCAAGCCGTACACGCCGCAGAACATCGTGATCGGCGGCGCGTCGGGCGCGATGCCGCCGGCGCTCGGCTGGGCAGCGGTCACGGGACACGTGCCCGGCGATGCATGGATTCTGGTGCTGATCATCTTCGTGTGGACGCCGCCCCACTTCTGGGCGCTCGCGCTCTATCGCCGCAAAGACTATGAGAACGCAGGCTTGCCGATGCTGCCGAACACGCACGGCGAGCAGTACACGCGTCTGCACATCTTCCTCTACACGGTTATTCTGTTCGCCGTGACGCTGATGCCGTTTATCTCGGGGATGAGCGGCATTGTGTATCTGAGTGCGGCGGTGCTGCTCGGCGCCGTGTTTCTCGGTTACGCGTGGAAGATCTACCGGGAATATTCCGACGCGCTTGCGCGTAAGACCTTTCGTTACTCGATCGTTTATCTGTCGCTGCTGTTTGCGGCCTTGCTGATCGATCACTATGCGCGCGCCGTGATCGGTGCATGATCGGTGCATGCGCGGCGCACAGGCGGCGCATGATCCATGATCGTCGCGTGATCGTCACATAAGCGCACAGGGCCGACCCGGACCGCGGCGCCGGCCTGGATTCTCCCACCGTTACAGCTGCCACTCATGTCATGCTGAAAAAGAACCGGTTTGCTCTCGCGACGCGTGTCGCGCGCATCGCTGTCGCGGTCTGCGCGCTAGGCGGCGCCATGCTCGTCGCCGGCTGCGGCCAGGATGCGCCGGCATTCCAGAACGTCGATATCACGGGCAACAAGCAGTTCGCGACCGATTTCTCGCTGCCCGACACGAGCGGCAAAATGCGCACGCTCGCGGACTACAAGGGCAAGGTGGTCGTGCTGTTCTTCGGCTACACGCACTGCCCCGACGTGTGTCCGACAACGATGGCCGAACTCTCGCAGGCGATGCAGCAACTCGGGCCCGCGGACGCCAAACGCGTGCAGGTGCTGTTCGTCACGCTCGACCCCGAGCGCGACACGCCCGCGCTGTTCGGACAATACGTGCCCGCGTTCAACCCGACCTTCGTCGGCCTGCGACCCGCAAACGAGGCGCAGCTCCAGAAGATCGCGAAAGACTTCCGCGTCTACTACGCGAAGGTGCCGGGCAAGACGCCCGATAGCTACACAATGGACCATACCGCGGCGAGCTATGTGTTCGACCCGGATGGCCGCCTGCGGCTTTTCGCGCGCGACGGCCAGGGCGCCGGGCCGTGGGTGCACGACATCAAGCTGCTGCTCGGTTGAGCGCGCCGCACCGCTGACCCTCCCGCGATCCGATCGCGGGCCAAAACGGCAAACAGGCGCACGGGCCAAACGCGCGCCGAGCGCGTCCGGAATGCGCGCTTTCGCCTTTGCATCTGCTCCGTTTCTCCTTCGTTTCTTCCCTCGTTCGTCCTTTTAGCACGCCCGTTCAAGTCGCCTTCCTTTCGTGCCGTTATCCTGTAAGGCAATCGTTTGCGCCGCGTCCGCGCGCTTGCGCATTGCCGGAAAAACCACACGAAAGAGACCAAAACAATGAGCGGGATGAGTCTGAATCGCAAGCTGTGGCTGTCGCTCGCGCTTGTCTGGCTGGGGTTGCTGGGCATCGGTTTGCTGAGCGCGGTCGAAACGCGCTCGACGATGCTGGCCGAGCGCAAGGCCGGCATGGTGAATCTCGTCGACGCCGCGCAGAACGTCGTGAACGGCTATTACGCCCAATCGCAGGCCGGCAAACTGACTGAAGCCGACGCGCGACGCGAAGCACTGGCGCGTCTGGCGACGATGCGTTACGGCGACGCCGGCTATCTTTTCGTGATCGACTCGAAGCCGGTCGTGCTGATGCACCCGACGCTGCCGCAGATGGTCGGCAAGCCGGTCGGCGATTTCAAGGATCCCGACGGCAAGCTGCTCTATATGTCGGTGATCGACAGCGCGAAGGCAACGGGCCGCGGCTTTGCCGAATATCGCGGCCGCCTGCCGGGCAGCGAAACCGCGTTGCCGAAGCTCAGCTATGTCGAGCGCTTCGCACCGTGGGACTGGTACATCACGAGCGGCGTGTTCGTGCGCGATATCGATACGGCGTACTACGGGAACATCGTCGAACATCTGGTCGCCGTGCTCGTGATCGGCACGCTGATCACGCTGGCGATGATCGTCGTGATGCGCAGCATCCGCAATGGGCTCGGCGGTGAGCCGCAGGAGGCCGCGCTGCTTGCCACGCGCATCGCGGGCGGCGATCTGACGCAGGTCGTCGAGGTGCGTTCGAGCGACACGTCGAGCATGATGGCGGCGATGCAAGCAATGCAGGACCGCCTGCAACGCGCGATCGGCGAGATCCGGCGTTCGGCCGAAGCGATCGCGTCGGCCACGCAGCAGATCACGGCCGGCAACAACGACCTGTCGCAGCGCACCGAACAGCAGGCCGCATCGCTGCAGGAAACGGCAGCGAGCATGGAGGAGCTGACTGCGACGGTCAAGCAGAACGCCGAGAATGCGCGGCAGGCGAGCGGTCTCGCCAACAACGCATCGGATATCGCGACGAAGGGCAACGAAGTGGTGACCCGCGTGATCGGCACGATGGGCGAGATCAACGACAGCTCGCGGCAGATCGCGGACATCATCGGCGTGATCGAGGGGATCGCGTTCCAGACCAACATTCTCGCGCTCAATGCGGCGGTCGAAGCGGCGCGCGCGGGCGAACAGGGCCGCGGCTTCGCGGTCGTCGCCGGTGAGGTGCGCAGTCTGGCGCAGCGTAGCGCGACGGCGGCGAAAGAAATCAGGCAACTGATCGGCGCTTCGGTCGAGCGCGTCAACAACGGTTCGGCGCTCGTCGAGCAGGCCGGCGCGACGATGGGCGAAATCCTGCAGGCCGTGCGGCGCGTGACCGACATCATGGGCGAGATCGCAGCGGCTTCGGAGGAACAAAGCAGCGGCATTTCGCAGGTCGGACGCGCGGTCGCGCAGATGGACGAAGTGACGCAGCAGAACGCGGCGCTCGTCGAACAGGCGACGGCCGCCGCGGCTGCATTGCAGGACCAGGCGGCCCGCTTGCGCGAGGCAGTCGACGCGTTTCGCGTGAGCGATGCGCAGGCGTCGACAGCAGCGGTGCGCGTTGCGCTGCCGGGCAGTTTGAAGCCTGCTGTCGGGAAGCAGCCGGCAAAACAACCTGCGTTGAAGGCGTCCGCGGGGGTGTCTGCTGGGGTGGCCACTGTCTCGCTTGATGTTTCGCGTGTTGCCGCACCTGCCGCAGTGCGCGCCGCGCAAAAAGTGGCCGCAGTGGGAGTTGCCGCGACCGGCGCACCCGGCGCAAGCGCTGCAACAGAGCGGGCTGACGCGCCAAGCGCGCGACCGCGCGCGGCCAAACGGGTCGACGACGGCGACTGGACGACCTTCTGAACGTCGCATCGAGCCAGATCGCGACGATCAGCGCAAGCAGACCAACGGCGCGCCTTCGGGCGCGCCGTTGTCGTTTCCCGCAGCCATTCGCGTCGCGCCGCCGCAGCCTTCGTTTGCCGCGGCTGCGCATATCGATATGCGATGACGGTATTTCCGATTGCAAAAGCCTTGTGAGACCATTCACGCCCGGCGACAGGGCGTCGGCACCTAACGTGTCGCGCGGCCCGCGTTGCCCGAATCAGCAATCGTTAGAAAAGCCGTCAAAGCGAGAATCACATGCAGCGCAGAAACATCCTCAAAATCTTGTCAGCCGTCATCGCGGGCGCAGCCGTGATGACAGGCATCGGCGCACACGCCGCCGGAAACCCAAACAACGGCGCCGATAAAGTCATCAAGGTCGGCACGATCAGCGGACCCGACGCGCAAATCTGGTCAGTCGTCCAGAAGGTTGCGAAACGCGAGGGCCTCAACGTGAAAGTCATCGAGTTCAACGACTACGTGCAGCCGAATGCCGCGCTCGACGCAGGCGATCTTGACGCAAACAGCTTCCAGCACCAGCCGTATCTCGACAGCCAGGTCAAGCAGCGCGGCTACCAGATCGCCAACGTCGGACTCACCTACATCTCGCCGCTCGGCATCTACTCGAGAAAGCTCAGGACACTGAAGGATCTGCCGCAAGGCGCAAAGGTAGCGGTGCCGAACGATCCGTCGAACGAGAATCGCGCGTTGTTGTTGCTGCAAGCGCAAGGCGTGCTGAAGCTGAAGGCGGGCGCAGGCACGAACGGAAACAATGCGACGCCGCTCGATGTTGCCGACAATCCGAAAAAGGTCAAGCTCGTTGAACTGGACGCCGCGCAATTGCCGCGTTCGCTTGCCGATGTCGACGCCGCCGCGATCAACACGAATTTCGCGCTTGCCGCCGGGCTGCAGCCGATGCGCGACGCGATCGCGCTCGAAGACGTGCACAGCCCGTATGCGAACCTGATCGCGGTTCGCGCGCAGGACAAGGACAAGCCGTGGGTGAAGAAGCTCGTGGCCGCGTATCAGTCGGACGATGTGCGGCAGTTCATCAAGTCCGAGTTCAAAGGCTCGGTCCTGCCGTCGTTCTGATGCACCGGGCCTGCTGATGCAAGGGGCCTTCCGATCCGATCCATCGGACGGCTCGCGCGTGCACGACGCTCGACTCAGAGATTGCGCACCCAGCGCTCGAGTACGAGCTGGCGGCCGAAGCGCTGCGCCGGCTCGGCGGTCATGCGGATAAAGCCGGCGTGCGCGAAAAGACGGCGCGCGTCGAGCAGGGTGGTTGCCGTCGTTACCGACAGCTTCGTATAGCCGGCGCGTCTGGCAAAGTGCACACACTCGTTCATCAGATGCGTGCCGATACCGAGACGCTGAACGTCCGGCTCGACGTACAACATCTGCACCCTGGCGGTATCGGGCGCTTGCTGCGTGATCAGCGCGGAACCGGCAACCGTTCCCCGCTGCTCCGCAATCATGCACGTTTCGCGCTGCGGATCGTGATCTTCCGAAAACGCAGCCACCGTTCGCGCGAGCAACCCTTCGAACCGATGGTCCCAGCCGTAGCCGTTCGCGAACAATTGCGCCTGGCGCTGCACGAGAAAACCGTAGTCCCCGGCTTTGGGACCGCGCAGCATGACCGCGCCGTGCCGCGGCCCTTCGTTGATCAGGCGCTCGATCAGTTTCATCGCGCCGATCAACTGTTCCTGCGAGTTGTCAGCGAGCTTCGCGAGCATCGCGGACACCTCCCGGATCGCGGCCGCGTCGAGCGGCTGATACGCGGCGCGTCCGTTATCGGTCAGCGATAGCATCGACTGCCGCGCATCGGCGGTCGAGGGTTGCCGGTTGATCAGCTTGCGCCGCTCGAAGCCGGTCAGCAGCCGGCTCAGATAACCGCTGTCGAGGCCAAGACCGCGCGCGAGCGCTGCGGCGGTCTGCGCGCGTCCGAGCGCAAGCTCGCGCAGGACGCGGACTTCGGTAAGCGAGAACTCGCTGTTGTGCAAATGGTCGTGGAGTTCGCCGATGTGCTTCGTATAGAAGCGATTGAAATGGCGGACGGCTTCCGCGCGTCGCAAGGCGGTCGAATCGGACACCGTGATGGCTCCAGTAGTTTTTACCTGGCGGCCACTATATTCGGATCGATCCTGCGATAAAACCTACACAGGTTGGCAGTGTCCACATTGCGCACATGCATGCTGCGTTTGCGAATCGAAAGATAACGCGTCAACGGGGCGCCGCGTCGCTGACTGGTATCAGAACTGGCGCTGATTCGGGTATATCCTGGTCACCTCCGCCAGCCTTGGAAACCGCTCATAAATCGCGGAAATCACTTGAAAAACAAGGGCTTGAAAAATAATACCGGTTAGATACCAGCACGTTGACTGGTATTATGTTGGTTATATAATGGGCTCCGATTTTCGTTCTACGCGCAACGTCCTCGTCATCCCCTTCCTGCCGGAGCCCCATGGAAACACGCTGGTCCGCACTGATGCCCGATGCGCGCAACGTGACGCCGTTGTACCTGCAGCTCGCGCGCAACCTTGCAACGGCGATTCATTGCGGTGTCTGGTCGGCAGGCGAGGCGTTGCCGTCCGAGCGCACGCTGTCGGATTCGATCGGCGTGTCGCGCATCACGGCGCGCAAGGCGATCTCGCTGCTCGTCGAGCAAGGCCTGATTCGCCGCGCACCCGGTGCGCGCAGTTTCATCACGCCGCGTGTCGAAGACCCGTTGTCGCGACTCATGGGTTTCACGAAGAAGATGGAACAGCGCGGGTTTCGTCCCGACTCGATCTGGCTCGAGCGCGACGTGCGCGCGGCGAGCCGCGACGAGATCGTGCATCTCGGGCTGTCGCCGGGCGCAAATGTCGCGAACCTGCGCCGCCTGCGCCGCGCGGACGGCATCGTGATGGCGGTCGAGCATACGGCGCTGCCGACGTCGATCGTGCCGGACCCGCTGCTGATCGACGGCTCGCTGTACAGCTATCTCGAGCAGCGCGGCATCGCCGTCGTACGCGCGCTGCAGCATTTTCGCGCGGTCAATGCGTCGAGCGAAATCGCCACGCTGATGGACATCGAGCCGCGCACCGCGCTGCTGTTGATCACACGCGTCGGTTACAGCGCGGATCAACGCGCGATCGAACTCACCGATACGTATTGCCGGGACGACTACTACGATTTCGTCGCCGAACTGCGCCTTTAAATATGCCGTCGCGGCGGAACACTGCCGCGCGACTTCAGTCATGCATTGCATCACCCCCATCGCCTCAGGCTCCCAGAGAAACCCATGCTGACCGGAAACATACTCACCACCGATGGTTGGATCCACGGCACGCTCGAATTCGAGAATGGCCGCATCACGGCGCTGACGGGCCACGTTGCCGACCCGTCGACCAACGACGCGCCGTACATCCTGCCCGGCTTTATCGATCTGCATGTGCACGGCGGCGGCGGCGCCGATGTGATGGAGGCCGGCAATGCGATCGAGGCGATCACGCGTACGCATGTGCGTCACGGCACGACGAGCCTGCTCGCGACGACGATGACCGCGCCGCGCGACGAGCTGATGGACGTGGTCGCCGGACTCGCCGAGGTGGCGCGCAATCGCACGCCGGGCGGCTCGCGCGTGCTTGGCGTGCACCTCGAGGGGCCGTACATCAACCCCGGCAAGCTCGGCGCGCAACCGGACGCGGCGGTGTCCGCGGTGCTCGACGAGGTGTTGAAATATCTCTCGCTGGGGCCGATCCGCGTCGTCACGATCGCGCCTGAGATCGCTGGCCATATGGACATCATCTCGGAAATCACGGCACGCGGCGTGCGCGTGCAGCTCGGCCATTCGCTCGGTACATACGACGATGCGGTCGCCGCGATGAAGCACGGCGCGCGCGGCTTCACGCATCTGTTCAATGCGATGTCGCCGCTGCATCACCGCAACCCGGGCATGGTCGGCGCGGCGCTTGCGCATGCCGAGTACGCGGAGATCATCCCGGATCTGCTGCACGTGCATCCCGGTGCGATTCGCGCCGCCATGCGCGCGATTCCGCGCCTTTATGTCGTGACCGACAGCACGTCGGCGACTGGCATGCCCGACGGCGAATACCGCCTCGGCAGCCAGCACGTGACGAAATGTCTTGGCGGCGTGCGTCTTGCAGACGGCACGCTCGCCGGCAGCACGCTGACGATGGATCAGGCGCTGCGCAACCTGTGTTCGCTCGGCCTGCCGTTGGCCGACGTTTCAAACCGTCTGTCGCGCCATGCCGCCGACTACCTCGGCATCGAAGACCGGGGCCGCATCGCGCGTGGCGCGTGGGCCGACGTCGTCGTGTTCGATCGGGAGCTGGCGCTGACCGCGACATACGTCGAAGGAGAATCGATTGTCGAATATGCTTAAAGAGGCGCTCGCGTCCGCTGAAGCGGTCGCCGCGCAACTCGCGGACACGTCCTATGTCGAGGCGCTCGCGGTGCGCCTGTCGGCACGTCCGCGCGATGTCGCGCTGACCGTCGCGCGTGGCAGCTCGGACCACGCGGCGAGCTATTTCGCGTGCCTCGCGATGAGCCGGCTCGGCGTGCCCGTCGCGTCGCTGCCGATGTCGGTCGCGACGCTGCAGCAAGCGCCGCTGCGCGTGCGCGAGCAGCTCGCGATTGCGTTCTCGCAATCGGGCAAGAGCCCTGATCTCGTCGGCACGATGGCCGCGTTGCGCAATGCGGGCGCGCTGACTGTCGCCGCGGTGAATGCGCCGCAATCGCCGCTTGCCGATGTCTGCGAATGGCAGTTGCCGCTCGTCGCCGGTCCGGAACTCAGCGTTGCCGCTACGAAGAGCTATATCGCGATGCTGGCCATTTCCGCGCAGCTGGTCGCGCGCTGGCAACGCGATGCCGCGCTGCTCGGTGCGCTGCAAGGCTTGCCCGATGCGTTGCAGAAGGCCGGCGTACTCGACTGGTCGCATGCGGTCGACGAATTGCGCGGCGCCGAGCGGATGATCGTGGTCGGCCGCGGCCTCGGTCTCGCGATCGCGCAGGAAGCGGCGTTGAAGCTCAAGGAAACCTCGGGCATCCAGGCCGAAGCGTTTTCGAGTGCCGAAGTGCGGCACGGTCCGATGGAACTGATCGGCGACGGCTATCCGCTGCTCGTGTTCGCGCTGCCCGGACCCGAGCAGTCCGGCCTGTTGCAACTTGCGCGCGACATGCGCTCGCGCGGCGCGCGCGTGCTGCTCGCGGCGCCGGATGGCGTCGCGGAGCGCACGCTGCCGCTCGTCTCGACGGCCAATGCGGCGCTCGATCCGATCGCCGCGATCCTTTCCTTCTATGTGATGGCGGCCGGCCTTGCGGCTGCCCGCGGACGTAACCCTGACGCGCCTCGCCATCTGAACAAGGTCACAGAAACTCACTGATCGGGAAAACAGATGCGACGTGTCGAGGAGACAGTTTTGATGAGCCATAACGCGAGCCCTGCAATCAGCCATGCGGCTGAAATCGCAGGCCATACCGTGCCGGGTCATATCGTATTGACTGCGCCGTTGAGCGGACCGGTCGTGCTGCTTGCGGATGTGCCCGACCCCGTGTTTTCGGGCGGCATGTTCGGCGACGGGATCGGTGTCGATCCGCTCGAAGGCAAACTCGTTGCGCCGTGCGACGGCGTGGTGACCCATATCGCACGCACGGGCCACGCGGCGACGCTCGTCACGGGCGAAGGCGTGGAAGTGCTGTTGCATATCGGCATCGACACTGTTGCGCTCAACGGCAAAGGTTTTCGCGCCGATGGTCGAGCAGGGCGCGCGGGTGCGTGCCGGCGACGTGCTGATCGAGTTCGATCAGGACATTGTCGCGTGTTCCGCGCCGAGTCTCGTGTCGGTCGTGGCGATTGCGAATTCGGAGGCGTTCGAGATTGTCGAGCGCAGCAGCACCGGCGGCACGCTGAAGGCTGGCGAAACGCCGCTGCTCGTGCTGCGTGCGCGCGATGGCGCAACGGCCGTCGTGGCGCGCGGTGCGAGCGCGATCATGGAGGAGGCACGCCGGCAGGTCACGCTGACGCACGCTGGCGGCCTGCACGCACGGCCCGCGGCGCGCGTGCGCGAAGCGGCGCGCGGCTTCGATGCGCGTGTCGAAGTGCGTTTCGACGGGCGCAAGGCGCCGGTCGAAAGCATCGTCGGTCTGCTCGGGCTGGGGGCAGGCGAAGGCGCGACGGTCGAAATCCTTGGGATCGGCGCGCAGGCAGCCGCAGCCGTCGAAGCAGTTGCGAACGAACTGATGCGCGAAGCGCACGGCGAGAATGAAGAGAAGCCCGCACGGCAGATGCCGCCGGCGCCGCAGGCTGTCGGCGATGCGACGCCGTCTTCGTCGAATGCGGATGCGGCGCCCGCGCCCGCGCCTACGCTTGCGCCCAATACGCTTGCCGGCGTATGCGCCGCGCCGGGCGTCGCGGTCGGCAAGCTCGTGCGCTGGGACGACGCCGATATCGTGCCGCCCGAGCAGGCGCAGGGCACGCCAGCGGCGGAAAGCCGTCGCCTCGACAAGGCGATCGCCGCAGTCGACGCCGAACTGAATTCGACGGTGCGCGACGCGTCGCAGCGCGGCGCCGTCGGCGCAGCCGGCATCTTCACGGTCCATCGTGTGCTGCTCGAAGATCCGACGCTCGTCGACGCGGCACGCGATCTGATCAGCCTCGGCAAAAGCGCGGGCTTCGCATGGCGCGAAGCGATCCGCGCGCAGATCGCAGTGCTCGCCAACCTCGACGACGCGCTGCTCGCCGAGCGCGCGGCGGACCTGCGCGATATCAGCAAGCGCGTGCTGCGTGCCCTTGGGCTTGCGAACACAGCGGCGCGCGAGCTGCCCGACGAAGCGGTGCTTGCCGCCGACGAATTCACGCCGTCCGACCTGTCGTCGCTCGATCGCACACGCGTGACCGCGCTCGTGATGGCGCGCGGCGGCGCGACGTCGCACGCGGCGATCATCGCGCGTCAGCTCGGCCTGCCGGCCCTCGTCGCGATGGGCGATGCGCTGCACCGAATCGCGGAAGACACGCAAGTGGTTGTGGATGCAACGAACGGCCGGCTTGAATATGCCCCGAGCGCACGCGACGTCGAACGGGCGCGCAACGAATGCCGGCGCCTCGCCGGCGTGCGCGAAACGAATCGCCGCGCGTCGCATCAGGTCGCGGCGACGAGCGACGGCCGCGGCATCGAGGTCGCCTCGAACATCGCGACACTCGACGATGCGAAGACCGCAGTCGACAACGGGGCCGACGCGGTCGGCCTGTTGCGCACCGAACTGCTGTTCATTCACCGGCAAGCCGCGCCGACCGTCGACGAACATCGGGAGAGCTATCAGGCGATCGTCGATGCACTCGCCGGACGCACGGCGATCATTCGCACGCTCGATGTCGGCGCGGACAAGGAAGTCGACTATCTGACGCTGCCGCCGGAGCCGAACCCGGCGCTCGGCTTGCGCGGCATCCGGCTCGCGCAGGTGCGGCCCGAGCTGCTCGACGACCAGTTGCGCGGGATGCTCGCCGTGCAGCCGGCCGCCGCGGTGCGCATCCTGTTGCCGATGGTGACCGACGCGGGCGAACTCGTGCGCCTGCGCCGGCGCATCGACGAACTAGCGCGTGAAAGCGGCCGTGCCGAGCCGATTGAAGTGGGCGTGATGATCGAAGTGCCGTCGGCGGCGTTGCTTGCCGATCAGCTCGCGCAGCACGCGGACTTCCTGTCGATCGGCACCAACGATCTCACGCAATACACGCTCGCAATGGACCGCTGCCAGCCCGACCTGGCGGCGCAAGCGGATGGCCTGCATCCTGCCGTGCTGCGCCTCGTCGATGCGACCGTGCGAGGCGCGCAAAAGCACGGCAAGTGGGTCGGCGTGTGTGGTGCGCTTGCGGGCGATCCGCTGGCGGTGCCGCTGCTGGTCGGCCTTGGCGTCACCGAGCTGTCGGTCGATCCGCCGTCGGTGCCGGCGATCAAGGCGCGCGTGCGCAAACTCGATTATCAGCAATGCCGGCAGCGCGCGCAGGACGCGCTCGCGCTCGACTCGGCGCAAGCGGTAAGAACGGCGAGCCGGGCGCATTGGCCGCTCGATTGAGCGAAAACTGAACGAAAGCGCGAACGCGCGGCTTACTGCTCATGCACGCCGCGCCGACGCGCGTCCCATGATGCCAGGGATATCGAAACGACGTCCCAAACAAAAGAAAGATGGAGTGGAGCAGGCAATGGATGCAAACCCCTTTTTGAAAGTGCAGCGTCTCGGCCGTGCGCTGATGCTGCCGATTGCGGTGCTGCCGGTCGCAGGCCTGCTGCTGCGGCTCGGACAGCCGGACGTATTCAACATCAAGATGATCGCCGACGCGGGCGGCGCGATTTTCGACAACTTGCCGCTGCTGTTCGCGATCGGCGTCGCCGTCGGTTTTGCGAAAGACAACAACGGCGTCGCGGCGCTCGCTGGCGCGATCGGCTATCTCGTCGAAATCGCGGTGATGAAGGACATCAACGATAAACTCAACATGGGCGTGCTGTCGGGGATCGTCGCCGGTATCGTCGCCGGGATGCTGTACAACCGGTACAAGGACATCAAGCTGCCCGATTACCTCGCATTTTTCGGCGGCAAGCGCTTCGTTCCGATCGTGACGGGCGTGGTGTGTCTCGTGCTCGGCATCGCGTTCGGTTATGCGTGGGCGCCCGTGCAGTCGGCGATCGATGCCGCCGGCCATTGGCTCACGACGGCCGGCGCAATCGGCGCATTCGTGTTCGGCCTGCTGAACCGGCTGCTGCTCGTGACGGGCCTCCATCACATCCTGAACTCGCTTGCGTGGTTCGTGTTCGGCTCGTTCACGCCGCCGAACGGCGCCGCGGTAACGGGCGACCTGCATCGCTTCTTCGCCGGCGACCCGAGTGCGGGCACGTTTATGACGGGTTTTTTCCCGGTCATGATGTTCGGCCTGCCGGCAGCGTGCCTCGCGATGTTCCACGAGGCGCCGAAGGAGCGTCGTGCGATGGTCGGCGGCCTGCTGTTCTCGATGGCGCTGACCTCGTTCCTGACCGGCGTCACCGAGCCGATCGAGTTCAGCTTCATGTTCCTCGCGCCGGTGCTGTACGCGATTCACGCGGTGCTGACGGGCCTTGCGCTCGCGGTCTGCTCGGCGCTCGGCATCCATCTCGGCTTCACGTTCTCGGCTGGTGCGATCGACTACGCGCTGAACTACGGGCTGTCGACGAAGGGCTGGGAGGCGATTCCGATCGGGCTTGCCTATGCCGCCATCTATTACGGCCTGTTCCGCTTCTTCATCCGCAAATTCAATATGGCGACACCGGGCCGCGAGCCCGAAAACGCGGATGCCGCGCAGGCTGCTTCGTCGGCTACCGAAGACGGTTACGCCGCGCCGGCTGCGGGCGCGCGGCTCACGCGCGCGCAGCGCTATATCGCGGCCCTGGGTGGCGCGGGCAACCTGACCGTTGTCGATGCGTGCACGACGCGTTTGCGTCTGTCGGTCGTGAACTCCGAAAAAGTTTCGGATGCGGGACTGAAAGCGATTGGCGCGCGTGGCGTGTTGAAGCGTGGCTCGACGAACGTGCAGGTGATTATCGGACCCGAGGCGGACATGATCGCCGACGAGATTCGCACGACGATCGGACACGGCGCGGACGCGGCCGGTGCCGGTTCACAGGCGATGGCCGCATCGTCGGCTGCAGTGCAAACCGCCGCGGTCGTAGCCGCCGCGTCGGCGGCGGCCGGCGGACCGCTCGATCCCGACCCGCTGCGTTGGCTCGCGGTGTTCGGCGGCGCGACGAATATCGTGTCGCTGCAGGCGGTTGCGGCCACGCGTGTGCGTATCGTGGTGCGCGATGCATCGGCTGTGGACCGTCAACGGCTTGGCGCGCTGGACGTTGCGTGGGTCTCGACCGATACGTTCCATATCGTCGTCGGGCAGGCGGCGCAGCGCTATGCGCAGCAGTTGTCGTCGCGTTTGCCGGCAATCGGCGGGGCGGCACAGCCGGCGTGATGCGCGCCTGACGCGTTTGAACAGAGCGGCGCCCTCGTACACAGGGCGCCGCTTTGCGTTTACCGCTTCGTCTTCGTGGCCTCGGACGCCCGCTGCGCTTCAAGCCACATCACGTTGATAATGCCGAACGCGAGCGCGACGCCAATGCCTAGAATCCAGCTGAAATACCACATCGAAATGCTCCTTCGTTTCTGTTAATGCGACACACGTGCCTGACCGCGTGATCGTGCGCAATCAATACATCGAGTGACTGTTTTGCTCGAGCGCTTGCGCGGTGACCTTGCCGCGCATCACGCGATACACCCAGCCCGTGTAGACGAGAACGATCGGCAGAAAAACGACGACCGCGATCAGCATGATCTGCAGCGTCATGTGGCTCGATGTCGAGTCCCAGACCGTCAGGCTGCTGCGCGCGTCGAGCGACGACGGCATGACGAACGGGAACATCGAGAAGCCCGCCGTCAGAATCACGCCGATCACCATCAGCGAGGTCGCGAGAAATGCAGTCGTTTCGAAGCGCGATTTCGCAAGCAGCGCCGCGAGCAATGCGCCAAGCACACCGGCGACGGGCGCGGCCACCATCCACGGATAGAGCGCGTAATTCGTGAGCCACAGTCCGGGCGCGCCGATCACGCTTTTCAGCAGCGGATTCGACACCGTATCGAGCGGCGCGGCATCGACGATCTGATAGCCGCCGATCACCGTTGCGATCAATGCGCCGGCGAGCAGAAACAGCACGACGGCGACAAGCGAGGCGATGCGCAGCGCGCGCGCGGCCCGTTCGGCGATCACGCCGTCCGTCTTCATCTTCACGAACGCAGCGCCGTGCGCCATTAGCATCGAAACGCTGACGAGCCCGCACAGCAGTGCAAACGGATTCAGCAGCGCAAAAAAGCTGCCGTGGTAAGTGGAGCGCAGGTCCTGATCGAACGCGAACGGTACGCCTTGCAGCAGATTGCCGAACGCCACGCCGAACACGAGTGCCGGCACGAAGCCGCCGACGAACAACGCCCAGTCCCACGCGTTGCGCCATCCCGCATGTTCGCGTTTGCCGCGGTAGTCGAAGCCGACTGGCCGGAAAAACAGCGCGAACAACACGAGCAGCATGGCGAAATAGAAGCCCGAGAACGACGCGGCGTAGACGAGCGGCCAGGCCGCGAACATCGCGCCGCCTGCCGTGACGAGCCACACCTGGTTGCCTTCCCAGGTCGCACCGACGGTATTGACGACGATGCGCCGTTCGCTATCGGACTTGCCGATGAACGGCAGCAGAATCGCGGCGCCCATATCGAAGCCGTCAGTCAGCGCGAAGCCGATCAGCAGCGCGCCGATCAGCACCCACCAGATCAGTTTGAGGGTTGCGTAGTCCATGATGATGTTTTCCGTTCCTGTGCAGAATGAGGCGTGCCGGATGGCGTCAAATCAGACGGCCGTCTTCACGTTGACCGGCTGCTGACCGGACAACTCGTGGTGATAACGCCCGGTATGCAACGATGACGGACCGAGCCGCGCGTACTTGAACATCAGCATGATCTCGATGATGAAAAGCGCCGTGTAGAACACGACAAAGCCCGCGAGGCTCAGATAGAGATCGCTCGGCGCGAGGCTCGAAGCGGACAGCGACGTCGGCAGAATGCCGGCGATCGTCCATGGCTGGCGGCCGACTTCGGCGACGATCCAGCCGAATTCGGCGGCGAGCCACGGCAGCGGAATCGCCCAGACGGACCAGCGCAGAAACCAGCGGCGTTTTTCGAGCAGCAGCGAGCGCTGTGCGCAGAACCAGAACGCAAGCACGAACGTCGCGAGAAACAGGATGCCGAGACCGACCATCAGACGGAACGAGAAGAATACGGGTGCGACAGGCGGGATCGTTTTCTTCGCGGCCTGCTGGATCTGCTCGGACGTAGCGTCGGTCACGTTCGGCGTGAACTGCTTGAGCAGCAGGCCGTAGCCGAGGTCGGCCTTGTGCGCGTCGAACGCGGCGCGCACTTCATCGCTGGTATCGCCCTGTTTCAGCTTCTGCAACGCTTCGTACGCGAGCATGCCGTTGCGGATGCGCACTTCGTGACGCGCCATCAGTTCTTTCAGGCCGACCACGGGCTCGTCGAGCGAACGCGTCGCGATCAGGCCGAGCGCATATGGGATACGGATCGCATAGTCGGTTCGCTCTTCCTTCTGATTCGGGATGCCGATGATCGTAAACGGCGCGGGCGCCGGCGACGTCTCCCATTCCGATTCGATCGCCGCAAGCTTGACCTGCTGCACTTCGCCCGTGCGATAGCCGGATTCGTCGCCGAGCACGATCACGCAAAGCGTAGACGCGAGGCCGAAGCCGGCGGCGATCGCAAACGAGCGCAACGCAAACTCCGTATCGCGGCGCTTGAGCAGATACCACGACGACACGCCGAGCACGAACATCGAAGCGGTCACATAGCCGGCCGACACCGTATGCACGAACTTCACCTGCGCAACCGGATTGAACACGACGTCGAACAGGTTCACGAGCTCCATGCGCATCGTTTCGTAGTTGAATTCGGCGCCGACCGGGTTGTTCATCCAGCCGTTCGCCACGAGAATCCACAGCGCCGACAGGTTCGAGCCGAGCGCGACGAGAAACGTGATGATCAGATGCTGGACCCGCGACAGCCGGTTCCAGCCGAAGAAAAAGAGCCCCACGAACGTCGATTCGAGGAAGAAGGCCATCAGTCCTTCGACGGCAAGCGGCACGCCGAAAATGTCGCCGACGTAGTGCGAGTAGTACGACCAGTTCGTGCCGAACTGGAACTCGAGCGTGAGACCGGTGGTGACGCCCATCGCGAGGTTGATGCCGAAGAGCTTGCCCCAGAACTGGGTCATATCCTTGTAGATCTGTTTGCCGGTCATCACGTAGACCGACTCCATGATCACAAGCAGCCACGACAGCCCGAGCGTGAGCGGTACAAACAGAAAATGGTAGAGCGCCGTAACGGCGAACTGAAGACGCGAAAGATCGACGACTTCGCTAACGGGCATGGTGATCACCTTCGGACGGATTCGATGCGGGCACCGACAGTAGTGCCTGTGCGACTTGTTCAGGCGGCAGCGACATGTGCTGCGCCTGCGGATGGTTGAAAAATGCAAACTTGAGCGCGAACAGCAATGCAAACTTGATGGCGAGGACGATCGCGATATCGCGTGCGAAGGTCGGGCCGCGCGCCCAGCCTGCGATGCGCGTCCATGTCCACGATGCGGCTCGCATTGGGTTCCTGAGATTCAGCGTGATGATCATGATCGGTTGACAGCGACGTCACCCGGCCGCCCGCGCATCGACGCGCGGCGCTTGCCGGATGCATAACGATTCTAGGAGCGCGTTTGCCTTCGCGCGTGCGATGCGCTGCGGCATGAAGTCGCGAAGGCATCCTTACGATAGAAGTATTGTGATCCGGGTTGCGCCAGGTCAAGGAAACGCAACGTGGGCAACGTCGACGATGCGGATGTGATGCGAGCGGAGACAAAAAAGCCCCGCCGGTCTTTCGAGGGCGGGGCTTTCTGAATGCGTTAACGAATGTTCAGGCGAACCTTCGTTGCTGCGGTAGGTGGTGTGCCGGGCCTAGCCCGGCATTCATGCGTTATGCGTATTCGGCGAGCGCACTGCGCATCTTCTTCATCGCACTTGCTTCGATCTGACGGATCCGTTCCGCCGATACGCCGAATTCATCCGCGAGTTCGTGCAGCGTCGAGCCGCCCGAGCCATCGTCTTCGACTTGCAGCCAGCGCGCTTCGATAATCCGGCGGCTGCGCGCGTCGAGCGACTCCAGCGCGGAAGCGATGCCGTCGCTGTGCAGCTTGTCGCGCTGGCGCTGGGCCAGCACCGCCGTCGGCTCGCTGTGCGAGTCGGCGAGGTAGGCGATCGGTGCGAACGACTCCTCGCCGTCCTCGATCTGTCCTTCGAGCGCGACATCGCCACCAGACAGCCGCGTTTCCATCTCCGCGACTTCCTCGCGCTTCACGTTCAGTTCTTTCGCGAGGCCTTCGATTTCGTCCGGCGTGAACGCCTGCAAACCCTGCTTGTGGCTGCGCAGATTGAAGAACAGCTTGCGCTGCGCCTTCGTCGTGGCGACCTTCACCATGCGCCAGTTGCGCAGGATGTATTCGTGGATCTCGGCCTTGATCCAGTGCATGGCGTACGAGACGAGACGCACGTTCTGCTCGGGATCGAAGCGTTTGACCGCCTTCATCAGACCGATGTTGCCTTCCTGAATCAGA
The DNA here is from genome assembly GCF_031119615.1 of Paraburkholderia sp. SARCC-3016. Taxonomy (NCBI): domain Bacteria; kingdom Pseudomonadati; phylum Pseudomonadota; class Betaproteobacteria; order Burkholderiales; family Burkholderiaceae; genus Paraburkholderia; species Paraburkholderia sp. SARCC-3016. The sequence continues at coordinate 43,488 of NZ_JAVHZD010000034.1, read as the reverse complement.
TCCGCGTGCGGCAGGCCATAGCCGAGGTAATTGCGTGCGATCGACACCACGAGCCGCAGGTGCGACAGAACGAGCCGCCGTGCGGATTCGAGGTTGTTCTGCTCGCGAAACTCCGTCGCGAATTGCCGCTCTTCCGCCGGCGTCAGCATCGGAATCCGGTTCACGGCCTGGATGTAGGCGTCGATATTGCCCAGCTGCCCGGGCAGAAGAGAAGCGTGCGCGAGCGTCAGTGCACCTGCCGAGCCGGCCTTAGCCGACAACGGGCTGAGAGTATTCGGAAGGGTCATTGCGTTACTCACGTAGCGTACTCCTTTGGGTCAGACAAAACGCCGTGTTTTAAGCGGCGCCACCATGGATGTTAGCACTCAAGTCTACCGAGTGCTAACACTTAGAGGCCCTAGGGTCATCCAAGTTCCCGCTTTTCCTATTGAAATCCAAATCTCAATAGCATTGTACCTTGCCTGCGAGATTTGCCCTAGCAGGTTAGGATTCATCCGCACTGCGGTTGTGGACATATAAGGCGCATGATCCGTATGCAAACCGCAGAAACCCGTGGCGGCGGTGGGGCGGCATATATAGGGAACGATACATGCTGCTGTCTCAAAAATAAGTCGCTTTGCTCTTAATTCACTTAAGGTTCAACCTGCCAAATTCAGGGCGCAAGATGAACGAAAACAAAGAGTTTTGGCGTGATCTGGTACTAAAAAGTGTTTGCGCAGCCACTTTTCTCGGTCTATCCGGAGCTGCGGCGGCTGATCAGTTTGGCGTTCAGATAGCGGGCGGCTGGGCCGATCGCCACACGAGCAAGGCCGACCTCGGCTTCGTGTGGGACCCCAACCTGACGTGGTGGCAAATGGGAGACTGGCATTTCTCGCTGGTCGGCGAGGCGCACGCGGCCTGGTGGAATACCGGCGAAGGAAACGTCAACAGGAACATCGGCGAATTCGGTGTCACGCCGGTCGTCCGATTCGTCAAGACGAGCGGATGGATACGGCCGTACCTCGAAGCCGGTATCGGCGTTCGACTGCTTACCCACGCGCGGCAATCCACCAATTTCACGATGAGCTCTGCGTTCCAGTTCGCGGATATGGTGGGGGTCGGCTTCGGCCTTGGCGAGAAACAGCATTACCAGGTCGGCTATCGCTTTCAGCACCTGTCCAACGCCAGTATCAAAGAGCCCAATCCTGGTATAAATTTCCAGCAAATCTACGTGCAGTACAACTTCTGACAACCGCGGCCGCTTTCGGCTCCGTCGGTGAAGGGGCGAATGCGATGGCCGCTAAAGTGATCGAGGCGATTCGCGGGCTCGAACGCGAGCGCTTTCGGGCGATGGTCGACGGCAATGGGCCGCAGCTCGACGCGTTGCTGTCGGACAGCGTGATCTACGTCCATACGAACGGCAAACGCGAGACGAAGCAGCAGTTCATCGACGCAATCACCGCGGGCCGCCGTCGCTATCGCCAGATCGAGATCCAGTCGCAGGACGTGCTGCCGGTCGGGCGCGAAACCTGTGTGGTCACCGGGCGTGCGTTGATCGAAATGGAAGCGAACAACGGCGCTCTACTCTTTCCAATTGCTTACACCGCGATCCAGGCTCAGGAAGAAGGGCAGTGGCGGTTGATCGCCTGGCAGGCGACGCGCTGCGCGCTCGAGTAACGACGGGCGGGTGCTCCCGTTGCGATGACCGTTTTCCATTTCACGCTGTCACTGCTGTTCCGGTCGCGTCTTGTGGACGGACCATTTACGCGCGGCAATCCGGTCCGAACTGCCCGCGTCGCGCTTCCTCCGCGCTTCCTCCGCGCTTCATTCCCGCTTCATTCGCGCTTCCCCAGTGCACCTCGTTGCGCCGCCTGCCTGCTTCGGCCTCTTCCGACGCCCCTTCTTCGTTTCGTACGCGTGTCGACGCGACGTCAGGCCGCAACCCTGATCCGCTCGGGCGACAGCCATGCGGCGCAGCGGTTGATTCCGCTAACCACCGCATCGATGATCGCCGTCGACTCGTCGTCGGCGATGCCGGCGCCGTGCCGAAGCGTATCGTCGCCGACGCGACAGCCTACGAAGACCGCGACCCGGCCGTCGATCGCGCGCACGGTTTCGCATGAGGTGACTTCGATGTGCCGTCCGGCGGCCGTGGCGATTTCACTGGCGATATGTCGCGCGTAGGCGTCGTGCGTGCCGCCGGCGGATGACCGTGTTTCCGCCACGGTCGCTGCCGCTGCCGCGCCGATGCGAATCGCGCGGCCTTCCCAATGCACGCTTTGCGCATCGACACGCCGCGCAGGCCCGGCAACCTCGAGGTATTCGCGTGCGAAGAGTGCGCAGATCGCTTCCGCGCTGACTTCGGCGCCCGACTGGTCCGCGACCGCCTGCACCGCATGGCTGAACTCGATCTGCACCCGGCGCGGCGGCGCGAAGCCCATTGCGCGCTCGAGCAGATAGGTGGCCCCGCCTTTGCCCGACTGGCTGTTGACGCGAATCACCGCGTCGTAGCTGCGCCCGACGTCGGCCGGATCGATCGGCAGATACGGCACTTCCCACACCGCATCGGGCGCCTGCCGCGCAAAGCCCTTGCGGATCGCATCCTGGTGCGAGCCCGAGAAGGCGGTGTAGACGAGGTCGCCCGCGTATGGATGGCGCGGATGCACGGGAATCTGATTGCATCGCTCGACGACACGGCGCACGGCGTCGATATCGGAGAAATCGAGGCCCGGATCGATGCCCTGCGTATAGAGGTTCAGCGCGAGCGTGACGAGATCGACGTTGCCGGTGCGCTCGCCGTTGCCGAACAGGCACCCTTCGATGCGATCGGCGCCGGCCATCAGCGCGAGCTCCGCGGCCGCGACCGCGGTGCCGCGATCGTTATGCGGATGTACCGAAAGCACGATGCTGTCGCGGTAGCCGAGATTACGGTCCATCCATTCGATCTGGTCCGCGTAGACATTCGGCGTGGCCGCTTCGACGGTGGCCGGCAGGTTCACGATCATCTTGTGCTCGCGCGTCGGCCGCCATGTCTGCGCGACCGCGTCGCACACTTCTCGCGCAAACGCGAGCTCGGTCATGCTGAAGGTTTCCGGCGAGTATTGATAGGTCCAGCGCGTGTGCGGCCGCGCGTCGGCGTACTCGCGGATGAGCCGCGTGCCGTCGACGGCGAGCGCCTTCACCTGCTCCTTCGTCTGGTTGAACACGATCTTGCGGAACGACGGGCAGATCGCGTTGTACAGATGCACGATCGCGCGCGGCGCGCCTTGGAGCGCGTCGAACGTGCGCGCGATCAGATCCTCGCGCGACTGCACGAGCACTTCGATCGTCACATCGTCGGGGATGCGCGACTCGTCGATCAGCTTGCGAATGAAATCGAAGTCGGTCTGCGATGCGGACGGAAATCCGACTTCGATTTCCTTGAAGCCGATCGCGACGAGCATCTCGAAGAATTCGAGCTTCTGCGCAATGCTCATCGGCTCGATCAGCGACTGGTTGCCGTCGCGCAGGTCGGTGCTCATCCAGATCGGCGCGTGCGCGATCGTGCGGCTCGGCCATTTGCGGCCGTTCAAACGGACGGCGGGGAAGGGACGGTATTTCTCGGCAGGGTTGTTCAACATGATGGGTGGCCTCGTTCGTTCAGTCGTATGCGATGGGGTGTGGCGTCCGGCGGCTGGCCGGGTGCCACGGATGCACGATCCGCGCGTGCATGGTCGAAGCCGGCGCTAGCGGCAGCAACGAACGGGCGCGGACGAACAAGGACGTCGGGAACGCGATGGCGATGGTGACGCCGGCAACGTTCGACAACAGAGCGCATGCAATGTGCATTTGACCCTCGCGACTCGTCCGAACGGTATTCGGGCGAGCACAGACGACTACAGGTTGTGAAGAACTACGGTGGGATACAGCTGAAACTACAGGGAGGACCGCGGGAGCTATCGGACGGGAGTCCTGGGCAAACGCGGCGCTACGTCTTGCTTACGCTAGACGTAGCGATAGGGGCCGCGCTAGGCGACCGATGTTAATTCGGAGGGAGTTCAGGATTGAACGCATTTTGCGAATTTAAGCGAGCGGGCGCCCGGATGTCAACTGATGATTCAGCGACAAAGCGGCGCAACAGCAGCCGCACGACCGCTGCGAGCACGCCCGTCGGGTCTCAATCTCAATCCGCCGCCTGCTTTGCGATGCCCGCGATCACGTCGATCTGACGCGCAATTGCGCTGGGCACCGGCGCGGCGCCGCGCAACACGTCTTCGATCCACGCGGCGGTGGTCGCCGCGTCGCGGGCTTCAGGCAGATCGACGACCGGTGCATCGGCCGACGAGCGCTCGGGTGCGACGAGCGTATCGCATCGTCCGTCGTGCAGCCAGTCGATCTGGACCTGGCGGCGCGTGTCGGCGACGGCCTCGCCTTCTGTGCCGCGTGCGAGCAATGCGCCGCCCGCGGCCACGTCCGGATGCGTGACGAATAGCTCCGTGAGGCTCTCGCGATACGGCGGATGCGTGTAGTTGACGAGCCGCAGCCCCGGCTGCGCGAACGGCTGCAGGATCTTCACGAGCGTGTGCGTCGAGTTGCGCACGCCCATCCGGCGGCGCAGCGCAAGCAGTCGCGCGAGCTTCGGCGCGAGCGTCTCGATCGGCGCAAAGGCGACGCGGCGCGCGGCGAGCGCGTCCTCGATCTCGCTGTGCGTCTGGGCGGCGGCAACCTGCAGGCGAGCGAAGATTTCGGCGCTCGTCACGCGGCCCGGGTCTTCGGTCACGCCATGCACGAGCACCGGCACGCCTTCGCGCGCGAGCAGCAGCGCGAGCAGCGGCACGAGGTTCGGCTGCTTGCGCGCGCCGTTGTAGCTCGGGATCGAAACGGCGGACACGGCGTTCGCTGCATCTTGCGTCACGCGGATCGGCTCGAACGATGCATGCGCGGCCGCATGCATGGCGGCCAGTTCCTCGGCGGTCTCGCCCTTCAGGCGATAAGCGAGCAGCACGGCACCGAGTTCGAGTTCGGGCACGCGGCCATCGAGCATCGCGCCGTAGAGCGCCTGCGTATCTTCGGGTGCGAGCGCGCGGGCGCCATGCGGTCCGCGCCCGATCTCCTTGATGAAGCGGGCGCACGGAAAGGGGGACAACTCGGTAGCGGCGGAATCGTTCATCTGCGGATGGAGGTCTTGTAGTGACGGTGGGGCGCTTGCAGGTCGAGTATCGCATGACGCGTGGTTCGTCTCACGCGGACGAAGCCGATGCCGGGCATCGCCGCGGGGCCGGTTGCATCGCTCGCGAACGCGCGCCCCAACGAGCCAGGGCGCACGAGCCGTTTCTTCTGCAGAAAGCGCTCCGTCAAGCGTCGGATATATCAGCGCGTTAAACTCGCTGTTTTGTCGTTTTTATCGCCGCATGTGCGGCTTCATGAATATCGGAGAACGGAATGGGTTACGTCATTACGCCGGCGCCGATCGTCGGCGTGCAGGTGGTCGGGTCGGACGACCAGTTCGCGGTGCGTCGCATCTACTGCGTCGGCCGCAACTACGAGGCGCACGCGCGCGAGATGGGCCACGACCCGGATCGCGAACCGCCGTTCTTCTTCTGCAAGCCGGCCGATGCGGTGCTGTACGTCGCGCCCGGCGCAACCGGTGAAATGCCGTATCCGTCGCAGACGAGCAACCTGCATTTCGAAATGGAAATGGTCGCGGCGATCGGCAAGGCGGGCAAAGATATCTCCGTCGATAGCGCGCTCGATCACGTGTACGGCTATGCGCTCGGCCTCGATATGACGCGCCGCGATCTGCAGGCCGAAGCGAAAAAGCTCGGCCGTCCGTGGGATACGGCCAAGGGCTTCGACCACTCGGCACCGATGGGGCCGATCCATCCGGCGTCGAAGGTCGGTCATATCGGCAAGGGCGCGATCTGGCTGTCGGTGAACGGCAACGAGAAGCAGCGCTCGGACGTGTCGCAACTGATCTGGTCGGTGGCTGAGACGATCGCCTGTCTGTCGACGCTGTTCGAGCTGCAGCCGGGCGACCTGATTTTCACGGGTACGCCGGAAGGGGTCGGCGCAGTCGTGAAGGGCGATCTGATGAAGGGTGGCGTCGACGGGCTCGGCGAGTTCAGCGTGCGCCTCGTTTGACAGCGCGGCGCAGGGGCAGCGGAACCGCGATGTAGCAGCCGGGTTTCGCTGCAGGCAGGGAGGGGAGACATCAAATGAAGCTGTACAGCTACTTTCGCAGTTCCGCCGCGTACCGCGTGCGGATTGCGCTCAATCTGAAGAAGCTGCCGTACGAATATCTGCCGGTGCATCTGTTGCGCAACGGCGGCGAGCAGTTCGCCGGCGCGTACCGCGCACTCAATCACGACGCGGTCGTGCCGACGCTGATCGACAACGGCAACGTGCTGCAGCAGTCGATCGCGATCATCGAATATCTCGAGGAGACGCATCCGCAGCCGCCGCTGTTGCCGGGCACGCCGGCCGAGCGTGCGTTCGTGCGCGGCGTTGCGCTGCAGATTGCGTGCGAAATCCATCCCGTCAACAACCTGCGCGTGCTCAAGTATTTGAAGCGCACGGTGGGCGCGAACGACGACGTGAAGGACGCGTGGTATCGGCACTGGATCACGTCGGGCTTTACGGCGCTCGAGGAACATCTGGTCGCGAGCCGCCGCAGTGGTGCGTTCTGTTTCGGCGATACGCCGACCGTTGCCGATGCGTGTCTGATTCCGCAGGTGTTCAACGCCGATCGCTTCAACGTCGATATGAGCGCGTTTCCGACCATTCGCCGGATTAACGATCACGCGATGCAATTGAGCGCGTTCGCGGATGCGGCGCCGGGCGCGCAACCGGACGCGGAGTGAACATCGGTTGAGAAGGCGGCGTTGGTGCGCCGCCGATCTGCCTAGCTGCCGAGCAGCGCGTCCGAGAATTCTTCTGCGCTGAACGGCTGCAAATCCTCGACCTTTTCGCCGATGCCGATGAAATACACGGGCACCGGCCGTTGCCGCGCGATCGCGGCGAGAATGCCGCCTTTCGCGGTGCCGTCGAGTTTGGTCACGATGAGGCCGGTAAGGCCGAGCGCGTCGTCGAATGCCTTGACCTGAGCGAGCGCGTTCTGGCCGGTATTCGCATCGATCACGAGCAGCACTTCGTGCGGCGCGCCGTCGAGTGCTTTGCCGATCACGCGTTTGACCTTGCGCAGTTCTTCCATCAGATGCAGCTGCGTTGGCAGGCGCCCCGCGGTATCGGCCATCAGCACATCGATCTTGCGCGCGCGCGCCGCGCCCACCGCATCGAAAATGACCGCGGCCGGGTCGCCGCTTTCCTGTGAGACGACCGTCACGTTGTTGCGCTCGCCCCAGATTGCGAGTTGCTCGCGCGCGGCCGCGCGGAACGTGTCGCCTGCGGCGAGCAGCACCGATTGATCGAAGCGCTGCAGATGCTTCGCGAGTTTGCCGATGCTCGTGGTTTTGCCTGCGCCGTTGACGCCGGCGATCATCATCACGAGCGGCTGGGCGCGGCCGAGCATCAGCGATTTTTCGAGCGGCTTCAGCAGGCCGACCAGCAGTTCGCGCAATGCGGCCTTCACCTGTTGCGGGTCGGTGAGACGCTCGGCGCGCACCTTTTCGCGCAGCGTTTCGAGCAGATATTCGGTCGCGTCGACGCCTGCATCGGACATCAGCAGCGCGGTTTCGAGCTCTTCGTACAGTTCTTCGTCGATTTTCGCGCCGACGAAAATGCCGGTGATGCTCGAGCTCGTCTTCGACAGTCCGCTCTTCAGGCGCGTAAGCCACGAGCGCTTCGCGGCCGGTTCGGGTGCGGGCGGCGGGACGATTTCGACGGTTTCGTAGGCGGTCGATATGTCTGAGGATTCAGACACGGCGGGCGCTTCAGGCGCGCGCGCCATGGCGGCCGGCCCAATGGCAGGGCGCTCTGGTTCGCGCGCGACCGGAGGTGCCGGCTGGAACGGTGCTCGAGGTTGTGGCTCAGTTTGTGGTTGCGCTTGCGGGTTCTGCGACGTGTGCGGCTGCGTTTGCGTGCGCGGCGGCTCCGTGCGCTGTGGCTCGGCACGCGGCGGCGCGACGGGTTCGGCCGACGCGGGCGCGAACGCTTGCGTGCTGGCGACGGGCGCCGGCGCCGCTTGTGGCGCAATCGAGCGCACCGGCTGCGGCGCGGGCTGCACTGGCTGCGCGGCTTGTGCCGGCGCTTGCGCGACATCGGCGCGTGCTTCGATCGCGGGCTGAAGCGGCGTTTCGGTTACCGGGGCGGCATCGGCCGGCACGTCGGGCGTTGCCGCGTCGGCTGCGTCCGGCGATTCGGCCGGCGCATTGTCGGACGCTTTGGAACCCCTGAATCGTTTGAGAAAGCTGAACATGTGCTGGCGTATTGGAAAGGCGAGCCGGCATTTCCGGCGACGGGGGGCGCATGCGCATCGTGGTGCGGCATCGATGCGAGCAAATGAATTCGGGCGCGGCGGATGCGGTGCGACCGTAACGCTCTGCGCAATGCTGCGCGCGCAAGCGTGACATTTTATCAGGCACAGCCGCGCTCGCGTGGCAGCGAGTTGCTGCCGACCCATGTGGTAACGTGAGCGCTCCGGCCGGCGAGCGTTGCGCGGCCGGCACCCGTTCAGCGACTTCACTTACATGTCCCGTCTTTCCTCATCCCGCGCGCGCAGCGCGCCGCCGCCCGGACGCGGCTCTGCTCATACGATCCGTATCATCGGCGGAGACTGGAAGCGCACACCGCTCGCGGTGCTCGATCTCGACGGTTTGCGGCCGACGCCCGATCGCGTCCGCGAAACGCTCTTCAACTGGCTCGGCCAACGTCTCGATGGGCAACGCTGCCTCGATCTGTTCGCGGGCAGCGGCGCGCTCGGTTTCGAGGCGGCTTCGCGCGGCGCCGCGCGCGTGCTGATGGTCGAGCGCAACGCGCGCGCAGCTGCTCAGTTGCGCTCGATCCAGGCGAAGCTCGGCGCGCGTGCAGTCGAAGTTGCCGAAGCCGATGCGCTGCGGCTTGCGGCCGGCCTCGCGCCCGGTTCGTTCGACGTCGTGTTTCTCGACCCGCCGTTCGGCTCGAACCTGCTGGACCGTGCGGTTGAACTCGCTTTGCCGCTCGTCGCGGCTGGCGGTTCCGTCTACGTCGAAACAGGAGAAGCGCTGGCGATCGAACAGACACCGGCGCTGGCCGGATGGACCATCGTCCGGCACGGTAAGGCCGGCGCGGTCCACTATCATTTGCTGCAGCGCGAAAATGAGGAATAATGCGCGTTCGATTACAAGTGCCGGATAACGGCCCATGCGTCGAAGCCGGACGCCGCGCCCAGCGGTTCTGTTGCATGCGCGGGCAGCGCACCCGGACGGCGCCCTTTAGTCTGACGGAACAGAGGAGAAGTCCATGGTAGTCGCCGTGTACCCGGGTACGTTCGATCCGCTGACGCGCGGTCACGAAGACCTCGTTCGGCGTGCGTCAAGCATCTTCGACACGCTCGTCGTGGGCGTCGCCGACAGCCGCAACAAACGGCCGTTCTTCACGCTCGATGAGCGCCTCGATATAGCACATGAAGTGCTCGGCCACTATCCGAACGTACAGGTCGCGAGCTTCACGGGGCTGCTAAAAGACTTCGTACGCAGCAACAACGCGCGCGTGATCGTGCGCGGTCTGCGCGCCGTGTCGGACTTCGAATACGAGTTCCAGATGGCCGGCATGAACCGCTATCTGCTGCCGGACGTAGAGACGATGTTCATGACGCCGTCCGATCAATACCAGTTCATTTCGGGCACGATCGTGCGTGAGATCGCGCAACTGGGCGGCGATGTCAGCAAGTTCGTGTTCCCGTCGGTCGAAAAGCGTCTGCAGGACAAGGTTGCGGAAAATCTGGCGCAGCAGGCGAGCCAGCCCTGAACGAAAGTGGCTGAAGCGCGTAAACTACGAGTTTTGACGCGTTACAGGCAGGCGCCATGTCCGCGAGGCTTCGCCGGCATCGACGCAAGGAAGTGACAGGCAGGAAGTGAGGCAGGTATGGCCCTGATAATTACCGACGAGTGCATCAACTGCGACGTCTGCGAGCCCGAGTGCCCAAACGACGCAATCTCGATGGGCCCGGATATCTACGTGATCGACCCGAACAAATGCACCGAATGCGTCGGCCATTTCGATGAACCGCAATGCCAGCAGGTGTGCCCGGTCGAGTGCATTCCGCGCGATCCGCAACATGCGGAATCGCGGGAACAGTTGATGGTCAAGTATCGCGCGCTGCAGGCGGCGAAGGGCGCGTGAGCGCGCGATCCGGTCGGGAGATCGACGATCGCCGCGTGGCGAACTACGCGGCGCCGTCGAGCAGTTCCTTCAACGCGGCAAGCAACGTATCGCATTCGGCATCGTTCCCGATCGTGATCCGCAGATGCTGATCGATACGCGGCAGCTTGAAGTGCCGCACGAAAATTTCCTTTTCCCTGAGCCGCGCCGCAAGCGTCGCGGCATCGCGACCTGGGTGGCGCGCGAACACGAAGTTCGCTGCCGACGGCACGACATCGAATCCCAGCGCCGTCAATCCCGCTGACAGCCGTTCGCGGCTCGCAATGACCTTCGCGCGACAGTCGCGGAACCATGCTTCGTCCGCGTAGGCGGCGGTCACGGCCGCTTGTGCGACGCGATCGAGCGGATACGAGTTGAAGCTGTCCTTGACGCGCACGAGTGCATCGATCAGCTTCGCATCGCCGAATGCGAAGCCGACGCGCATGCCGGCGAGCGAGCGCGACTTGGACACCGTGTGCACGACCAGCAGATTCGGATACCGGTTGATCAGCGCGATAGCCGATTGCGCGCCGAAGTCGACATACGCCTCGTCGATCACGACCACCGTGTCCGGATTCGCCGCGACGAGCTTTTCGATTTCGGCAAGCGGCAAGGCGTGACCGGTCGGCGCGTTCGGATTCGGGAACACGATGCCGCCGTTCGGCACGGCGTAGTCGCCGACGCGAATCGTGAAGTCATCGGCGAGCGGTACGGTTTGATAGACGATGTCGTAGAGCTTCGCGTAGGTCGGATAGAAACTGTACGTAATGTCGGGAAAAAGCAGCGGGTGCTCGTGTTTGAGCAACGCCTGGAACGTTATCGCGAGCACTTCGTCCGAACCGTTGCCGGCGAACACCTGCTCGACGGCGAGCCCGTGATATGCGGCGACCGTCTCGCGCAGCTTGCGCGCGGTCGGGTCGGGGTAGCGGCGCAACGACTCGCCGGTCTCGCCGAGCTCATGGCGAATCGCGGCAAGCACCGCGGGCGACGGCGGGTACGGGTTCTCGTTGGTGTTCAGCTTCACCGGATGCGCGAGCGCAGGCTGTTCGCCGGGAACATACGGCGAGAGTCGGTGGACGATGTCACTCCAATAGAGGCTCAATTCATTCTCCTTCGCATCGAGTCGACACTGCGAGTCGGCACTGTTGCACTAACCATTGCGATGCAACTGCATCATCGCGCGCTCGAGTTCACCTTTGACCACATGCGGCATCACCGCGAGCGCACGCTCGATCGATGCGTCGATCACATCCTGCTCTTCCTTGCGCGGCGGCTTCAGCACGAAGTTCGCGACGTCGGGCTTCGCACCGGCGCGCGCGCTTTCCGGGATCAGGTCGCGCGGATGCCCGATGCCGATCCGCAAGCGCCAGTACTGCTGCGTGGTCAGATGCGCGGAAATGTCCTTGAGTCCGTTGTGCCCGCCGCTGCCGCCGCCGAGCTTCAGCTTGACGGTGCCCGGCGGCAGATCGAGCTCGTCGTGCGCGACGAGAATCTGGTCCGGAAGAAACTTGAAGAAATGCGCGAGCGCGACGACCGATTGGCCCGAGCGGTTCATATACGTCTGCGGCTCGAGCAGATGCACTTCCTCGCCGTAAAGCCGCGCCTTCGTATAGAAGCCGTGAAAGCGCCGCTCGTCGCGCAGCGTCGCGCCGGCTTCGCGCGCCAGCTGGTCGACGAGCCAGAAGCCGGCATTGTGGCGTGTCGCGGAATATTCGGCGCCCGGGTTACCGAGTCCGACGATCAGCTTGATCATGGTGTCGAGGTTAGCCTTGGTCTTCGGTTGCCGGGTCTGGCGGGCTTGGCGCGCTTGGCGAATAGCCAACCATTAACAGGAACTGTCCACTTCGCGGCAGAAAATCGCGAAAAAAAACCCGCCGGGGCGAACCTCGGCGGGTCACGTCGTCCGTTCCATTGAAACGGATCGAGAGGATAGCTCGCAGATTGCGGCTCAGGTGGCCACTCAGGCGGCCGGTGCTGCGCCTTCGCCTTCGGCAGCCGAGGCCGCTTCGTCTGCAACCGCACCAGCCGGGATGGTCGCGGATGCGATCACCGGGTTTTCCGCGTCGATGTGCGCGGTCAGCGACACGCCTGCCGGCAGCACGATGTCCTTCGCGTGCATCGTTTGACCCGCTTCGATTTTCGCGAGATCGACTTCGAGGAACTCCGGCAGCGAGGCCGGCAGACATTCGACTTCGATTTCGTTCACGACGTGGGAGATCACCGCGCCCGACAGCTTCACAGCCGGGTTGGTTTCCTGGTTCATGAAGTGCAGCGGCACCTTCGTGTGCAGCTTCTTGTTCGGGTCGACACGCTGGAAATCGACGTGCAGGACGATCTGGCGGAACGGATGGTATTGCACATCGCGCAGCAGCACTTGCTGCGACTTGCCGGCCACTTCCAGATCGAGGATCGACGAGTGGAACGATTCCTTCTTCAGTGCATGCCACAGCGCGTTGTGATCGAGTTCGATCAATTGCGGTTCGCTGCTTGCGCCATACACAATACCCGGGGTCTTGCCCGTGTTGCGCAGGCGGCGGCTCGCACCCGTACCTTGCTTGTTACGCTCAAAAGCGACGACTTTCATTTGCTTCTCCATACGACTGCCCGCGACCAGGCAGTGAAAAGGACCTCGCGTGACGTGCTTGACGCGACTTGAGGCCCCGGACTCGACGGCATGAACCTTCGTTCGTTCACGCCGATTGTGCGAAACGCCGCGTCAAACCATACGGCGGCTTCGCAAATTCAGTTCAGCTTTCTGCAAACAGCGACATCACCGAATCGCCGCGGCGGATGCGCGAGAACGTTTCGGCAAGCAGCCCCGCGCTCGACAGCGAACGGATTTTCGCGCACGAGCGCGCTTCTTCGCTGAGCGGGATGGTATCGGTCACGACGAGTTCGTCGAGCGCCGATGCGGAGATCCGTTCGCCGGCGCCGCCGGACAGCACCGGGTGCGTCGCATACGCGTAGACCTGCTTCGCGCCGCGTTCCTTCAGGACTTGCGCAGCCTTGCACAGCGTGCCGGCCGTATCGACCATGTCGTCCATGATCACGCAGGTACGACCTTCGACTTCACCGATGATGTTCATCACTTCGGCAATGTTCGCCTTCGGACGACGCTTGTCGATGATCGCGAGGTCGCAGTTCAGCTGCTTCGCGAGCGCACGTGCGCGCACGACACCGCCGACGTCCGGCGACACTACGAGCAGGTCCTCGTGATTCTGCTTGCGCAGATCGCCGAGCAGGACGGGCGTGGCGTAGATGTTATCGACAGGGATGTCGAAGAAGCCTTGAATCTGGTCCGCGTGCAGATCCATCGTGATGATCCGCTCGACGCCCGCTATTTCCAGCATGTTCGCGACGACTTTCGCCGAGATCGCGACGCGCGCCGAACGTGGACGCCGATCCTGGCGCGCGTAGCCGAAATACGGAATCGCAGCGGTGATGCGGCCGGCCGAAGCGCGCTTCAACGCATCGACCATGATCATCAGTTCCATCAGATTGTCGTTTGCCGGCGCGCAGGTGGACTGCAGGACAAACACATCCTTGCCTCGCACGTTCTCCTGAATCTCGACCTGGATCTCGCCATCCGAGAAGCGGCTGACCATTGCTTTGCCGAGGGGAATACCGAGAATCTTGACGACTTCCTGTGCAAGCGCCGGATTCGCGTTGCCAGTAAAAACCATCAGGCCGTCATGGCTGCTCATCGTGCACCTGCTTCAGGCTGTGGGAGGCGAGGAACTGCGAGAAATTTTGGCAGGGGAGGAAGGACTCGAACCCTCGCATGCCGGAATCAAAATCCGGTGCCTTAACCAACTTGGCGACTCCCCTACACTAACTTTGAGCGCCGCCGGATGCGTAGGAACACCCGACGTTGCGAAATTCATGACGCGAAGCCAAAGAGTGGATGCGTATCCAGGCTTGCCGTTACTGCGCTGTTCCATCCAGCTGGCAAGGCGGCCTGTGCCGCTTCTGCTTCGCCGATGCTGCGGAATGCTGCAAAAACGCTTGCACCCGACCCGGTCATCCGCGCGGGTGCGATGCTGTTCGATACGCTTTCGAACCACCGCAACACCTGCGCTACCTCCGCGTATTTTCCCACGACAACTTGCTGCATGTCATTCCGGCCAAAACTGTCTGGCCATTCCGATCCGCAGCTTCGCTGTGCAAGAAAGTCCGTAATTGTGATGGGTTCGGAATCCCTTGTCAACGATTTTTCAGAGAATATCGCTGCGGTCGGGACGTGCACTTCCGGCTTCACCACGAGGAAATAACGCGGCGGCAATTGTACCGTCTGAAGCGCCTCGCCGACACCCTCGGCGAACGCATTTTTGCCGAACACGAAGAACGGCACATCGGCACCGAGACGCAGCGCGAGCGCTTGCAGTTCGGTGCGCGGAAGATTCAGGTTCCAGAGCCGGTTCAATGCGAGCAAAGTGGTCGCCGCATCGGAGCTTCCGCCGCCGAGCCCCGCACCCATCGGCAGATGCTTGTCGATTTCGATGTCGACGCCATCGGCGCAACCGGAGTGTTCCTTCAGCAGTTTCGCGGCACGTACGGTCAGGTCGCTTTCGGCGGGGACGTCCGGCACGTCGGTCAAGCGCTCGATGCGGCCGTCGGCGCGCCGCGTGAAATGCAAACGGTCGCCCCAGTCGATCAGCTGGAAGACCGTTTGCAGCAGGTGGTAACCGTCTGGCCGGCGGCCGGTGACGTGCAGGAAAAGATTGAGCTTCGCCGGAGCGAGGCAATCGCGCAGCGAATCGTTCGTGTCGGTCATGAGTCCGGAGTGTGACGCGTGATGTTCGGGGAACGCGTCATTCTATTGCGTAATTTTTATCGGTCCAGCACGAGCTTGATGTTCAGCGGCGGCTGCTCGCGGTCCAGGTCGACACGCTTGACGGCGGTGGCGGGCTTATCCGAGTACGCGACATAGTCGATCGTCCAGCCGTCCTGGTCGATCTGCTTCGGACGCGACGGATCTTCGGGATCGGGCGTCGTTCTCGCTCGCGAAGTCGGCGCAACGGACGGCTGCAGCCAGTAGCGCAAGCCTTCGACCGGCAAGGCAAAACCGAGCGCATTCTGCATTAGCGTCGATACGTTGTCCGCGGTGAGCGGCTGACGGTTCGGCAGTTCGAGCGTAGCCGAAGACGGCGACGACGTCACGATCGCCATGGTCTGCCCGAGCGGATTGCGCAGTTCAACGGTCACGGTGTCGCCGGTCTCGCGCCAGTCGAAGTTGCCATAGGCGTTCTGCTGATGACCGTAGCCGTCCTCGTATTGCACCGCGAAGCGCCCGCGATACTCATGCGCGGTCTGCGCGGTGACGGCCGTCGCCGCGTTGGACGTGGACGGACCTTGCGGCTTCACACTCGCACAACCGGCGAGCGCGAGAACCGCAGCGCTAGCGAAAGCGGGAAGGACGAGCGCCGCGCGACGCGACGCTCGTGTGCTACGCAGTTGACGGAAAAGCCCGATGAACAGTTCGTGAAGAGGTGCGAAAAAAAGCATTAGAGGTCGTTCACCTGAAAGCGTTTGAGCGTCTTGAGAAGGGTGTCGTTATCGGGCTCGAGCTTGCGCGCTTCGCGCCATGCGGCCTTGGCCTGTTCCTGATCGCCGCTCTTCCACAACACTTCGCCGAGATGCGCGCCGATTTCCGCGTTCGGCTGCAGATCGTAAGCCTTGCGCAGAATCTTGATCGCATCCGAGTTGTCGCCGAGGCGATACTTGACCCAGCCGACGCTATCCATGATGAACGCGTCGTTCGGCGCGAGCGCCGAGGCCTTCTCGACGAGCTTGTCCGCTTCCTGCAGACGCTGGTTGCGATCTGCGAGCGAATAGCCGAGCGCGTTGTACGCCTGCGCATTGTCGGGCTGCGTGCGCATGAGCTTGCGCAACTGCGCTTCCATCACCTCGTAGTGGCCGGTCTTTTCGGCGGCCATTGCGTAGTCATACGTCAGATCGGGATCGTCGGGGAAATCGGCCGTTGCCTGCTGCAGCCGCGCTTCGGCTTCCTGATAGCGCTTTGCGTCGAACAGGATCGCCGCGTCCGTGCGTGCGATCAACGCCTGATCGCGTGGGTCCAACACATGGATATTCGCAAGCAGCTTGCGCGCTTCATCGGGCTTGCCCTGCTTCTCGAGCAGTTGCGCGCGCGTGATCTGCGCGGGGATGTATTGCTGGCTCGTCTGCGGAATCTTGTCGAGATAAGTGGCCGCGCCCGCCTCGTCTTTCTGTTCGAGAGCGATCTGCGCGAGGTAAATGTAGGCCTGCCCCGAATCCGCGCCCTGAGTCTTGTCGGCCTGCTGCACATACTGCGTCAGGTAGGTTTTCGCCTCGGGGTAGTTCTTTTGCTGGATCTTGATCAGCGCGAGCGCCATCAACGGCGTGAGGTCGTTCGCGTCGTTCTTGTGCATGAACTCGAACTGCTTTTGCGCATCGTCGAGGCGGTCGCTTGCGAGGTACATTTGCGCGAGCGCGAGACGCGCATCGTGCGACTTCGGATTCTGCTGCACGTATTTTTCGAGCGACGCGATGCCTTCGGCGCGCTCCTCGGGACCCATCTGCGCGAGCGTCAGCGCGGCGGGCAGATAGTCGGGCTTCAGCGCGAGCGCCTGTTCGAGCGATTTGCGCGCGCCCGGCGCATCGTCGGCGAGCAGCTGCTGGCGCGCAATGGCCAGTTGTGCTTCGGGCCGATTCATGTCGTTCTTCAGCAGATCCTGCAGCACATGCAGGCCGCCGATGCGATTCGGACCGCGCGAAATCAGCAACTGCAGCGAGAGAATTCCGGCGCCGCGATTCTCCGGCTTGATCTTCGCGAGCTCGTTCGCGAGTAGCGGTGAGGCTTCATCGGGCTTGCCCGACAGCACGAGCAGCGAAGCGTCGAGCTGGGCCGCGCGCTCGGAGCCTGGCGCGTACTGTTGCCACAACTGCGCGGCCGCGAGCGCATCGGTCGGGCTCTGCGCCGCGAGGGCGATCTCGGTCGCGCGCTGCGCCATGCGCGGGTCGTGCGTGTCGCGCGCGAGCGCGAGGTAGGTCTGATAAGCGGGGGCCGGCTGATTGCGCTGCAACGCGACTTCCGCCGCGAGCACCTGGAATACGATCTGGCTCGAGAGCGGCACGTCCGGAAGATTTTTTTGCTCGTCGGCATCCGGTCCGAACGCATCCTGCACCGAAACCGAATTGTCATCTGTATCGGGTGACGGGTCCTGCGCATGTGCGGGCAACGCGGCGAGCGTCCATGCGGCCAGCGCCGCAGCGGCCATCAGCCGGCGCGCGAAGCCGCCGCGCGGCGCCGGGTTCGCCTCGCCGTAGGGCTCGCGGCCGGCCTCGGCCGAACGCTTCAGAAAGAGCTTTACGAAGGACAGGTTCATGGAAATCCGTTCAATGTTTCGGTCGATTGTAACGCGCTCGCTACAATACGCGCATAACCAACAACGCAAGTTGCAGACCCGTTAGACATGCCAGAGCTTCCAGAAGTCGAAGTCACCCGCCGTGGGATCGAGCCTTATGTGGCCGGGCGCCGCGTCGAACGGGTGGAGGTGCGCACAGCAGCGCTGCGCTGGCCGATTCCGGCTGATCTGCCGCGCATGCTGCGCGGCCGGCTCGTGAAGCATGTCGAGCGACGCGGCAAGTATCTGCTGTTCGAGATCGACGAAGGCTGGTTCATCGTTCACCTCGGCATGACGGGCACGCTGCGCGTGCTGCGCAACGTGCCGCATCCGCCGGCGGCTGCGAAGCACGACCATGTCGACTGGGTGTTCGACGACTTCATCTTGCGCTTTCGCGACCCGCGCCGTTTCGGCGCCGTGCTTTGGCATTCGCGGTCGGACGGCGACGTGCTCGAACACCCGCTGCTCGCCGGCCTCGGCATCGAGCCGTTTGCGCCGGCCTTCACGGGCGCGCTCATGCATCGTAAGACGCGTGGAAGGACCGTATCGGTGAAGCAGGCGCTGCTCGCCGGCGAGATCGTGGTCGGCGTGGGCAACATTTACGCTTCCGAAAGCCTTTTTCGAGCGGGCATCCGGCCGACCACGGCCGCGGGCCGCGTGTCGCTCGTGCGTTACGAACTGCTTGCAGATGCGGTGCGCGCGACGCTTGCCGCCGCGATCGAAAAAGGCGGCAGCACGTTGCGCGACTTCGTCGGCAGCGACGGTGAGAGCGGCTACTTCCAACTCGATTATTTCGTCTATGATCGCGCGGGGCTGCCGTGCCGGGTATGTGAAACGCCGATCAGACAGATCGTGCAGGGGCAGCGTTCCACTTACTATTGTCCGACCTGTCAGCGCTGAATTGTTCAGTGACCGAATGACCCAACGAACCACTGACCCAGTGACCCAATGTCCGTAGCGTCCACGATACCCGTTCTGGCCGATTTCTCTGTGCGCTTGATCGCATGGCAACGCGAGCACGGCCGTCACGACTTGCCGTGGCAGAACACACGCGACGCATATCGCATCTGGCTATCCGAAATCATGCTGCAGCAAACGCAGGTGTCGACGGTGATCCGGTACTACGCGAAGTTTCTTGCCCGCTTTCCCGATGTCGCGTCGCTCGCCGCCGCGCCGTCGGACGATGTGATGGCGCTATGGGCCGGGCTCGGCTACTACTCGCGCGCGCGCAATCTGCATCGTTGCGCGCAGGTGGTCGTCGAGCATCACGGCGGCGTGTTTCCGGACTCGGTCGAAGCGCTTGCAGAATTGCCCGGCATCGGCCGCTCGACCGCGGCGGCGATCGCGTCGTTCGCGTTCGGCGCGCGCGCGACGATTCTCGACGGCAACGTCAAGCGTGTGCTTGCGCGCGTGTTCGGCGTCGAAGGCTTTCCCGGCGAGAAGCGCGTCGAAAACGCGATGTGGCTGCTGGCGGAATCGCTGCTGCCGCCGGATGCGACGAACGACGAGGTCAGCGCCTATACGCAAGGCCTGATGGACCTCGGCGCGACGCTGTGCGTGCGCGGCAAACCCGATTGCATGCGTTGCCCGTTCGCGGCGGACTGCGTGGCGAACGTCACGGGCAGGCAGCGCGAACTGCCGGCCGCGCGCCCCAAAAAGGCCGTGCCGACGCGTCGCACGTGGATGCTCGTGCTGCGCGACGGCGATGCGGTCATGCTCGAAAAGCGTCCCCCGTCCGGTATCTGGGGCGGTCTGTGGAGTTTGCCGGAAGCCGCCGACGAAGCGGCGCTCGCGGCGCGCGCACGATCGTATGGCGCAAGCGCGACGGTCTCGCCGCTTGCGTCGCTCACGCATACGTTCACGCATTTTCGGCTCGATATCGAGCCGCGTGTCGTCGAGTTGAATCGCGTGGCGGGGGCGCAAGTGGCGCTCGCCGATGGCGAAACGGCGTGGGTCGCGCTTTCGGATATCGACGCGTATGGCGTGCCCGCACCCGTGCGCAAGCTGCTCGTCGGATTGCACGGCTCGCTGCTGTAGCGGAAAGGAGCGGCAGAGGCGTTACAGCAACTGATGCTGCTGCATATAGTGATGCACGATGTCGATGCGCGCCCCTGCATCGAGCAGCTCCATCAGCTTTTGCCGCGCGCGCAGCGCTACGGGCAGCACTTCCGACAAGCGGTTCGACACCCACGACGGGTCGTCGAAACGGAACGGTTCGAGAAACGGCAGGCTTTCCGGATCGCGCTCGCGAATAGTCGCGATAATCCGCTCGAGCACCTCGGCGCACGCACCGAACTTCTCGACATGCGTCGAATCTTCGAGCGGCACATCGTCGCCGAGCGGATCGGCCATGCCGACCAGCAAACCGCTCGGTTCGACGCGGTGCGACAGCAGCCTGAAGCGTTCCGTCCCGCGTGCGCGAATCAGCAGCATGCCGAATTCGTCGACGTCGCATTGATCGATCTCGGCGAGACAGCCGACCGGTTCGGGCACCGACGGCTCGTCCGGCTTGGCCACCTCGCCGCCGCTTTTCAGCAGACACACGCCGAACGGCGACTTGTCGCGCAGGCAACCTCGCACCATGTCGAGATAGCGCGCTTCGAAGATCTTGAGGGGCAACAGCCCACCGGGAAACAGCACTGTGTGCAGCGGGAAAAGCGGCACATCGGCATACACAGGCGATGTAGAGGACATGGCGCAACGCTTCGGTTAAGGCCGCGCACGCGGCCGGCTAAGCCACCAGCTTCGACGATTGGTCGACGTCGATCGGTGCGTCCCGATGCCGCACGATGACGTTTGCTTGACCCTTGAGACGCGCAGCAAGCGTCTCTGCAATGAACACCGAGCGGTGCTGGCCGCCCGTGCAGCCGATAGCAACGGTCAGATAGCTGCGGTTGTCGTCGCGAAAGTGCGGCAGCCATTTGACGAGAAACGCCTCGATGTCGTCGATCATGTGATGCACGACCGGCAACGCGTCGAGAAAATCGATGACGGGTTGATCGAGGCCGGTCAGCGGCCGCAATAGATGATCGTAATACGGGTTCGGCAGCGTGCGTACATCGAAAACGAAATCGGCGTCGAGCGGCACGCCGCGCTTGAAGCCGAACGATTCGAACATCAGCGCGAGGCCGCCGTGCTCCTGTTCGATGAAACGTTTGACCCACGCGCGAAGCGTATTCGCACGCAGATTGCTCGTGTCGATCTGGTGCCCGAATTCGGCGAGGCCCGCGACCAGTTCGCGTTCGCGCTCGATCGCTTCGGCAAGCGACGTCAGCAGGCCGACGTCGGCGTCGTGCGAGGTCGATCCGGACAGCGGGTGGCGGCGGCGGGTTTCCGAAAAGCGCTGGATCAGAGACTGCGTGCTCGCATTGAGAAACAGCACGCGCACGTCATGCTCGCGCGACAGGTCGCGGATCATCTCGGGCATTTCGTCGAGCGACGAACTCGAACGGGCGTCGATCGCCACGGCGAGGCGGTCGTAGCCGTCGGCGGCGAGATAGGTGGCCAGTTCGGGCAGGAAACGCGGGGGCAGGTTGTCGACGCAGTAATAGCCTGCGTCTTCGAGCGCGTTCAACGCAACAGACTTGCCGGAGCCGGAGATGCCGGTGATCAGGACGATGCGCATGGGGTCGAGTGGTCGGTTCGTTTCATCATAGCATCAGGTCTTTGCGCCGGCCCCCGTCACCCGCCACCTGTTACTTCAATTGAGCATCAGATGAGCTTGCCCGGGAACTGGCTGTCGGGATCCTGCATCGCCAGACGCTGGCGGTCCATGAAATCGCGCAGCGTATCGATGCCGCGCAGCTGCAGGATCGTATTGCGTACCGCGGCCTCGACGAGCACTGCGAGGTTGCGGCCGGCCGCAACCTGGATGGTTACCTTGCTGATCGGCAAGCCGAGCACGTCGACGGTCTGGCTTTCGAGCGGCAGGCGCTGGAATTCGCCGTCCGGACGGCGCACGAGCTGAACGATGAGCTTGAGCTTCATCTTGCGGCGCACCGCGGTCTCGCCGAAGATCGTCTTGATGTCGAGCAGGCCCAGGCCGCGCACTTCGAGCAGGTTCTGCAGCAGCGGCGGGCAGCGCCCTTCGACGAAGTCCGGGCCTAGGCGGACGAAATCGACGGCGTCGTCGGCCACGAGGCCGTGGCCGCGGCTGATCAGTTCGAGGCCGAGCTCGCTTTTGCCGAGGCCCGAGTCGCCGGTAAGCAGCACGCCCATGCCGAGGATGTCGAGAAACACGCCGTGCAGCGTTGCGCGCGGCGCGAGGATGCGCGACATGTAGAGCCGCAGGCTGTCGATTACCGCAGCCGGCGACATCGGCGTGGTGAAGAGCGGCGTCGACGAGCGCGTGCAGCGCAGCACCAGTTCCGGCGGCGCGGCGACCCCGCCCGCCACCACGAGGAACGGCGGCTCGAGCGCGATCAGCTCGGCCATATGGCGCGAGCGGTCTTCGTCGGACTGCCGCTGGTAGTAGTTCGTTTCGGCTTCGCCGAGCACCTGAATACGGTTCGGGTGGATCAGGTTCAAGTGGCCGACGAGGTCCGCACTGGACGTTGCAGTTGCAACCGTTTCTGCCGAGAAGCCGCGTTCCCAGCCTTCATGCCCGGTCAGCCAGCTCAATTTCAGCGTGGCGGCGTTGTCGTCGAAAATGCTTTGGGCGTTGATGCTGGACGTATCCATGTGTCCATGACTCCGGTGTGCGCCGCTTGCGTGCTACTCGCAGCGGCGCGTGCGCCGTGGGTTTGGCCGGCGCGGGCCATAACGGTTTCAGGCTGCGGCTCCATGACGGTCGCGGCGGCGCCGGCTGGCGACCGTCCGCCGCGCTCGCGCGTCGCCCGATCGTTGCTCGACCCCTGGTCGCGCATTGTGCCGCTTTACCCGTAACTGTCAACGGTATCCGTTAAGGTTGCCACTGAGTCAGCAGGCGATGCAACGCTTCGCGATTTTCTTCCGTGTGCAGACGCTCGCGTGTCTCGCGGTCGGAGAGCAACTGGGCGATTTCGGACAGAATTTCGAGGTGCTGCTGGGTGGCCTGTTCCGGGACCAGCAGGAAGATCAGCAGCGACACCGGCTGGCCATCGGGAGACTCGAACGGAATCGGTTCCGCGAGGCGCACGAACGCCGCGAGCGGCTGCTTCAGGCCTTTTATCCGGCCATGCGGGATCGCGACGCCTTCGCCGAGCCCGGTCGAGCCGAGGCGTTCGCGTGCGAAAAGATTGTCGGTGACGGTACTGCGGGCAATGCCGTTCTGGTTCTCGAAGATCAGGCCCGCCTGCTCGAATACACGCTTCTTGCTGGTAACGGAAAGGCCGACGACGACGTTCTCGAGCGGAAGATATTTGGCTAAACGATTCATGTTGGCAGGCGCGTTGATCGCCTGGGTTCTCCTCGCTGTGGCGTTTGAATAGCGTTCCATGCTCGGCAGATGCTGCGGCGATACGCAGTGGAGTCCCACAGTATGAGCCTTCAGTTGACCCCGTAAGGCGGGACTCGGGCTGGTTGACCCCGAAAGTAACCAAAACATTATAGAACAGCGGTGCTTAAGATGGTGCGCCGCGCCATGGCCGCCGGATTCGCCTCCGGCGCACGCGAACCGCGCATTTCGTCGAAAAACCGCAAGCACGCACCCGCAGCTTTCGCTAAACGAAAAACCGCCCTGAATAGGGCGGTTTCGCATTAGGGATCCGCAGCGCTATTGCGGCGGCACTTCCGCCTGGGATGGCACCGGTTGATACTTGATCGCTTCGTGCTGGTGGCCCTGCAATCGATCCTTGTGACGAATGACTTGCCTGTCCAGCTTGTCGATCATCAGGTCGATAGCCGCGTACAGATCGCTATCGCAGCTCTCGACAAAAATATCCTTGCCCTTCAGATGCAGGTTGATTTCAACCTTTTGTCTCTTTTCCTTTTCCTTGTGATTGTCGACCGAGAGGACCACACTGCCGTCGATCACCTGATCGAAATGTCTTAGCACTCTATCCAGTTTGGTGATCACGTATTCTCGCAATGCTGGTGTGACTTCGAGATGGTGTCCACTGATCTTCAGATTCATAGTGCTTCTCCAAGCGAATGGCCGCCAGGATCCGCGTGAATGACGTCAGCACCGGTCGATCTGCGGGCCTGCCCGTGCCGTCCCCCGGAAACAGCGTAGCAGCTCGTATCGGCCGGCCTGCTCCGCCAACAAGCGGTGCGGCCGGAAAATGCCCGCCACGGGAGGCAGCGAGCTATAGAGACTTGCGCAGATTGACTGCCGGGATCTTCAGCGCTTCGCGGTACTTCGCTACGGTGCGCCGTGCGACCACGAAACCTTGTTCGGCCAGCAGTTCGGCAATGCGGCTGTCTGAAAGAGGAGATTTGGTGTCTTCTGCTCCTATCAGTTGCTTGATGAGGGCGCGAATGGCCGTGGAAGAGGCCGCGCCCCCAGTGTCGGTCGATACGTGCGATCCGAAGAAGTACTTAAATTCAAGCGTCCCGAAAGGGGTGAGCATGTACTTCCCGGTTGTCACACGCGAGACCGTCGACTCGTGTAGACCCAGCGTATCAGCAATTTCCCGCAAAACCAAGGGGCGCATGGCAATTTCACCATGGGCAAAAAAATTCTTCTGACGCTCGACAATGGCCTGCGCGACGCGCAGTATCGTTTCGAATCTTTGCTGGATATTCTTGATGAGCCAGCGTGCTTCCTGTAGTTGTTGACGCAGCGATCCACTGCCCGGATCGCCACGATTGTTGCGCAGAATGTTCGCGTACAGATGGTTGATGCGCAGCTTCGGCACCACTTCGGGATTGAGTTCGGCGAGCCACCCCTGTGCTGTTTTGCGCACCATGATGTCCGGCACCACGTAGTCCGCTTCGGCCTTGCCGTAAGCGGCGCCGGGGAACGGCTCGAGCGAGCGGATCAGCGTATGCGCGTCGCGTAGGTCGTCATCGCTTGCTTTCAGGTGTTTGCGCAGGCGCGTGAAGTCGCGCGCGGCAAGCAGTTCCAGATGGTGAGCGACTATTTCGAGTGCAAGCGTGCGCGTGGGCGATGGCTCGAGACGGCACAGTTGCAGCTTCAGACACTCCGACGCCGAGCGTGCACCGACACCCGCCGGGTCGAAGCTTTGCAGCAGCGCAAGTGCAGCATTCAGTTCGTCGAGATCGACTTCGAGTTCTTCGGGAAGGTCCGCGAGCACTTCTTCGAGCGTCGCGGTCAGGTAACCGTCGTCGTCGAGCGATTCGATCAGGAACGTGATGAGCGCGCGATCGCGCGGGCTGGCCTGCGTAACACGCAATTGCGCGGTCAGATGATCGCGCAGCATGGTCGCGGATTCGTGGATTTGCAGCGGCGGCAGGTCGTCGTCGTCGGACGCGTTGCCTGAGCGGCCGTAATCGTCGAGATTCCACTGGTTTGCATCGGCATTGCTGTCCGACGCGAGACCGTTATATTCGTCGACGCCTTGCGGCTCGCTGCTCTCCGAGCTTTCGCCAGACGTGGAAGTGCTGGTGGACGATGGCGCGCTTGCCATCGGCTCGGGCGCGCTCGCGTTCGGCACCTGCGCGATGACCGAGCCGTCGGCCGCGACGCGCAGCGGGCTGGCGATCCAGTCGTCTTCGGTTTCGAGCAACGGATTCTGCGCGATCGCCATCGACACCTCCTGCTGCAGCTCAAGCGTAGACAACTGCAGCAGCCGGATGGACTGCTGCAATTGGGGTGTCAGCGCAAGATGCTGTGACAGGCGAAGTTGGAGGCTAGCTTTCATGGCGATGTGTGAATCATTTTAGAGAGTTTGCCACGACCGCGAAACCTCGCAACAGCGCATAAATGCGGGTTACGGAGATTTTTCGCTGCGCAGGGACACGACCAGGTGCAATGGACCGAAGCCATTGAGCCCATGTCGTCAAAATTACTGGAACGGCAGCCGTCCTGCGCGCGGACGGTGCAAGCTCGCGCGTGCACGCAGACATTTGCAGGGAGGCCCTGCGTCTGCGACGCGCGCGGCGTTACATGCGGAAGTGCTCGCCCAGATAGACGCGGCGAACGCTCTCGTTTTCAATAATGTCGCCGGGCGCGCCCGCGGCAAGCACGCTGCCGTCGCTGATGATGTACGCGTGATCGCAAATGCCGAGCGTCTCGCGCACGTTGTGGTCCGTGATCAACACGCCGATATTGCGTTGCTTCAGGAACTTCACGATCTTCTGGATTTCGAGGACCGCGATCGGGTCGACGCCCGCGAACGGTTCGTCGAGCAGAATGAAACTCGGATTCGTCGCCAGCGCACGCGCGATTTCGACGCGCCGACGCTCGCCGCCCGACAACGACAGCGCCGGGTTTTCGCGCAGGTGAGCAATCTGCAATTCGTCGAGCAACGCTTCGGTGCGTTGCGCGATCGCGTCTTTCGACAGCCGTCTGCCGTCTTCCCCGTATTGCAACTCGAGCACCGCGCGAATGTTCTGTTCGACGGACAGTTTGCGGAACACGGACGCTTCCTGAGGCAGATACGAAAGTCCGAGCGATGCGCGCTTGTGAATCGGCAGCAGGCTGATCGAGTTGCCGTCCAGATCGATTTCACCCGCGTCGAGCGGCACGAGGCCGACGATCATATAGAACGACGTGGTCTTGCCGGCACCGTTCGGGCCGAGCAGGCCGACCACTTCGCCGCTCTTCACATCGAGCGAGACGTCCTTGACGACCGTGCGCGAGCCGTAGCGCTTCTTCAGGTTGCGCACGACGAGCGAACTGCTGGTGCCTGCCGGCTTGCGATTGGGGAGGGCAGGTGCGCTCACGGTTTCGTCGTTCCTTGTCCTTGACTTTCGGTGGCCGACGGGGCGGTCGACCGCTCGGACGTCGAAGTTGCGTCCGGCGTCGGGTTCGCGTTCTGGCCTTGAAACCGCGTGGCGGGCTGCAGCGTCGTGGACGGGCCGGTAGCCGGCTGCGCGCCGCCGTTGCGCGGCGCGAGCATCGCGCGCACGCGGCCGTTCGGGTTGCCCGGGCCCGCGACGTCGGGCCCCGCTTTCGCGGTATAGAAATCGTTCTGGCCGTCGTAAGTGATGACGCTGCCGTGCACTTCATCCATCACCGTCGACAAACCTTGCAGGCGGCGCACGGTTGCGCGCGTGGTCAGCGTGGTGAGGTCCTTCTTGCCGTCATAGTCGATGCGCTCGGCATCCCCGTCGATGTATTCGTCGACGCCGTCGCGCTTCTGCCGGAAATACGCGTGGTTCTTGCCGGTCGACGTGCCCGTTGCGTACTGGTAGCCCTGCGGATCCTGCGTCACTTCGACGCGATCGGCCTTGATCACGATCGTGCCCTTCGTCGCCACCACGTGGCCGGTGAAGATGTTGATCTGCTTCAGGTCGTCGTACGTCATATTGTCCGCTTCGATATTGAGCGGCTTGTCCTTGTCGGCGCGTTCCGCATGCGCGAACGGCGCGAAGGCCGCGAGCGGCAGCGCGACGAGCAGGGCGGCCAGCAGCGTGAGCTGCGGGCGGCTGAAGTTGAAACGGGGGAACGATTCGCTCATGCAGTCACGTCTGGATATGAAACGCCCGGGTTACTTGGTGTCCGATGCGGCGATCGCGCCGCGCACGTTGCCGAACAGCTTCATGACCCGGGTCACGTTGTTGTAATTCATGCCTTCTTGGGCCGTCATGACCGAAAGGCCGCGACGAAGTTTAACCGGCTTTTCTGTTTCGATGACATCGTCGTTCACCAGTACCCGAAAATGCTGCGAATCCGCCTGCATCTCCGGATCGCCATAACCGGCCGCACGGATGATGTGCGCGTTGTCGTACAGATTGACGACCGACGCGTCGCTATTGACGGTGCCCCGGTCGCCGGTCGCGGTAACGATCGGCTTGCCGGGCTGGAACGCGCGGATAGCCGGCTTCGTCAGGTCGCTGTCTTCGGTGTCTTCGTAGTGAATCAGCTTTTGCGCGGTGAGACGATATTGCGTCGAACCGGACTGATCGAGTTCCGATACCGAGAAACTGTCGGCGAAGTAATCGGGCGTATGCGTCTTCGGGCGGACCACGTCTTCGTTTTCGCGCGGCTTCGTCGCTTGCAAAAGCCAATACGTGACGCCGGCGAGCAGGGCCATGGCGACGACCGGAAGCAGTGAAGTCCAGCGAAACCTGTTCATTCGCGTGTTCCGGTTACATTCCGCACGCGGCGCGCAGCAGATCGTCGTAGCGATTCTGCGCGCGCAGCAGCGTATCGCACACTTCGCGCACCGCGCCGTGGCCGCCGCGCGCTTCGCTAACCCAATGCGCGCGTGCGATGACTTCTGGATGCGAGTTCGCCGGCGCCGCGGCGAAGCCGACCTTCAGCATCACGGCGAGATCGGGCCAGTCGTCGCCCATGTAACCGCAATTCTCCGCTTTCATGCCGGTCGCCTTCAGCAGGTCGGCGAATGCGACGCGCTTGTCCTCGACGCCCTGGTACACATGCGTGATCTTCAGATTCTTCGCGCGCTCGACGACGATGCCCGACTGGCGCCCCGTGATGATCGCCGTTTCGATGCCCGCTTCGCGCAACAGCTTGGCGCCGTGGCCGTCCATCGAATTGAACGACTTCATATAGTCGCCTTCCGCGGTGAACATGAGGCCGCCGTCGGTCAGCACGCCGTCGACGTCGAAAATCATCAGCTTGACGCGGCTTGCGCGCTCGGTAGCGGTCAGGGTGGTTGCCATCAAATCACCTTCTTCGAAAACAGATCGTGCATGTTGAGTGCGCCGACGAGCCGTCCGGCTTCGTCGACGACGAGCAATTGATTGATGCGGTGGCGCTCCATCAGTTCCACGGCTTCGACTGCAAGGCGGTCCGGACCGATCGTGCGCGGATGCGGCGTCATCACCGAGCCGATCGGCAGATTGCGGAAGTCGCCGTCGCGTTCGAGCACGCGGCGCAGATCGCCATCGGTGAAAATGCCCTTGACGCGCGCTTCGTCGTCGATGATCGCGGTCATGCCCATGCGCTTTGCCGTCAGCTGGAACAGCGCGTCGCGCACGGTCTCGTCGGGCTTCACGCTCGGCAGCTGGTCGCCGGTGCGCATCACGTCGTGCACGTAGGTGAGCAATCGACGTCCGAGCGCGCCGCCCGGATGCGAGCGCGCGAAGTCGTCGGGACCGAAGCCGCGCTCTTCGAGCACGGCGACGGCGAGCGCGTCGCCGAGCGCCAGCGCAGCGGTCGTGCTGGCCGTCGGCGCAAGATTCATCGGGCAGGCTTCTTTCGATACGCCGGAATTCAGATGCACGTCCGCAATCTTCGCGAGGCTCGAATCGGGACGGCCCGTCATCGCGATCAGCTTCGAACCGAGGCGTTTGATCAGCGGCAGAATCGCAAGCAGCTCTTCGGATTCGCCGGAATTCGACATCGCGATAAACACGTCGTCGGCCGTGATCATGCCGAGATCGCCATGGCTCGCTTCGGCCGGATGCACGAAGAACGCAGGCGTGCCGGTACTGGCGAAGGTCGCGGCAAGCTTGCGTGCGATATGGCCTGATTTGCCTATGCCGGACACGACCACGCGTCCGCGGCAGCTGAGAATGAAGTCGATCGCTTCGACAAAGCCGTCGTCGAGCTGATCGCGAAGCGCGCGCA
This sequence comes from Paraburkholderia sp. SARCC-3016, assembly GCF_031119615.1. Classification (NCBI taxonomy): domain Bacteria; kingdom Pseudomonadati; phylum Pseudomonadota; class Betaproteobacteria; order Burkholderiales; family Burkholderiaceae; genus Paraburkholderia; species Paraburkholderia sp. SARCC-3016. Next base: position 14,268 of record NZ_JAVHZD010000034.1, on the reverse strand, counting down.
CGGCGTCCGCCTCGATGTCGAGCACGTCGCGAGCCAAGGCTAACGCCCGGTCGCCATTGATTTTCGCTATCATTCGCGAAGTATAACAAAGGCGTATGTTCGCCGCGCCGGACGGAAGTCGTCCGGATGTTGCCTTCACGGGCCTCTGAACCTTGCTGCGCGGGGCTTTGCGCGCAGCGTTCTCTGACGAACCAGGACGCTCATCGCCGATGATTTCCCCGCTTGAAATGACGCTCTTCCTGCTGCTTGCTTCAGTCGTGGGCGTCGTCGTGTTCCGGTATCTGAATCTTCCGCCGATGCTCGGATATCTGACCGTGGGGATTCTCGTCGGGCCGCACGCGTTCGGCATCGTGCCGGACTCGAAGGGCGCGCAGAATCTGGCCGAGTTCGGTGTCGTGTTCCTGATGTTCTCGATCGGCCTCGAGTTTTCGCTCGCGAAGCTGCGCTCGATGCGCAAGCTCGTATTCGGCCTCGGTCTGCTGCAGGTGCTCGGCACGATTGCGGCTGCGATCGTGCTCGGCTTCGCGGTCGAGCGTTGGGTGCATCTGTCGTGGCAGGGCTGCATCGCGCTCGGCGGCGCGCTGGCGATGTCGTCGACCGCGATCGCCAGCAAGATGCTCGCGGAGCGGCTCGAGATCGAGACCGAGCACGGCCGCAATATCTTCGGTGTGCTGCTGTTCCAGGATCTTGCCGTGGTGCCGCTGCTGATCGTGATCGCTGCGCTCGCCGGCGGCGATACGCACGATGTGATGGCGGCGCTCGGTCTCGCGTTCGTGAAGATCGTCATCGCGCTCGCGCTGCTGCTCGTGATCGGGCAGCGCTTCATGACGCGCTGGTTCAACGTCGTCGCGCGGCGGCGCTCGCAGGAACTGTTCGTGCTGAACCTGCTGCTCGTCACGCTCGGCGCCGCGTTCGTCACCGACAGGTTCGGCCTGTCGCTCGCGCTCGGCGCGTTTATCGCCGGCATGCTGATCGCCGAAACGCCGTACCGGCATCAGGTCGAGGAAGACATCAAGCCGTTTCGCGACGTGCTGCTCGGTCTCTTCTTCGTGACGACCGGCATGCTGCTCGATCCGCTCGTGATCTGGCAGCACCCGCTTATCGTGCTCGGCTTTCTGCTCGGGCCGATTCTGCTGAAGGCCGTGATGGTCACGGCGCTCGCGCGGCTGTTCGGCGCGACGCCGGGCGTGGCGATGCGCACCGGCATCGGCCTCGCGCAGGCAGGCGAGTTCGGCTTCGTGCTGCTGAATCTGATTCTCGACAAGCACCTTGTCGATGCGACGCTGCTGCAGGCAATCCTCGCGGGCATGCTGCTGTCGATGCTCGCGGCGCCGTTCCTGATCCAGAACGCGGACCGGATCGTGCTGCGCCTGTCGTCAACGGAGTGGATGCAGCAGTCGCTGCAAATGACGCGCATCGCAACGCAAAGCCTGAAGCAGAGCGGGCATGTGATCATTTGCGGTTACGGCCGCTCGGGGCAGAACCTAGCGCGGATGCTCGAGCACGAAGGGCTCTCGTATGTCGCGCTCGACCTTGACCCGGATCGCGTCGCGGCCGCGGCGGCGGCCGGCGAGCAGGTCGTATTCGGCGATGCCGGCCGCCGCGAATCGCTGCTTGCCGCGGGTATCCACCGCGCGCGAACGGTGGCGATCACCTACGCGAACACGCCGTCGGCACTACGCGTGCTGCACAACATCCACGAACTCGAACCGACGCTGCCGGTCATCGTTCGCACCGTCGACGACAGCGATCTCGAACGGCTGCTCGCCGCGGGCGCAACCGAAGTGATTCCGGAGATCGTCGAAGGCAGCCTGATGCTCGCCTCGCATACGCTCGTCGTGATGGGCGTGCCGATGCGGCGCGTGCTGCGGCGGGTCGAGGAATTGCGCGACGAGCGCTACAGTCTGTTGCGCGGCTACTTCCACGGCGCCGACGACGTCGACGATGACGACGGCCACGAACAGGTGCGGCTACAATCGGTGCCGGTCGACGAAAAGGCCGATGCGGTGGGACGCACGCTTGCCGAGCTAGGTTTGTTCGAACTGGGTCTCGAAGTGACGGCGATTCGCCGGCACGGCATTCGCGGCGTCGAGCCGGACCCGTTGACGAAGCTGCGCGCAAGCGACATCGTCGTGCTGCGCGGTTTGCCCGAAGCGCTCGCCGAAGCGGAAGAGCGGCTGTCGAAACATCGGCGGGCGGGTGCGGCGACGGCCTGAATCCCACTCCATGTGCCCGCGGCCCGGTGTTGCGAGGGGCGCCGCGATCCCGAACGGCAACAAAAGGCAACAAGGGACAACAAGCGGCAACAAGCGGCAACAAGGGGCACATGGCGAACATGCGGGAAACTTTCTTCCCGAGTTTGATCCGGATCGTTAAAGATCCCTTTGGAGACATCATGTCCATCGCACCTGCGAACGTGCCGCTCAACGCGGCCGAATTCGTCAAAAGCCAGATCCGCACGGTGCCCGACTGGCCGCAGCCCGGCGTGCAGTTTCGCGACATCACGCCGCTTCTGCAGCATCCGAAAACGCTGCGCGTGCTGATCGATCTGTTCGTGCAGCGCTATATCGATGCGAGCCTCGATTACGTCGCGGGGCTCGACGCACGCGGTTTCATCATCGGGCCGATTCTCGCGTACGAGCTGAACCTCGGCTTCATTCCGATCCGCAAGAGCGGCAAGCTGCCGTACAAGCGCGTGTCGGAATCGTACGAGCTCGAATACGGCGCGGCCACCGTCGAGATTCACGAAGACGCATGCAAACCCGGCGACCGCGTCGTGATCGTCGACGATCTGATCGCGACCGGCGGCACGATGCTCGCCGGCAAGAAGCTGCTCGAGCGTCTCGGCGCCGTGGTGGTCGAGGGCGCGGCGATTATCGATCTGCCCGACCTCGGCGGGTCGGCGCTGCTGCGCTCCGCGGGTCTGCCGCTTTATACGGTGACGGACTTCGGTGGTCATTGAGGTGGTCACTGAGGCGGCAACTGAGGCGGCAACTGAGGCAGCGACCGCGCCGAAAACCTGCAGCCGCCGCAGTTGCCGTGCATTACCCGTCGCACCAGGTCATCCCCTAAAAAGGTTCGCGCGATGCCCAATTTTTTGCTCTTTCTCGCCACGTCGCTTGCGATCACGTTCGCGCCCGGCCCGGACAATTTGCAGGTGCTCGCGCGTGGCATTTCGCAGGGCCGCGCCGCGGGCTTCGTCGCGGCGCTCGGTTTTGCCGCCGGCATCACGATTCACACGACACTTGCCGCGCTCGGCGTGGCGGCCGTGTTGCGATCGTCGCCGGTCGCATTCCAGGCGATCAAGCTCGCGGGCGCCGCGTATCTGATCTGGATCGGCATCAAGGCGCTGCGCAGCAAAGGTCTCGCGACCGCGCACGAGCGTCCCCCGCAGCCGCTTTTATCGATCTTCCGGCAAAGCGTGATCGGCAACGTGCTGAATCCGAAGGTCACGCTGTTCTTCATCGTGTTCCTGCCGCAGTTCGTCAACCCGCATGGCGTGCAAAACGTGACCGTGCAGATGCTCGAACTCGGCGCGTTGTTCATGCTGCAGACAGTCGCCGTGTTTTCGCTGTTCGGCGTGTGCGCGGGGATGATCGGCAACTGGCTGAAGCGCCGTCCGCGCGCGGGCGTGTGGCTCGATCGCATTGCCGGTGCGACGTTTATCGCGATCGGTTTGCGCGTCGCGCTGCGCGATTGATGCGCGGGCGCGCCGTGTCGCGTCGCCTCGAGTTGCCTCGCATGCAGGACCAACCGATGAAAACGAATTTGCCGGAGCTTCAATGACTTTGCCTTCAATCGCGGCCGCGCGCCGCTTCGACGCGCACGCGCACGCTTCGTTCTGGATCGACGGGCAGCAGGTTGGCTGGTTGCGCGCGGCCGACGTGCCGCTGCTTGCGCGCTGGCCCGATGTGTTCGAGATCGACGCGCAGCGCGTCGTGCTGAGCGCGCGTTTTTCGACGCTCGACAGCCGCAGCGCGGCGCTCGGCGCCGTGATCGGCGCGCTGGCCGCGGACGGCCGCATTCCGGGCTGGCGCGACGAGACCTATGCGATCCGCAACGCGTTCGATGCGCCGCCGCTCGCGTATATCGAACGCGCCGCATCGCGCTTCTTCGGCACCATGACGTACGCGGTGCATCTGAACGGCGTCGTAGAATACGCGCAAGGTGCGCCGCGGCTCTGGATCGCTCGCCGCAGCGAGACCAAGGCCACCGACCCGGGCATGTTGGACAACGTCGTGGCGGGCGGGATCGGTTGGGGCTTCAGCATCGGAACGACGATTATCAAGGAGTGCTGGGAAGAGGCGGGCATTCCGGAAGACATCGCGATTCGCGCGACGCCGGGACGTACGGCGCATGTGTTGCAGTCGTTGCCCGAAGGCACACAGGCCGAGCAGATCTTCATCTACGACCTCGCCCTGCCCGAAGACTTCGCGCCGCGCAATCAGGATGGCGAAGTAGGCGAGCATCGGCTCGCCCGCATCGAAGAAGTGGCGCGCTGGATCGAGGAAGGGTCGATGACGGTCGATGCAAGCCTCGCGACGCTCGATTGCATGCTGCGCCGCCAATGGATCGACGAAGAGGTGTGCGCGGGCATCGAGGCGCTGTTCGAGCCGCCCGCGCTTGCATCCGCGACGGCGTCCGCACGGGCGGCCAGGTAGCGGCCCAAACACGCGGGCAAACGCGCGGGCCAAACGCGCGGCCCAAACACGCGGGCCACACTAGCAAAACGAACCACAGGTTTAGCAGAAGGGAGTCACCAGGGTCATGTCGACCGATCACAGCTTTATCCTCAAACTGTCGTGCGCCGATCGGCCCGGCATCGTGCATGCGGTCTCGGGCTTTCTGTTCGAGCGCGGCAGCAATATTCTCGACTCCGCGCAATTCGGCGACAGCCACACTGGCGAGTTCTTCATGCGCGTGCACTTCCAGCAAGTCGGCGGCGACCCGGGTCTCGACGCGCTGCGCACGGCATTTTCGGCGCTCGCCGAACAGTTCGGCATGCGTTGGGAATTGCACGACGCGACAGTGAAGCCGCGTGTGGTGATCATGGTGTCGAAGATCGGGCATTGCCTGAACGACCTGCTGTTCCGCTATCGCACCGGGCAACTGGGCATCGAGATACCGGCGATCATTTCGAACCACAAGGATTTTTATCAGCTCGCCGCGAGCTACGACATTCCGTTTCATCACTTCCCGCTCGCTGCGGCGAAGGGTGATGGAAAGGCCGATGCGAAGGCTGCGCAGGAGGCGCGCGTGCTCGAAGTGATCGACGAACATCAGGCCGATCTCGTCGTGCTCGCGCGCTATATGCAGATTCTGTCGCCGCAACTATGCGATCGTCTGGCCGGGCGCGCGATCAATATTCACCATTCGTTTTTACCGAGCTTCAAGGGCGCGAAGCCGTATTACCAGGCGTTCGACCGGGGCGTGAAGCTGATCGGCGCGACGGCGCACTATGTGACGACCGATCTCGACGAAGGCCCGATCATCGAGCAGGAAGTCGAGCGTGTCGACCACAGCATGGCGCCCGAGCAACTGACGGCGATCGGCCGCGACGTCGAATGCGTGACGCTTGCACGCGCGGTGAAGTGGCACGTCGAACACCGGATCGTGCTGAACGGCAGCAAGACCGTGGTGTTTCGCTAGGCGGCAGGGGGCGCGTCGCCTGTCGCCGCGTTGCCTATTGCGGTGACGCGATCTGCTCTCCTCGTTCCGGGCGCTTTGCACGCCGGGCCTGCGGTGCATCGATGTCGGCCGGCGTCGCGTCGCGCACGGATTGCCCATGGCGCGTCTGGCGCCGCCGCGCTTCGAGCTTCTTCAACCAGATCATCAAACCGGTCGCGCTCAGTACGGCCACTGCCACGCCCAACGCGCTGACCGCAATCCGTCCGCCCAGTCCCGCAATCCGTCCCGAGTGCAGCGGGAATTGCGCCTGCATGAAGATGTCGCCGGCCGAACCCTTGCCGGGAATCGTCGCGCCCGTCGGCTGGCCGGTCTCCGCGTTCAGATAGATCCACGCATTACCGAGCGGGCCGTCGCCGTGATCCTTGCCGGCGGCGAAGTAGCCGACGCCATAGGTGTGCAGCGTAGGCGCATAGAAGATTGCGCCCGGCGGCGCGGCGATGTGCTTTTCAGCGGCGATCTTGCCGGCCGCCTCGAGCACCTGTTCACGCGTCAAATCGGGCCTGCCCGGCTGCGGCGTGCCCGCAAGCGCCGGATCGGAGAACGGCGTCGGTGCGAGCGGCGACAGCAACGACACGATTGGCCGCACGACCTCGTTGCTGAGGTTCATCGACACCGACGTGACCGCCATCATCAGCAGCAGTCCCCAGATCCAGACGCCGCCGGAGCGGTGCAAATCGAAGGTCAACGGATAGCCGCCGCGCGCGACACGAAACGCAAACGACTTGCGCCACGCCTTCGCGCTCGGAAACGACAGCACGAGCGCAATCACGCTGTCGAAGATCCACACGATGCCGACGATGCCCATCAGCCATGTGCCGATGTCGATGCCGCCCGCGAACGGCAGATGCAGCGTGTAGTGCAGCTTGTACAAAAACGGAATCAGATTGAGCCGCGCGAGCGAGACCGCGCCCCATTCGCGGCGGCCCTGAATGTCGCCGGTCGCGGGGTCGACGGCGATCTGGTTGAAGTCGAGCTTGTACGGCTGCTGCGTCTTCGGATCGGTGCGCGGCCAGACCATCGCCTGCAACGTATGGCCTGGTTCGACCGCGAGCGGCAGATAGGTGACGCGAAGACGCGGGTCGGCCGCCTCGATGCGGCGCGCGAGTTCGAGCGACGACAACGCGGGACCGTCGGTGCGCGCGTGAAAGAACGATGGGTTCAGCAAGCCGTCGAGCTCGTGATCCCAGGCGATCACGGCGCCGGTCGACCCGGCGACGAACAGGAATAGCGCGATCGCGATACCGAACCATCGATGCAAACGGACGAGTGCAGGCCTCATGCGCGAACCGGAACGCGCAGAGAAAGCGGCGCGTGCTGCAGGCGCGGCGCGGCAAAAACGCTCAGCGCGGCGCGCGGAACGGCGCTCCCGATTGAATCCAGATCCATAGGTCTGCGTCCGTTTTTTAAATAAGAATTGTTCGCATCTTAAGGATTGTCGAGGCAGGCTGCAAGGGGGAGGGTTTGGTGCTGCGCGCCGGTGGTGAAAGCACGTCGAAATCGAATTGGCGATTCGGCCTGTCGCTTCGCTTTGCCGTGCCGGCCTTTCCGGCATATGCGACGAAATGCCGCACTTCATTAGCTTACAAATATCAGACGACATTTGGCATCATCGCGTCTCTTGTAAATAAGAATTGTTCGCAATTAATCTCGAGCGACGCGATGAGGGTTCAGACAACAATGCACGACGCCGCACGACACGCGCGGTCACACCGGTCAGGCAACCGGTTCCGCGCGCGGTTCTCCAGAAAGCCGATTCACCTGACGGTTTTGATGACGGCGGCGATGGCCACCGTTGCCGCGCCGGCGTTCGCGCAGCAGCAGGCGACGAGCGGCGCCACGCAGCCCGACACCGCAGAGAAAGCGCTGCCCGCAGTGCGCATCACCGCATCGCAGGACATGCCGCTGCATCTGAACGAAGACGTGAGCAGCGGCGCGCTCGGCACCCGCTCGCAACTCGATACGCCGTTCTCGACCACGATCGTCACCGACGAGCAGCTACAGGACATGCAGCCGGCCAGCCTCGGCGACGTGTTCATGCGCGACGCGTCGGTATCGGACAACAGCAATCCGTACAACGCATGGGCGAGTTACGTGACGGTGCGCGGCATGCAGCTCGACTGGCAGAACGCGTTCAAGATCGACGGCCTGCCGTTCAACGCCTATGGCGTCACGATGCCGTACGAGCAGCTCGAGAGCGTTCAGTTGCTCAAAGGTTTGTCGGGCTTCATGTACGGCTTCGGCGCACCAGGCGGCATCGTCAACTACGTGACGAAGAAGCCGCCGCGTTCGGCGGCGTTTCTCGGCAGCGTCGACGTCGGATATCGGACCGACGGCGTTTGGAGCGAGCACGTCGACCTCGGTGGCCGCGTCGGCCCGAACGCGATGTTTGGCTACCGGATCAACGCGACGCACGAGGAAGGGCAGACCTTCAACGACGGAACCATCCGACGCGAAGCGGTATCGCTCGCATTCGATGCGCGGCTTACGCGCGACCTGACGGCGACGTTTGGCCTGCTCTGGCAGCAGCGCCGCGCGACCGGCATCACGAGTGCGATCTACACGGCGCAGTATCCGGGGCTCAACCTGCCGCCGCCGGTCAGCGGCGGTAGCGACAACCTCTCGGGCCCGGACCAGCATCTGAACACCAACCTGCAGTGGTACACGGCCGGCCTGCGCTACAACCTGACGCCCGACTGGACCGCGAGCTTCACCTACGGCTTCAGCAAGAGCTACCGCGATCGCAACGAAGGCACTTTCTTCCTGCAGAACTATCTCGGCGACTACGACGACTTCCGTTTCGCAGGCAAGGAAGGGCACCGGCTGACGTCGTGGCAGGCGATGATCGAAGGGAACGTGAAGACAGGGCCATTCGGCCATCAACTGGTGTTCGGCGCCGCATACCAGAAGCAGGTCAACGACTACGAGGTGACGAGCTTCTACGACCAGATCGGCACCGGCAACCTGTATCAGCCGAATACGAACGTGTTCTATAGCCCGGAGGGCCTCACGACCTATCCGAGCGCCGACATCACGCAAAAGGCGCTGTTCGCGAGCGATACGATCGAGTTGACCGACCGCTGGTCGGTGCTCGGCGGCGTCCGATACACGAATTACGAGCAGAACGGCTACGCGCTTGGCGGCGCCACGACCTCGACGTACGGAAAGAACGGCGTCGTGACGCCGACCGTTGCGCTGATGTTCAAGCTCGCACGTACGACGACGCTTTATACGAGCTACGTTCAGTCGCTCGAGCCCGGTTCGATCGTCGGGCCCACGTACGCGAACGGCGGCACGTTGCTGCCGCCGATCCGCAGCAAGCAGTACGAGCTCGGCGTGAAGAGCGAACACGAACGTTGGAGCGCGACCGCCGCATTGTTCCGCATCGAGCGCGGCGCCGAATATCCGAACGGTGCCAACGTCTTCGTGCAGGACGGCGAGCAGATCTTTCAGGGCGTCGAAGCGGGCGCCGACGTGCGGCTCGGCAAGAGCTGGACCGTCGGCGGCGACCTGATGTGGATCGACACGAAGTACGAGCGCGGCGCGGCGAACGTCGGCAATCGCGTCGCGGGCGCGCCGAAGTTCGTCGGCGCCGGCTACGTCAGCTATGCGGTGCCGGGCGTGCCGGGGCTGCGTCTCGGCGTCGACGCGAAGTACACGGGCAACACGGAAGTGCGTCCGGCGGGCGGTCTGGAAACAGGCGGCTATCTGCTGGTCAATGCGGGCGCGAGCTACACGACGCGCCTCGCCGGGCACGATGTGACGCTGCGCGCGGCCGTCGACAATCTGTTTAACCGGCGCTACTGGATGTTCCAGTACGCGGACTATGTCGGACCGGGCGATCCGCGCACGTTGGCGCTCAACGCGCGCTTCGACTTCTAACCGGCCTGAGCCGAGGACGGGCGGGGACTGGCGAACTGGCGGCTTGCGTGGCCGCCTGCCGGCGAGCACGCAGGCGGCGCGAAGGTGGCGCGAAAGTGGCAACTGCGCCTGTGCTAAACCAGCCGCAAGTAGATCAGCTCGCGCTTGATATAAGCGTAGAAGACCGGCGCTGCGATTACGCCGGGAATGCCGAAGCCCGCTTCCATCACGAGCATCGCGATCAGCAGCTCCCACGCGCGCGCCTCGATCTGCCCGCCGACGATGCGCGCATTGAGGAAGTACTCGAGCTTGTGTATCACGATCAGAAATACGAGCGACGTGACCGCCGCCGGAAAACTGACCGATAGCGCGACTGCGACGATCAGCGTGTTCGAGATCAGATTGCCGATCACCGGCAGCAGCCCGACGATGAACGTGATGATCACAAGCGTTTTCGCGAGCGGCAGCGGCGCGTGAAAGAGCGGCAGCAACAGCAGCAGGAAAATACCGGTGAATACGGTATTGATGCTCGAGATCTTCACCTGCGCGAACACGATGCGCCGGAACGCATCGGAAAAGCGCGACAGGCGCTGGATAAACGCCGTGGAAAGCGGCAGCCGCTGCACGTGCTTTTGCGCGCCGACCGCGATGATCGCGCCGATGATCATGCCGATCAGCACATGCGTAAAGCCGCGCGCGACCATCTTGCCGCTTTGCTGCAGCAAGCCGGCGTGCGTGTGCATCATCGACGCGGCCTTTTCCTTCATCTGATCGGCATCGACCGGCAGGTTATCCGCGATGAACTGCGGTACGCGGCTGCGCGCGTCGTTCATCAGCTGCATGGCCTGATCGAGCAGCTTCTGCACGCTCGGCACGTCGTGCTCGAAATGCTCGATGATGCCGATCGTAAAGCCGGTCAGCACGCCGACAATGATGACGGACAGCCACACCACCGAGATCCACCGCGCCCACTGGCTCGACATATGCCGTTCGATGCGAGGCGCGATCGTGTGCACGAGCTGGAACACCAGCATGCCGGCGAGCAGCGCGCCGAGCAGCTTCAGTTCGAGCACCGCCCACATCGCGAGCAGCGCGACGAGATAGCTGCCGATTTCCACCGCCGACAGCTTCGGCAGACTCATATCGCTCGTCAGCCTGACCGGGCGAGGGCGCAGATCCTGTACCGGCTTTTCGTCGGTCGCCTCGTTACGCTTGGCCATGGCGTTGTCCAGTCTCCAACCTCGGGTTATGCGCGCTTGGGTTATGCGCTTTGCTTTGCGGCTCGCACCGATCGGTTTGCCGCGTTGCGTGCTGCCTTGCAGCTCGGACTGGCTGATTCCGCTTGCGCCGGCTGCGCACCGCGCTCGAGCAGCGGCGCGAGATAACGGCCGGTAAAACTTGCCTTCGACTGCGCAACCTGCTCGGGCGTCCCCTGCGCGATGATCTGCCCGCCGCCCGCGCCGCCTTCCGGACCGAGATCGACGACCCAGTCGGCGGTTTTGATCACGTCGAGATTATGCTCGATGATCACGACCGTATTCCCCTGATCGCGAAGCCGGTGAATGACTTCGAGCAAGAGCGCGATGTCATGGAAGTGTAGCCCGGTCGTGGGCTCGTCGAGAATGTATAGCGTGCGACCCGTGTCGCGCTTGCTCAGTTCCAGCGACAGTTTCACGCGTTGCGCCTCGCCGCCGGACAGCGTGGTGGCCGACTGGCCGAGCCGAATATAACCGAGGCCGACGTCGAGCAGCGTTTTCAGCTTGCGCGCGACGACGGGCACCGCCTTGAAGAACTCGTGCGCGTGTTCGACGGTCATGTCGAGCACTTCGCTGATGTTCTTGCCCTTGTACTGTACTTCCAGCGTTTCGCGGTTGTAGCGCTTGCCGTGGCACACGTCGCACGGCACGTAGACGTCGGGCAGAAAGTGCATTTCCACCTTGATCACGCCGTCGCCCTGACACGCTTCGCAGCGGCCGCCCTTTACGTTGAACGAAAAGCGGCCCGGGTCGTAGCCGCGCTCTTTCGCGGCCGGCACGCCCGCGAACAGCTCGCGGATCGGCGTGAACACGCCCGTATAGGTAGCCGGGTTCGAGCGCGGCGTGCGGCCGATCGGCGATTGGTCGACGTTGATCACCTTGTCGAAATGCTCGAGGCCTTCGATCGCCTCGAACGGCGCCGGCTCGGTTGCCGAGCCGTAAAGATGGTGCGCGACCGCCTGGTAAAGCGTGTCGTTGATCAGCGTCGACTTGCCGGAGCCCGAGACGCCCGTCACGCACGTGAGCAGGCCGACCGGCAGGTCGAGCGTCACGCGCTTCAGATTGTTGCCGTACGCCTCGATGATGCGCAGATGCCGCTCGTCGGGCTGCTTGCGATCTTCAGGATATTCGATGCGGCGCGTGCCGTTCAGATACTGGCCCGTCAGCGATGCCGGATCGGCCTGCACTTCGTCGGGCGTGCCTTCGGAGATGATCATGCCGCCGTGCTCGCCGGCGCCCGGCCCCATGTCGACGATATAGTCGGCCATCCGGATCATGTCCTCGTCGTGCTCGACGACGACGACCGAATTGCCGAGGTCGCGCAAGTGCTTCAGCGTCGAGATGAGCCGGTCGTTGTCGCGCTGATGCAGGCCGATCGACGGTTCGTCGAGCACGTACATGACGCCGGTCAGGCCCGAGCCGATTTGCGACGCGAGCCGGATGCGCTGCGCTTCGCCGCCCGACAGCGTTTCGGCGCTGCGTTCGAGCGACAGGTAATCGAGCCCGACGTTATTGAGGAACATCAGCCGTGCGACGATTTCCTTGATCACCTTGTCGGCAATGTCGCGCTTGGCGCCTTCGAGGCGCAGCGTCTGGAAATAACCGAGCGTGTCGCGCAGCGGCCACCCGCTGATTTCGAAGATGCCGCGCGCGTGCTCGTCCGCGCCGATTCGCACGAAACGCGCTTCGCGGCGCAGGCGCGTGCCCTCGCACGCGGGGCATGCCTGGTTGTTCTGATATTTCGCGAGTTCTTCGCGCACGGCGACCGAATCGGTTTCGCGGTAACGGCGCTCGAGATTCGGAATGATCCCTTCGAATACATGCTCGCGCACCGACGTGCGGCCCCGCTCGTTGATGTACGAGAACGGAATGGTTTGCTTGCCCGATCCGTACAGCAGCACCTTGCGGATTTTTTCGGGCAGATCTTCGAATGGCGTGTCGATGTCGAATTCGTAGAACGCCGCGAGGCTTTGCAGCATCTGGAAATAAAACTGGTTGCGCCGATCCCAGCCCTTGACCGCGCCCGCCGCCAGCGACAGCGACGGATGCGCGACCACGCGTTTCGGATCGAAGAACGTGATCTGCCCGAGCCCGTCGCACTCGGGGCACGCGCCCATCGGATTGTTGAACGAAAAGAGGCGCGGCTCGAGCTCCTGCAGCGAGTACGAGCAGATCGGGCACGCGAACTTCGAGCTGAACAGATGCTCGGTGTCGGTGTCCATTTCGAGCGCGATCGCGCGGCCGTCGGCCAGGCGCAGCGCCGTTTCGAACGATTCGGCGAGACGCTGCTTCATATCCGGCCGCACTTTCAGACGGTCGACGACGACGTCGATCGAGTGCTTGTCGTTCTTTTTCAGCGCGGGCAGCGAATCGACCTCGTAGATTTTCGCGACGCCTTCATTCGCGGTACCGCCGCCAGAGCGCACGCGAAAACGAATGAAGCCTTGCGCCTGCATCTCTTCGAACAGCTCCGCGTGCTCGCCCTTGCGGTTTGCGACAACGGGCGCGAGGATCATCAGCTTCGTGTCTTCCGGCAGCGCGAGCGCCGCGTCGACCATTTGCGACACGCTTTGCGCTTCGAGCGGAATGTTGTGATCCGGACAGTAAGGCGTGCCGACGCGCGCGAACAGCAGGCGCAGATAGTCGTGAATTTCGGTGACCGTGCCGACGGTCGAGCGCGGATTGTGCGACGTCGCTTTCTGCTCGATCGAAATGGCCGGCGACAGCCCCTCGATCAGATCGACGTCGGGCTTTTCCATCAGTTGTAGAAACTGCCGCGCATAGGCCGACAGACTTTCCACGTACCGCCGTTGCCCTTCCGCATATAGCGTGTCGAACGCAAGCGACGACTTGCCCGACCCCGACAGCCCGGTAATCACGATCAACTTGTGACGCGGCAAGTCGAGATTGACGTTTTTCAGGTTGTGGGTGCGAGCCCCACGGATACGGATTTGTTCCATGAATCCTGCGGGAAGAAGGGAAACTAAACCTGCTACTATAACGACTTTTCCAGACCGCCGTTATGGCGACCTGATCGTGCCCGAAAGCCTGTGCAAGCTCGGTGAAACGGCTGTGCAGCGGGCTGTGCGGCGGGCCGTGAATCGGACTCTGCAGCGGACGGTGTGGCAAGATGCGGCGCATCGCAAATGTGCATCACCGCAAGTGCAGCAAAAAGCGGGCGCGGTGCGTCACCCAACGCGAGCCGGGCCGAGCCCGCATCCGCACGTTCATCAGAAAATCTCCATCGATGTCCAATCCGTCTGCCGCTTCCACTCGCATGAGCGCATCTGAGATGCGCGCGACCGTGGCGCTTGCGTCGATTTTCGCGCTCCGCATGCTCGGTCTCTTCATGATCATGCCGGTGTTCTCGATCTACGCCAGGACGATCCCGGGCAAGTCGGATCGTAGCCATGTCGTTCTGTGAGCCAAGGAGTTGGTAGAATGTTTTGTCTTCCTAAGACCGCTT
>NZ_JAVHZD010000033.1:0-92754 GCF_031119615.1 Paraburkholderia sp. SARCC-3016 | reverse complement strand
ACCCCAACCCCAACCCCAACCCCAACCCCAACCCCAACCCCAACCCCAACCCCAACCCCAACCCCAACCCCAACCCCCGCCGCCTACAAGCCGAAGATCACCTATATCGCGGAACCTGCGGGCTATCCCACCGCCGCGGACTTCAGCAAAGCCGAAAGCGCGTTAGTCGCCCAATCGCAAGGGCGCATCGAGATCCTGCGCGACGCGCTGCGCGTGCTGCCCGATAGCGATGTCGATGCCGTCGTTCCCGGGCGTGCCGCCAATCCGTCGAACGTGAAGCGGGTCGAGTCGATCGTCAGCGAGCAGAAGTTCAACGAGCTGTTCCCGATAAGGAACATCGCCTACTCCTACCTGAACTTCCTGCGGGGCATCGCAAAGTTCCCCGCGTATTGCGGCGATTACAAGGACGGGCGTGATGCGAATGCAATCTGTCGAAAGCTGCTCGCCACATCGTTTGCGCACTTCGTTCAGGAAACCGGCGCGAACTGGCCATCGCTAACGCCGGCTCAGGCCAGATCCGGCTATCCGGATCACAACAATCCGGTGCTCGCGACGATGCCGCAGGATGCGGCGATCCCGACATGGCGGCAGGCGCTCTGGTATCTGCGCGAGTCCGGCTATGAGGAAGGCTCGGCGGTGGGCGCGTATCAGCAGTGCGCGCCGGGGTCGCATGCAACGAACTGGATCTTCTATGCGTGCGCGAAAAACAGCAAGGGTCAATATCTCGACTACTTCGGGCGCGGTGCCAAGCAACTGTCGTGGAACTATAACTTCGGTCCTTTTTCGCAGGCGCTCTATGGAGATCCGAACGTGCTGCTCGATAATCCGGGCCGCGTCGCCGACGCGTGGCTCAACTTCGCGTCCGCGGTGTGGTTCGCCGTCACGCCGCAGACGCCGAAGCCGCCGATGACGTGGGTCATCGACGGCACGTGGAAGCCCAACAATGTCGACCTCGCCAACAACATGAAGCCGGGCTTCGGCGCGACCGTATACATCATCAATGGCGGTATCGAATGCGGTGGTGGAGGCGCCGAGCGATCGCAGGTGCAGAACCGCATAGCGGCCTATAAGGAGATGGCGCGCGAACTCAATGTGACGATTCCCTCCGACGAGCCGCTCGGATGCGCGAATATGCGTGGCTTCGCCGAAGGATCGGCGGCCGCGACCCAAGCGTATCTGGACAAGGACTACTCATGGGCGAACGGCAAGCCAGTGACCGGCTGCAAGCTCGTCGATTATCAGATGCCCTTTTCGCTGATCACGCCGGGAGACTATAAGGCATGCACCGATTACTTCTTCAGAGGCAAGGTCGAATACAACGGTCAGATCGTGATCGACAACACGAAATGAATGCGCAGCGCGCATACGGACGCTAGCGCGTGTTGCGGTAGCGATTCGCGAGCAGCTTCACGCGCGAGACGTAGTCACGCGTCTCGGGATACGGCGGCACGTCGTGATAGCGGCCGACTGCGTTTTCGCCTGCGTTGTAGCCGGCCAGTGCTTCATCGAGATTGCCGTTGAAGCGCCCAAGCAGCCACGCCAGATACTGGACGCCGCCTCGAATGTTTTGCGAGGCATCGAACGCGTCGTGCACGCCGAAGCGGGCCGCGGTGGCCGGCATCAATTGCATCAGACCTCGGGCGCCCGCCACGGAAATCGCCTCGGGCTGGAAACCCGATTCCGCGTGTATCACCGCGCGCACGAGCGCTTGATCGACGCCGAAATCGAGCGCGGCGGCTTCGATTTCACGTTGATAAGCGTGCGTATTCAGTGCGAGCGATGCGATGTCGATGTCTCGCGTCGGCGCGCAGAGGAAGCATGTCGTCGAGAAATGCAATTGCACCAGCGGCACGCTTGATGGCAATGCGACCGGTTTGCTGCTCGAGTAGTAGTGGATGCCGTCTTCGATGTAGGAATACATGGTTGCCGGTGGTGTTGGTGGTGCATGAGCTGGTCTGGTTACCGGGGACGCGGTGCGAGCGCTGGAGGACTGCGCGATATAGAAATGCATCGGCACTGCATAAGACCGTATCGAACGACGCGCTGAATGCGGCACGGAAACCGCCGTCGCGCTAGCGGTGCGAGGCAAACCGTTGCCGCTGAAAGCGATGCTTGTTTTGCCATTGCCGTAAAGCGGCGCTCGGACCGCGCTTGTTCGATCGATAACGGTTTTCATCGAAGCGCATGTCGCTCCAGCTATCTGTTCCGTCGCATAACTAACGGTATCGTCGCTGCCATGGCACTTCAGCATCGCATGGCAAGGCGGCGTCGCGAGTAGTGCGAGTGGAAGCGTGCAGGCAAGAAGCGGCTTGTGTCCGGCGAGCCTGTTCTGTTCGGCGGCGAGTGAGCAGCACATACTGTCTCTTTGTGCTTTGCGTTGATTATCCGGAAGTCTCGTGCATGCATGCACGTAACAGGTTTGCTAGCGGCAAACGAACGTGCAAAACGGCTTGTGCGACGATCGGTGAATTGAATCTAGTGCAGATTCAAAGGCATCGCCAGTATCGATTGATGCCGATACGTTTCGACAGGCGGGGAGTTTATCGAAAATAAGGGTGGCTAATTAATTCACTCCACGCGCCAAGCGCAGCGAGCGGGCTTGGGTGCGCATCGCGCGCCACGATGAGTTCGTATTTGCAAAAGACGCGTACAAAAACAAAAAGCCCGGTCGAGACGACCGGGCTTTTTGCTTGATGCGGTTTTTGGTAGGCCGTACTGGATTCGAACCAGTGACCAACGGATTAAAAGTCCGCTGCTCTACCAGCTGAGCTAACGACCCCAAAAGAGAAGCGAGATTATAGCGATAGCCCTACGGCAGTGTCAAGGCTATAGAGGCCTATTCACGCCTGTCGATGCCATAGCGCAATGTGAGACCGGCCGCGCGAAGCCCGGTAAATCGACGCTGCCGCCGCTTGCCGCGGCGGCACGCCGGATTTGGCCGTCACACTACTTGATCTGCGAAAGCTTGCTTTGCGCAGATTGCGCGACATCCGAATTGCCGTATTGCGCGACGATCTGCTCGAGCGTCTTCTTCGCGGCGGCCTTCTGGCCCTGCTCGAGCTGGTTGTTCGCAATGGCGAGCAGCGCTTCGGGCGCGCGCGGGCTGTCCGGGTAGTTCTTCACGACCCCTTGCCAGATCGAGGTCGACCCTTTGTAGTCGCGCTGTGCGTACATCGCGTTGCCGAGCCAGTACTGTGCGGTCGGCTGATACGGGCTTTGCGGATACTTCGAGATGAAGCTGCGAAACGATGCAGCGGCACCCTTGAAGTCGCCGTTGCGAAACTGCTGCGACGCCGCGTTGAACGCGTCCGTTTCACCCGGCTGCACCATGCCCTGCACGCCGTCGACCGTTTGCTGCTGCGGCTCGAACTTCTTCAGCCGGCCGTCGAGGTCGGAGTAGTAGTCCTTCTGCTGCTTTTGCAAGATAGACAGCTGGTTCGTCAGATCTTCGTTCTGGCCGCGCAGCGTCGCGACCTGCTGGTTAAGCTGGTCGAGACGGTTCGACTGATCGAGGATCGTTCGCTGCGCGGCCGACAACTGGTTTGTCAGACTGTCGGTCTTCGTGCGCAGGTCGAGAATCGCCTGGCGGGCCTGGTCGTCGTCGAACAGGCCTGCATGCGCCGGCATGGCCGTGAAAGCCATGCCTGCCGCGCACGCTGCTGCGGCGAGCCGCAGCCGGGAGAAACGGTGTGTCATACGGCGCGTTACCCGTTACTGTTGGTAGACGAGATCGGCGCGGCGGTTTTGCGCCCACGAAGCTTCGTCATGACCGGTCGCAAGCGGCTTTTCCTTGCCGAGGCTCACGGCTTCCATTTGCTGATCGGGCACGCCCATCAGCGACATCGCGCGACGCACGGCTTCCGCACGCTTCTGACCCAGCGCGAGGTTGTACTCGCTCGTACCGCGCTCGTCGGTGTTGCCCTGGATCAGCACGTGACGCTGCGGATGCGACTTCAGATACTGCGCGTGTTGCTGCAGCAGCGGCTGGTATTCGTCCTTCACCGAGTAGCTGTCGAAATCGAAATACACGCTGCGCTTCGCGAGCGGGCTGTTCGGGTTGTTCAGTTCGTCGACGGTGACCGGGGCGACCGCGTTCGGATTCGGCTGGGCGTTGATGTTGCCCGCGGTCGTGCTCGTGGGCTTGGGCGTCGACGAGCAAGCTGCGAGCACGCCGACAACTGTCAGCGCGGCCAGGGTAAGACGCAATTTCGACTTCATGTTTTACTCTCCTTGTGTGTCATTGCATAAACGGGCCCCAGGACGGCTCGCGCACGCTGCCACCCTGAACGGACAGGACCTGCCGCGTCCGACCATCGGTCGATACAGCGGCCAACACGCCACGGCCGTTCACCTGAGTGGCGTAAAGGATGTACTGACCATTCGCCGCAAAACTCGGCGATTCGTCATGTGTTGTGTCGGTGAGCGCCGTCGCGACGCCCGACTGCAGATCCTGGATGTACAGCTTGAAACCGCCGCCGGTGCGCGAAATATACGCGAGTTGTTTGCCGTCGGGGCTCACGCGAGGGCTCGTGTTATAGCTGCCGGTGAAGGTCACGCGCTGCGCAGCGCCCGCGTTTTCGCCCGCGGCCGGCATTTTATAGATTTGCGGCTGACCGCCGCGGTCGCTCGTGAAGTAGATCGTCTGGCCGTCCGGAGAGAAATCGGGCTCAGTATCGATCGAGCTGCCTTGCGTCAGGCGGCGCAGACCGCTGCCGTCCGCATTGACGGCGAAGATCTGCGTGTTGCCGGTGCGCGAAAGGGCCAGTGCGAGCGTGCGGCCGTCCGGCGACCACGCCGGCGCGCTGTTGTTACCCTTCTGATCGGACACGATGATGCGGCGGCCGGTCGGCAGGTCGTGGATATAAACGATTGGCTTCTTCTTCTCGAACGACACGTACGCGACCTTCGTGCCGTCCGGCGACCATGCCGGCGAGATGATCGGCTCGGGGCTCGACAGCGCGATATGCGCGTCCTGCCCGTCCGAGTCGGAGATTTGCAGCTGGTAGCGGCTGCCGACCTTGATTACGTATGAAAGGCGCGTGGCGAAGACGCCGCGTGTGCCCATCAGCTTCGCGTAGATGTAGTCGGCTACCTTGTGCGCGCTCATGCGCAGACCGCTTTCCGGACTGACGAGTACGAGACCGCCGAGGTTTTCGCCCTTGACCGTGTCGTAGAGCTTGAAGCGCACTTCATACTGGCCGTCGGGGCGTTTGGTCACGCTGCCGGCGACGAACGCATCGGCACCCTTGGCCTTCCAGCTGCCGAGGTCGACCGTATCGCTCTCCGAAACCGGCGTGGACCCCGCGTCGATATTCGTGAACTTGCCGCTGCGTTGCAGATCCTGCCGTACGATCGTGCTGATCTGCTGTGGGGAACTGGTTTCGTTGGCAAAATTCGCGGTCGCGATCGGAAACTGCGTGGACCCGACGCCCGTCACGAGGACGTTCAGCTGTGCATGTGCCGCACCGCCTGCCGTAATCAGGCATGACGCCACCAGTGTTCGCAGGCCTAGCTTCGTCATCAAACTCATGCTTTATCGATTCCCCAAAGTACAAAAACCTTCACAACTGCAAACAGACACAAGCACGCAGAAATCGTTCCCGAAGGCTTGCCGGCCGTACCAGGCCTCGCTGACAGCTTTCAGCATGCCTTAAGGGCCGGGGCACGTCCGCGCATGTCGCGTCGCGTTCGGTCCACCGATACGTGCATGCGCCGCTTACCCCACATCAACCCGCCGGACGCAGCGTAATGGTAAAACTGGCCGGTGTCTTCCCATTTGTGTCTTGCGGCATCGGATCCGAACGCTGGACCGCGCGCAGCGCCGCGTCATCCCACTGCGAATTGCCGCTGCTGCGCGTGACGGTTGCCGACAGCAATGTCCCCGTCGGCGCGCAGCGCACCGAGACCACGGTCTCGAGCCCTTGCGTGTCGCCGGCCCAGACGATATTCGGCCGCACGCGCCGTTGCACTTTCTCCGCGTACCCGGGCGACGTGGCGTTGCCGCCCGCGCCGCTGCCCGTGCCGCTCTTCGCGAGGCCATTGCCGGTGGAGCCCTCGCCGCCCGCCATGCCTTGCAGTGCCGCGAGGCGCTGGCGGCGCTCTGCGTCGAGCTTCTTCGCCGCTTCGGCCTGGGCCGCTGCCTTCGCTTTCGCTGCCTTTTCCGCTTCGGCCTTTTTTTGCGCGTCGGCTTGCGCCTGTTGTTCCTTCTGTTGCTGCTCCTTCTGCTGCTCTTCCTGCTGTTGTTTTTTCAACTGATCCTGCTTCTGCTGCTCGGCCAGCTGTTGCTGCTTGAGCTTTTGCGCCTGCTGCTGTTGCTGCTGCTTCTTCAACGCCGCGGCCATCGCAGCCTGTTCGGCGGCGAGCTGCTGCTGACGCTTCGCTTCGGCTTCCTGTTGCGCCTGCAACTGCTGTTGCCGTTGCTGCTCGGCCAGCTGTGCTTCGCGCGCGGCCTCCTGCTGCTTGCGTTTCTTCTCCTGGAGCGCGATGTCCGCCTCCTCGTCCTGCACAAGCGGAGCGGGCGCGACCGGGGCGGGCGGGGGCGGAGCGACGCGAGGCGTCGACAGATCGGGCACCGACGTCCAGATTTCGGCTTCCGCGCCCGCGGGCGTGCTGTTTTGCCAATGGATGCCGTGATACAGAAAGAAACCGAGCAGCACGTGCATCAACGCCGCGAGCGCGAACGCGCGCCACGTGCCGCGCTCACGCGGCGGCTGCAACGGATAAGCGGATTTCTGGCGAATCATTGCGATTTGACGAGCAATCCAACGCGCTTGACGCCGCGCGCTTTCAGATCGGACATCACGTTCATCACGACCTCGTACTTCACGGTCTTGTCGGCGGCAATCACGACCGGCTGGTCGGGATGCGATTGCTCGCGGTCGGTGACGAAGCTGTTCAGGTCGGCCCGCGTCATGGTTTCCTGCTGCGTGGTGCCGGCGTCGTCCTTGTAACGCACGCTCATGTTGCCGTCGGCGCGGATATTCACGACCACGGGCGGCGTCTGCTGCTGCGGCGCGGCGCCGCCGACGGTGGGCAGATTGACGATCGACGGCGCGACGAGCGGCGCCGTCACCATGAAGATGACGAGCAGGACGAGCATCACGTCGATATACGGCACGACGTTGATGTCGGACATCGCGCGGCGCGAACGGCCGCCGCGCATGCTGGAACGGATCGATGAACCGGCCATCGTGGACTCCTTAGTGCGCCTGGCGCTGCAGGATATTCGAGAACTCTTCGATGAAGGTCTCGAAGCGGATCGCGAGGCGGTCGATATCGTGAGCGTAGCGGTTGTACGCGACCACGGCAGGAATCGCGGCGAACAGGCCGATTGCGGTGGCCGTCAGCGCTTCGGCGATGCCTGGCGCGACGTTCGCGAGGGTGGCCTGCTGCACGTTCGCGAGGCCGCGAAACGCATTCATGATGCCCCAGACGGTGCCGAAAAGACCAATGTAAGGGCTCACCGAGCCGACCGACGCGAGAAACGCGAGATTCGCTTCGAGCACGTCCATTTCACGCTGGAAAGCCGCCCGCATTGCGCGGCGCGCGCCATCGAGAATCGCGCCCGGATCGTTCAGGCGCTTTTCCTTGGCCTTCAGGAATTCACGCATGCCGGCTTCGAAAATGCGCTCGAGCGCACCGATCCGATGACGGTTGTTCGCGGCGCTCTGATACAGCGCCTGCAGGTCGCCGCCAGACCAGAAATCGCGCTCGAAGCGTTCGGTCTGGCCGCGTGCGCGGCGAATTGCGAACCACTTGCGGAAGATGAACGTCCAGGACATCAGAGACAGCAGCAGCAGGAGCGCCATCACTGCCTGGGCCAGCAGGCTCGCATTAAGAACGAGGGAAATGATCGATAGATCTTGTGTAGTGTTCATATAGGTTCGCTGTAACGTCCCGCTAGGGGCGTCCGGCTGAAAGGCGGATCGAAGCGTTCGGTGGGAGAACCGGAAGCTTCGGCGAACCCTTTCGCCGAACCATGCTTGGTCTTGTTCTGACCGTTACGAGTTCACTGGCCAGGTAACAACGGTGCTCACTCGTTAGCCGTTGACATGCCTGTCGTTGTATTGCTCGAGCCGGTGCTTGCGCCCGAACCGGGCGGCCCGCGCCGCAACGCGGCGAGGACGGCCGGCGCAATCGCGGCGGGCCGCAGCGCCGCTGCGTCGACGCAGCCGATGCGGATCGTGCCGGTGGCGAGCAGCGTATCCTCGCGCCACGCTTCCTGCACGAAATCGACCGTTGCGCGGCCGAGCCGTTCGATCCGGCTGACGATCGCGAGCGAGTCGTCGAGGCGCGCCGGCGACCGGTAGTCGAGTGCCGTGCTGCGGACGATGAAGAGCGTGCCGGTTTCGCTCGCGAGCCTGCCTTGTTCGATTCCGCAGGCGCGCAGCCATTCGGTGCGTGCGCGTTCGAAAAACTTCAGGTAGTTCACGTAAAACACGATGCCGCCGGCGTCCGTATCTTCGTAGTACACGCGAATCGGCCATGAGAAGCCGATTTCGGCGCCGGGCTGACTGCCAGAAGTTTTCATGCCGCGCATTTTACCGGAACCTGACAGGCTGCCTGCTTTTTTGGCACTTGTTTCATTCACTTTTCCCGCTCCGGGCGTGGTCAGCCGCGATGAACCGACAGGCCGGCGAACGACTGCGCAACCGGCATCAATTCGATCGAATTGATGTTCACATGCGCCGGGCGCGTGGCGACCCAGAAGATCGATTCGGCGATGTCTTCGGCCGTGAGCGGCTGCATGTCCTTATAGACGCCCGCAGCCTTCACGTCGTCGCCGCGAAACCGCACGTTCGAGAATTCGGTGCCGCCGCACAGGCCCGGCTGAATGTCGGTCACGCGCACCGCGGTGCCGGTCAGGTCCGCGCGCAGATTCAGGCTGAATTGCGCAACGAACGCCTTGGTCGCGCCGTACACATCGCCGCCGGCATACGGCCAGCTGCTTGCGACCGAACCCAGATTGATCACGTGGCCGCGGTTGCGCGCGACCATGCCCGGCAGCAACGCGCGCGTCACTTGCACGAGGCCTTTGCAGTTCGTATCGATCATCGTTTCCCAGTCGTCCAGATCGGCCCTGTGGGCCGGCTCGAGCCCGAGTGCGAGCCCCGCGTTGTTGACCAGCACGTCGACCGCGGCGAAGCCGTCGGGCAGTGCGCCCGACAGCGCCTGAACAGCCGCGCGGTCGCGCACGTCGAGCTGCAGCGGCAGCAGGTTCTCGCCGAGTTCGCGGGCGAGGGCATCGAGGCGGTCCTTGCGGCGCGCGGTCGCGACGACGCGATGGCCGCCTTTGACAAAAGCACGCGCGATGGCAGCGCCGAATCCGGCAGACGCCCCGGTGACAAAGACGATCATTCCAGTTTCCGGTGGGTTGAGAAAGGCGACAAGCCTACTTCCATTGCGGCGCCCGATCAACCGCGCCGCGACGGCCGGATCGGGCGGGCCGCCGGATCTCGTGCCGGGCGCCGCAAAGTGGGCGCAAGTAGCGAATTCGTCAGGCTTTTTTGCGTCGCTGCAGGCGCCGTGGGGCAGGTTGCCTATTCGATGCGCTTCCAATAAACTAACGCGCTCATCCCTGCGTGACTGGCGATAGAACCCTACGGGTTCAAGGTGGAACAACCCACCGTGAAGCGCGGGGCTCCGTTTTGCCGTTCGCCTGGGCAGCTGTGATCCGCGCGCAATTCTTCGTGCTGCCGGTCGCTGGCCTGCCTCGCGTGTGCGGCGCCTCTGCAGTCCGCATATCCAGGCTTCCAGTTTCCTGCCGCACCGCGCGTGAGCTTGCGCGCTTTGCGCACGCCTTTCGCGTGCCGCTTTGTATGCTGTCATGCGCAAGATCGAACGCATATGCACGTGCGGAATCACGGTCAACCGAACATTCTCAACGGAACGCACATGTTTGATAAAGCCCAAAGCACCATTGCGAACGTCGACCCGGAAGTCTGGCAGGCGATCGAGCAGGAAAACCGTCGCCAGGAAGAACACATCGAGCTGATTGCGTCGGAAAACTATACGAGCCCGGCCGTGATGGCCGCGCAAGGCTCGCAGCTCACGAACAAGTACGCGGAAGGGTATCCGGGCAAGCGCTATTACGGCGGTTGCGAGTATGTCGATATCGTCGAGCAGCTCGCGATCGACCGCGTCAAACAGCTGTTCGGCGCCGAGGCGGCGAATGTGCAGCCGAACTCGGGCTCGCAGGCGAATCAGGGTGTGTTCTTCGCCATGCTCAAGCCCGGCGACACGATCATGGGTATGAGCCTCGCGCATGGCGGCCACCTGACGCACGGCTCGCCCGTCAATATGTCGGGCAAGTGGTTCAACGTCGTGAGCTACGGGCTCGACGCGGCTGAAGACATCGATTACGAAGCGGCCGAGAAGCTTGCTCACGAACACAAGCCGAAGCTTATCGTCGCGGGCGCGTCTGCGTTCGCGCTGCGCATCGACTTCGAACGGCTTGCGAAAATCGCGAAGGCGGTCGGTGCCTATCTGATGGTCGACATGGCGCATTACGCAGGTCTCGTTGCCGCCGGCGTCTATCCGAACCCGGTGCCGCACGCCGACTTCGTCACCACCACGACGCACAAGAGCCTGCGGGGCCCGCGCGGCGGCGTGATCCTGATGAAGGCCGAGTATGAGAAGCCGATCAACTCGGCCATCTTCCCCGGCATCCAGGGCGGACCGCTGATGCACGTGATCGCCGCCAAGGCCGTGGCGTTCAAGGAAGCGTTGTCGCCGGAGTTCAAGGAGTATCAGCAGCGCGTGATCGAGAACGCACGCGTGCTTGCCGAAACGCTGGTGAAGCGCGGCCTGCGCATCGTCTCGGGGCGCACCGAGAGCCACGTGATGCTGGTCGATCTGCGTGCGAAGCACATCACCGGCAAGGCGGCCGAAGCGGCGCTCGGCGCCGCGCATATCACGGTGAACAAGAACGCGATTCCGAACGACCCGGAAAAGCCATTCGTGACGAGCGGCATTCGCCTCGGTTCGCCCGCCATGACGACGCGCGGCTTCGGCGTCAAGGAAGCCGAAGTGGTGGGTAACCTGATTGCCGACGTGCTCGACAATCCGGAAGACGCCGCCACCATCGAGCGCGTGCGAACGCAAGTCGCCGAGCTGACGAAGCGCTTCCCGGTCTATCGCTAGCCGACCATGCGCTGCCCGTTCTGCCGGCACGACGATACGCAGGTCGTCGACTCCCGCGTATCCGAAGACGGCGCCGCCATCCGGCGGCGGCGCCGTTGTCCGGCTTGCGACAAGCGCTTCACCACTTACGAGCGCGTCGAGCTCGCACTGCCGTCGGTCGTGAAGAAGGACGGTAGCCGCGTCGAGTTCGACCGCCGCAAGATCGTCTCGAGCATGAAGCTCGCGCTGCGCAAGCGGCCCGTTGCGGCCGACGCAATCGACGCCGCCGTTGCGCGCATCGAATACCAGTTGCTCGGCAGCGGCGAGCGCGAGGTACGAAGCGAACGGCTCGGCGAACTCGTGATGAACGAGTTGCGCGCGCTCGATACGATCGCCTATGTGCGCTTCGCGTCCGTCTACCGGCGTTTCGAAGACGTGTCCGAATTCGAGGATGTGATCGAGGAGTTTCGCCGGATGGCTTCGCCGCCCGGTCCGCCCAAACCCCGGCGCAAGCGCTGATTGGGCTGCAACCCACGGTGCAGCTCGCAGGCCTTCCGTTCGCGGTGCAGCAGGCTGCTTCGGAGGCAATGCGGAAGCGGCCAGATGCTCGCCGGCACTCTGCGCCACCGCATCGGCCATCAATTCGATTTGCTGCATTCTTCCCCCTTCCCGACCGTCGGGTCTCTTCGATGCGTTACCGTCGTGCCGCGTTCGACCGACACGCAATGTTGCGTGCGTTTGCCTTTGCGCGCTACCTGGCCATTCGGCATATTGTTAGCACCCTGAAGCAAAGGTAGATTCGCAGCCATCGTTGCTGACAACGGAGGCTGACGATGAGAAACGATGGCTGGACGAGATGCGTACGATGCGGCTTCACGCTGCTCGAAACGCTGGCGGTGGTCGCGTTGCTGGCTCTGCTTGCAGCGATGGCGACACCTTCGTTTGTCGCATGGCAGATGCGCGATCAGGTGGAGGCGCGTGCCCATGCACTGCTCTCAACGCTTGCTTACGCACGCAGCGAGGCGATCAGACAGGGCGTGCGCATTACCGTGTGCCGCATCGACGCGGCGAGACACTGTCTTGCCGCGGGGCAGGCCTGCCGCTCCGGTGCGGTTGACTGGTCATGCGGTTGGGCTGTGATGATCGAACGGGCGGGCGCCATGTTCGCGCTGCGAGCGCAGCCGGAACTCGCGGCGGTCAGCATCGCCGGCGCGTCGACGAATCTCACGTTTACGCCGCCCGCGGGACAGACGATCGGCAGCTTTCGCAGCTTCGATCTCGCGCCGCGCTTTTCGTCGAAGGCGACACAAGGCAACGCGTGGCGCCGTTGCATCCGGATTGCCGCCGGCGGACGCGCGCGTATCGCCGAGGGCGCTTGCGGAGCGTCGGCATGAAGATCTCACGCTTGCACTTGCGAACCTCGAAGGCCGGTTCACGCACCGCTTGTACTCGTGGCGAATCGCTGATCGAAGTCATGCTTGCGGTCGTGTTAACCGCGGTGACCGCACTCGGTCTGATTGCCGCGCAACTATGGATGATTCGCGATGCTCGAGCAGCGGCGGCGCGTGAGCACGCAGCGCTCGTTGCAGACGCGCTCGTCGAAGCGATGCACGGTGCGTCGCGCAGCAGCGCGGCGCTCGCGCAATGGCGTACCAGAGCGGGCTATCTGTTGCCGCAAGGCGAGGCGTCAGTGAGCGGCAGCGCCGATCGGATATCGGTGGCGCGCGTCACGTGGCACATGCTTGCCGGTGCACCGCGTTCGGGCGAAGTGATCGACATGCCGCCGCCATGCGGCGATGTCGCGATGCCGGCTGGCACGGCCTGTGTCGTGCTTGCGTTTGCCGAATGATGCGATCGGTTCTTCGCATTCGCGGGCACACGCTGCTCGAACTGACGATCGCGGTGGCGCTCGGCCTGATCGTGACAGCGGGCGCGATATCGCTGTACCGGTCGCAGCGGTTCGCTCTCGTGCGCGCCAACGATGCTGCGCAGATGCACGAAGCCGGGATGACGGCCCTCACGCTGATCGCGCTGCAATTGCAGATGGCCGGGTTCGCGCCTGTTGATTCTCCGTCGGCGACCCTGCTGTTCGCCTCCGGCGCTCTCTTTGGCTGCTCGTCTGCGCGTCCGGCCGGAGCAGACGATCGTCTCACGTGCGAAGCGCTCGCGAGCCGCTCGGATGGCATCGCGATCCGGTATATCGCCGACAACGTATCGACGTGGCCGTCCGCCGCCGCGCAGCCGACCGATTGCCTCGGCCAGGGGCTCGCGCACACGCTTGCCGACGCGCCGGGTGCACCGGTCGTCAACCGCTTTTATGCGAGAGCAAGCGGCTCGACGGGGGAGCCCGAACTTTACTGCGAGGGCAGTGGCAGCGCAGGTTCGTCGCAGCCGCTTGTCGAAGGTGTCGAACGGTTGCGGTTTCGCTATTGGCTGGCCGGCGCGTCCGCGGCGCTCGATGCGTCCGCGCTCACGCTCGCCCAATGGCGCAGTGTGGTTGCGGTCGATGTCTGCGTGCTCGTGCGCGGCGCCCGCGACGCCGCACCGAGTCGCTATGTCGATTGCGACGGCGTGTCGTTATTGGCCCCGGACAAGCGCGCTCGTGAGACGTTCTGGCGGCGCGTCGCGATCCGCAATAACAGTGGAGGTGAAACATGATGCGTGGCAGACCGAAGCGGATGCTCGCGATGAAGCGTTACACAGTACGGCGCGGCGGGCGCGCTCCGCGACGCGACAATGTGCCGCGGCGTTCGCGCAATCGCGGTGCGGCGTTGCCGATCGTGCTGATCCTGTCGTCGATGATGCTCGCCACATCGGCCGCGTGGTTCGAGACATCGGTTGCGGCGGCCCGCGGTGCGGCTAATCTGCAAGACCAGCTCGTCGCGTTTCATGCGGCGGACTCGGCGCTGACGTTGTGTGCACAACGTGTTGCGGCGGGCGAAGTGCTGTCTCGCGAAGCTGCACTGAATGGCGAACCCGCTGCGTGGAAAGTGTCCCCCGCGTTCAATGCAGCCGCATTTGCTCCGGTTGCCGTGTGGCCGGGTTCGTTCGAACCTCCGCAATGCGTAGTCGAGGCATGGCGTCTCGCCACGCGTCCCGCCGCGAGCGCATGGCTTCTCACCGCGCGCGGTTATGGCCGCACGCGCGATACGCAGGCCTGGTTGCAGCTTCAGCTCGTCGTAGACAACGGCATCGTCGAGCGTCATTGGCGGCGTATTGCGGCTCGGCCCTTTTGAGCGGACTGAGCGAACTGAGCGGACGCCCCATTTGTTTTCCGAATCATTGTGATGCCGGAATCGACCGGATGAAGCGCTGTATCATGAAGCACCGCACCGTAAAGCACCGCACCGTCGCCTTCACGTTACTCGAACTCGTGATTGCGCTCGCGATCATCGCCGTACTGGCTGCATTCGCGTTGCCGTCGTACCGGGCGCAGGTCGCGCGCGGACACAGAACGGATGCGGCCTCGGCACTCTATCGTGCGGCGCAGTATGTTGAATCGGCGCTGCGCGGCAGCAGCACGGTCGCATTGCCGGCGGGCTTCGATCAGGCGCCTCAGTCCGGCACGCCCGTCTATCGGTTGCAGATGTTGTCAGCCGATGACGCAAACGGCGGCTATACGCTGGAAGCGACGCCCGTCGATACGGGGCCGATGCGAGACGACCCATGCGGTACTTTCGTGCTCGATGCGTCCGGTTTGCGCGCGAATCGACCGGCGCCTGGTAAGGGCAGCATGTCGGGCGTCGATATCGCGCAGTGCTGGAACATGCGTTAGCCGGATTTTATCGACACCCACCGCCAAACCGGCACAGAGGGACAAGCCCTCGCCGCAACCTCAACCTCAACCTCAACCTCAACCGCAGCCGCAGCCGCAGCCGCAGCCGCAGCCGCAGCCGCTGCAACCGCAACCCTTATGCCTCACACTCACTGCCCCGACGTCCGCGCGCTGCCGCCGACATTCTTCCCCGCACCGCCGGCACCACCGCCGGTCTCGCGTCGCACCTGCTGCCAGATCCGGTAAGCCTCCCATGCGGCGAGCGCGACGCTGCCCCATTTCAGCACTGGCTTGGCGCCCGCCACCACGCTCGTGCGCAGAGGCTTCGCGAGCAGCAGCGACATCAGCGAACTGACGAGCGGATATTGCTTCATCAGCGCGCCAATGCCCTTCGTCGTTGCGCCGCGCGCGCCCCAGCGCATGCTTGCAAAGCCGGGCAGCACGAATTTGAGCCAGCTGAAATGAATGACCGCCTGGCGCAGTTCGAGCGTCGACTGCGCGAGCTCCATGCGCTCGACGTCCGCACGCACGATCAGCAGTTCCTTGCGCAGCGCCCGCAACTGCGGCGTGCTCAGATCCTTCGTCGCCTTATGCTGACGGCGAAATGCGCTATCTGAATGGACGTGGCTCATGAGGTATCGATAAAGCGTCAAAGATTGTTGAAGTCGTCAGCGCGAAACGGGCAACGGAACGAGCCAGCGCAAGAGCGACACAAGAGCAACACAAGCAGCAACAAGGACAGGCAAACAGGTCGAATGAGGCAATCCAGCCGACAACACCCGCTCACTCAGGATGTTTGCGGAAAATCTCGCGGTCCTTTTCGAACTCGTGGATGGTGGCTTCGAACACGGCCGGCGCATTGTGCAAATTACTACGCGCGCGCAGTCCGCAGACCAGCGCGGCGATCGCATAGACGATCGTAATACCCGCGAGCGATTGCCAGCGGTATGTGTCCCAGAACGCGATCGCAATGAGCGCGGTCAGCGCGATCAACGACATCATCGCGAGCATCATGGCCGCGAGGCCGAGAAAGAGCACGGCGAGCAGGCGCTCTTTTTCTTCTGCCAGCTCGATGCCGATCAGTTCGAGCCGGGTCTGCAGGATCGAAAAGACGGAACCGAAGATGCGGCGCAGCGGGCTTCGGTCCGAGCGCTGTGATTGGGTATCGGTGGTCATGACGTGAGCGCGTTACCCCGTGAAAGTGCACCGGAAGAGACTGGAAGGACATCGGAAGCGGCACAGGCTGCGCATTGAACCACACTCAACCCACACGCGGAACTCAAAGCCGGCCCGGCGCGCCGGACTGAAGCCCGGCTCGCGCCAGCCGTATCTGAAACGTGTCCGGCCAGAGGCGTCAGAAGTCTGACGCTAGCCGGCGCCTTGCCCGATGGAACACGACTTACCGCAGCGCCTCGTACATAAGGCACGCGCAACTTCGCGCAAATGCTCGTGCAAAAACCCGCACGGTAAGTCCCGGCACCACTGCCTGCTTTACTTCCGATTGATCAGCAGGCCCACCAGCACGCCGGCGCCGACCGCAATGCCAATCGACGTCCAGGGGTGCTCGTGTACGTAGTCGTCGGTCGCGCGTGCAGCCTTCTTGCCTTTCTCGACCACGACCACTTGCACATCCGCCGCTTTTTCCTTCGCCTGTTTGAGCCGCGACAACGCGGATTCGCGGAGTTCGGAAGCGCGTTCGCCGGTTGCGCTCGCGGCCTGCTTCAGCAGATCTTCAGCGTCTGCGAGGACTGTCTTGATATCCGACATCAATCTCTCCTTGTTAACTTCCGACATTGATTGCTCCCTTCGTGCACGCTACGCGTGAAATCGTAACCAAAGAAATCGCCGCTGGCGAGGGCGGCAGGTGACACGCGGACCACCGCAATACGCAGAATCCGTTCCCGGATGTCTGTTCGTGCCATAAACGTACAGCAAGCACGTACAGCAAGCGGCACATTGCCGTCGCCAGGAGGCACGGCCGGGACACCGCGAACCGGTCGAACACGCGTCGCCGGCTTTTCGCAGCGGCATAGCGCCGCACCTTGTCGACACGCTTGCATTATTAGCCCGCGAAGCTGATCTGTCCCGCTAAGTTTCACTCATCGCAACGAAAATTACAAAAAACTCATATGTGTATGACGCTCGGTTCGTTAGCCGCGCAGGCCAGCGTCCGTTATGCTTTAATTTTTTCCGGTTACCGTCGGCCGCGCTCGGCCCGGCCGGTTTATCCGGATGTTCACAGAGCGAACCTTCAAAGGAGTTGCATGATGAGTCTACGTCTTGGCGACACCGCGCCTGACTTCGAACAGGATTCGAGCATCGGCCGGATCAAATTTCACGAGTGGCTCGGCGATAGCTGGGGCGTGCTTTTCTCGCATCCCGCCGACTTTACGCCGGTCTGCACGACCGAACTCGGCCTGACTGCGAAGCTCGCGAGCGAGTTCGAAAAGCGCAATGTGAAGACCATCGCGTTGTCGGTCGACAGCGCGAAATCGCATAACGAGTGGATCAAGGACATCAACGAGACGCAGGCTGCGAGCGTCGGCTTTCCGATTCTCGCCGACGGCGACCGCAAGGTGTCGGAGCTGTACGACATGATTCACCCGAACGCGAACGAAACGCTGACGGTGCGCTCGCTCTTCATCATCGATCCGAAGAAGAAGGTGCGCCTCATCATCACGTATCCGGCCAGCACGGGTCGCAATTTCGACGAAGTGCTGCGCGTGATCGACTCGTTGCAGCTAACCGACAACTACCAGGTCGCGACGCCGGGCAACTGGAAGCATGGCGACGACGTGGTGATCGTGCCGTCGTTGAAGGACGAGGACGTGATCAAACAGAAATTCCCGAAGGGCTACAAGGCGCTGCGGCCGTACCTGCGCATGACGCCGCAGCCGAACCTGAAGTAAGCCGCAAGCCTCGGCCGAAACAGACGCGCAAGCAGGAACGGGCGCGCGAGCAGTAACGGACCCACAAGCCAGGCCGGACCGCGGGTGGACAGCGCCCGCGGTCCGGCTTTTTCATTTCCTGTTCAGCTTTCGAAGCCTGTCTGGAAAGTCAGGCGGCACAACGCGCATCGATCAGACTGTCCACCGTTCGTATCACGAACTCCGGGCTGATCGCCGCCGTGCACTGGAACTGCTGTGTGCGGCCGTCCGCCCGGCGCGGACACCAGTTGAAGTTGTCGGCATCGAATTCATGCGCGGTGTCGTTGAAGCAGCTATTGCATGCGTGAAAGTTGATCACGCGCCATGGCGTGTGAAACTCGGTCTTCGGATGCGAAAAGCCGCTGATCATCACGACCGGCGTGCCGACCGCCCATGCCAGCCACGACAGGCCGCTGCCAAGCCCGACGAAAAACTCCGCATGCATCAGCAAACTCGCGCGCTCTTGCAGCGGACGTTCGCCGGTGAAGTCCTCGGCGCCTTCGGGCATCCGGTTCAACGCGCCCGGCAGCCCATACTCGCGATCGCGGTCGATGCACAGCACGCGCAGGCCAAGCCGCTTCAGATGCGCGATCAGCGTCGGCCAGCCGCGCGGGTTGTTCCAGTACTTGCATTGGGCGGTCGCCTGCGTCGCGATGCAGACATACGGTTCGGCGATACGGCGCGAGGTATCGGCGACGACGATCCGCGGCCGCCGCTCGCCGGGCGGCACGCCGAGCATATACGCGGCGGCGTCCTGCATGCTGCTCACGCGCGGGTCGGTCGGCTGGTGGTCGCGCTCGTCGTATGGCGAGAAAAGGCCGATGTGGTATGTCGCGTAGAACGGCGCACCGGCGGCTTCCAGAGATTGAACCTCGCGGTCGGCAACGAGCTTCAGCGCCGGATAGCCTTCGCGAAAGAGCGGCTGCAGATGCGCCGGCAGCGCCACATGCAAGTCGCAACGATGCTGCTCGCGAAACGCATCGATCACGGGCATCCACGCAATCGAATCGCCGAGCGCGGCCGATGCGAGCCGCACGAGTACCGGCTTTGCGCGCGCATCGAAGGCATGCTCGAACACGAGCCGATTGCCGTCGAACACCTGCAGCAGCGTGCGCACGAAATACTTGCGGCGGCTCGTCACCGTTTCGCCGGCTCGAACCGCTTCGTCGAAGACGACGTTGTGCGTGTCGAGATCGAGCATCCGCACGCGCCATCCGTCGACGTTCACCTGCACGCGGCAGCCGTAGTTGAAGTCGAAGCGGATGCCCTCGGGCCCGCTCAGCGCAGGCGCGCCGGGCCGCGCAAAGCTCGATTCGGTGAGGCCGCGCTGGCCGCGCTGCGCGGCGGGGCGGACGGATTCGCTCATGGTGTCTCCGGGTCAGTCGGCGCCGAGTCAGTCTGTCGACCCCGCGTCGAAGATCGGAATCGGCGCATCACAAAAATGCTGCCGACACCTTAAGCGGACGCTTCATCCGCGCGTATTGGACAAATCTTAAAAAACCACCGCCAGCGATCCGAATCCGTTAACAAACTTAAAAGAAAGCCTGAATCCCGGTCTGCGCGCGCCCGAGAATCAGCGCGTGGATATCGTGCGTGCCTTCGTATGTGTTCACGACTTCGAGATTCACGAGATGCCGCGCGACGCCGAACTCGTCCGATATGCCGTTGCCGCCGAGCATGTCGCGCGCGGCGCGCGCGATCTCGAGCGACTTGCCGCATGAGTTGCGCTTCATCATCGATGTGATTTCGACGGCCGCCGTGCCTTCGTCCTTCATGCGGCCAAGCCGCAGCACGCTTTGCAGGCCGAGCGTGATTTCGGTCTGCATATCGGCGAGCTTTTTCTGGATCAGCTGGTTCGCGGCAAGCGGCCGGCCGAACTGCTTGCGGTCGAGCACGTACTGGCGCGCGGTGTGCCAGCACGATTCGGCCGCGCCGAGCGCGCCCCACGCGATGCCGTAGCGCGCCGAGTTCAGACACGTGAACGGCCCGCGCAGGCCCTTGACGCCCGGCAGCAGGTTTTCTTCGGGCACGAAGACGTCGTCGAGCACCACTTCGCCGGTGATCGACGCGCGCAGCCCGATCTTGCCGTGAATGGCGGGCGCGCTGAGACCCTTCGAGCCTTTCTCGAGGATAAAGCCGCGAATCTCGTCCTCGCCGTTTTCCTCGAGCTGCGCCCATACGACGAACACATCGGCGATCGGCGAATTCGTGATCCACATCTTCGAGCCGGACAGCGAATAGCCGCCGTCGACCTGCTTCGCGCGCGTGACCATATTGGCCGGGTCCGAGCCATGGTTCGGCTCGGTCAGGCCGAAGCAGCCGATCCATTCGCCGCTTGCGAGCTTCGGCAGGTATTTGTCTTTCTGCGCGTCCGTGCCGAATTCGAAGATCGGCACCATCACGAGCGACGATTGCACGGACATCATCGACCGGTAGCCGGAATCGATGCGCTCGACTTCGCGCGCGATCAGCCCATAGCTCACGTAGTTAAGCCCGGGGCCGCCGTATTGTTCGGGAATCGTCGGGCCGAGCAGGCCCAGTTCGCCCATTTCGCGGAAGATCGCGACGTCGGTCTTTTCATGGCGAAACGCTTCGAGCACGCGCGGCGCCAGCTTGTCCTGCGCGTATGCTGCGGCGGCATCGCGCACCATGCGTTCTTCGTCGGTGAGCTGCTGATTGAAAAGCAGCGGGTCGTCCCAGTGGAAATGCGCGCGCGCCATGGTGAATCTCCTGAATGCTGAATCGTCGCCCTGAAGCCCGGGTACACGAACGACTTGACGGGAGTTCCGCTGTGCGAAACAATGTTTTGCAAATGACGTTCGAGTGTACCATCCGATGACTGCTCCCGCACCCTCGATCGACGAGCGCAAGTTCGTCGTCGCACTCGCGCGCGGGCTCGATCTGCTGCGCGCTTTCCGGCCCGGCGAGACGCTGCTCGGCAATCGCGACTTCGTGGAGCGCACGGGTCTGCCTAAAGCGACCGTCAACCGTCTTGCTTATACGCTGACGGTGCTCGGCTATCTGCGTTTCGACGAGGCGCTCGGCAAATATGCGCTCGATGCGGGCGTGCTGTCGCTAGGTTTCGCATTGTTGTCGGGCACCGATACGCTCGAACTGGCGCGGCCGCATCTGCGCGCGTTCGCGCGCGAGGTCGGCGCGGCCGTCTCGCTCGGCTGCCGCGACGGGCTCGACATGGTCTATCTGGAGACCATCCGCAGCGAGACCGCCCTCACGCTCGGGCTCGCTTCGGGTTCGAGGCTGTCGATGCTGACGAGTTCGATGGGGCGCGCGTATCTCGCGGTACAGCCGGTCGATGTGCGCGAGGCGCTGTTCGCCGAGCTCGCGCAGGCGGCGGGCGATTCCGGCGTGGCGCAGGTGGAAGCCGCACGCGTCGAAGTCGACGCATTCGAAGCAGCCGGCTGCTGCTATTCGTTTCGCGCGTGGCACGAAGACGTCAACGCGGTCGCCGTGCCGTTTCGCGATCCGCGCGATCGACGATGGCTCGTGCTCAGCTGCAGCGGCCCGGCCTCGTCGATGGGGGAGGACGTGTTTCGCGAGCGTGTCGCGCCGCGGCTCGAAGCGCTCGCGCGGCGGCTCGGCGACACGGTTCAACGCGCATAGCGCGCGAGAGGCCGCGCGCAGGCCGTCTTCAGCGTGCCTTCAGGCGAACCTTTCAGCCGAACCTTTCAGCCGAACCGTTCAGCCGAACCGTTCAGCCGAACCCTTCACGTCGCCCTTCATGCCACCCGGTTCTCGCTACCCGCAAACAACGGCCCCTGCACGAACCGCACATCGTATTGCTGCAGCATCTCGAACTGCGCCTCGGTCGCGACGCGATCGAAAATCAACGGTATGCGCAGCCGGTTCGCATAGCCGACGAGCGGCTTCACCATCGCATCGCGCAGCGCGGCGCCCGCATCCATCTTGACGAAATCGAGCCGCGCCATATCGGACACCGACAGAATCTGCCCTGCGTTCGGCAGATTCCCCGCCACCTTGAACCCGTAGTGCTGATAGCTCTTCGTCAGATAGCCGAGAAACGTGCGATGCGCGACGGCGGCCGGCGGCAGCTCGATCACGATGCGCGACGGATTGAGCCCGAACGAGATCAGCACCGTCGAGAAGTGCCGCCCGTGGTCGTAGCGCACGCTCTTCAGCAGACGCTCGTGCACGCGCAGAAACAGCAACCCGTGCCGCTGCGCGCCGAAGAAGTTGATCGCATGCATGCCGCGTGACATGCGATCGAGCGCGACCAGTTCCTGATCGTCGGACACATGATCGAACGGGTCGAACGTGTCGATGTGCGTTCCGTTCAGGTGCTGCGTGACTGCCTGGAAGCCGAGTTCGTCGCCGAAGCGGTCGGCGCTTTGCGGCGCCGACGACAGCGACTGCGCGAGCGCATGCACGCTGATATCGAAGATCGGCTCGTACGCACTGCCGATTTCGAAGTCGGCGTAATGCGCGACCGCGCTGTCGCGATGGGAGTCCGTGCCCATGCGCAAA
Organism: Paraburkholderia sp. SARCC-3016; assembly: GCF_031119615.1. Taxonomy (NCBI): domain Bacteria; kingdom Pseudomonadati; phylum Pseudomonadota; class Betaproteobacteria; order Burkholderiales; family Burkholderiaceae; genus Paraburkholderia; species Paraburkholderia sp. SARCC-3016. Next base: position 70,428 of record NZ_JAVHZD010000033.1, on the reverse strand, counting down.
TGCTCGCGCAGAAACGGAAGAGTCGATGCGCGGTCAACGAGTTCGGAAATGTTCAACGGGATCATGGGTGAGCGCAGGGTGTGGCACGCATGTGACGCGCAAGGATCGCGCATGGACCTCGTGGAGCGATCAATCGCGTTCGAATTCGAATAAACGACGGGCGCCGCAGCGGCGCTGTCGCATCTCTGATGGTAGCAGCGGGCGCCAGATCGCGACTCACCAATTACTGATAACGATTCATGCGCGGGCCCATCCACCAGGGTTTACGTGATTTTCACTAATCGTAATTCGTTTTACCATTCGTAAATCAACGGAATCGAATGACTGGAATCGAATCGACGGAGATTCACATGACCACATCGACACGGCCCGGGCGCGACGCGGCGGGCCGAAGTGCCGCCGGCGGCGCCCGGCAGCCGGCTGACGCGCGCGGCGGCAACCCGAACCTTCGCGCGCCCTATCAATCCGGCTTCGCCAACGAGTTTGCAACCGAAGCGCTGCCCGGCGCGCTGCCGCATGGCCGCAACTCGCCGCAACGCGCGCCGTACGGGCTCTACGCCGAGCAGCTGTCGGGCACCGCGTTCACCGCACCGCGCGGGGAGAACCGGCGCTCGTGGCTGTACCGCATCCGCCCGGCGGCGATGCATGGACCGTTCACGCCGTTGCCGTCGGATCATCTCGTCGCGAACTTCGCGGGCGTGCCGCCGACGCCGCCGGACCAGTTGCGCTGGGATCCGCTGCCGATGCCGTCGAAGCCGACCGACTTCGTCGACGGCTCGGTGACATGGGCCGGCAACGGCGCCGCCGAAGCGATGAGCGGCTGCGCGATTCATCTGTATGCGGCGAACCGCTCGATGCACGACCGTTTTTTCTACAGCGCGGACGGCGAGCTGCTGATCGTCCCGCAGCATGGGCGCCTCGCCATTGCGACCGAACTCGGCAAGCTCGACGTCGAGCCGTTCGAAATCGCGGTGATTCCGCGCGGCGTGCGCTTTAGCGTCGCGTTGCCGGACGGCGAAGCGCGCGGCTATATCTGCGAGAATTTCGGGGCGCTGTTGCGGCTGCCCGACCTCGGGCCGATCGGCTCGAACGGTCTTGCCAATCCGCGCGACTTCCTGACACCGCATGCGGCCTATGAAGATCGAGAAGGCGCATTCGAGCTGATCGCCAAGCTCAATGGGCAGCTGTGGCGCGCCGATATCGATCATTCGCCGCTCGACGTCGTCGCGTGGCACGGCAACTACGCCCCGTACAAATACGACCTGCGGCATTTCAATACGATCGGCTCGATCAGTTTCGATCATCCCGATCCGTCGATTTTCCTCGTGCTGCAATCGCCGAGCGATACGCCAGGCGTCGATACGATCGACTTCGTGATCTTTCCGCCGCGCTGGCTCGCGGCCGAAGATACATTTCGCCCGCCGTGGTTCCACCGCAACGTCGCCAGCGAATTCATGGGTCTCGTGCACGGTGCTTATGACGCGAAGGCCGAAGGCTTCGTGCCCGGCGGCGCGAGTCTGCACAACTGCATGTCGGGGCACGGACCCGATGCCGAAACCTTCGAAAAAGCGTCGCACAGCGACACGACGAAACCGCATAAGGTCAGCGACACAATGGCGTTCATGTTCGAAACGCGCACGCTGATCCGGCCGACGCGCTTTGCGCTCGAAAGCACGCAACTGCAAACCGGTTACGCCGCGTGCTGGCAAGGTCTCAGGAAACATTTCAACGCGGAGCAGCAATGAGTATCGGTGGCGAACTTCAGGCAACGCTCGATGCGTCGCGCAAGAGCTGGGTCGAGACCGCCAACGATCCGATCTGCGATTTTCCGATTCAAAACCTGCCGTTCGGCGTGTTCAGCGACTGGAACAGTCAAGCGCGGCGCGCGGGCGTGGCGATCGGCGACCTGATCGTCGATCTCGCCGCGCTCGAAAGCGCGGGGCTGCTGACTGTCGCATCGCCGGGCGCGCATAGCGCCTCGAACAACGATGCAAGCGTGTTCGCGCGAGATTCGCTGAACGCATTCATTGCGCTTGGCCGCGACGCATGGCGCAGCGTGCGCGTGCAACTGAGCGCGCTTCTCGAGCGCGAGAACCCGCGCCTGCGCGACGACGACGCGCTGAAAGCGCGCGTCTTCGTACCGATGTCGGACGCGACGCTGCATCTTCCGGTCGAGATTCCCGGTTACACGGACTTCTATTCGTCGAAGGAGCATGCGACGAATGTCGGCTCGATGTTCCGCGACCCGGCCAACGCGTTGCTGCCGAACTGGCTCGAGATCCCGATCGGTTACAACGGGCGCGCGTCGTCGGTGGTCGTAAGCGGCACGCCGGTGCGGCGGCCCAATGGCCAACTGAAACTGCCCGATACGCCGCGCCCGGTATTCGGCACGTGCCGCAAGCTCGATATCGAACTCGAAACCGGCTTTATCGTCGGGCGCGGCAATGCGCTCGGCGAGCCGATTGCGTGCGCCGATGCGCAAGACCATATCTTCGGCATGGTGCTGCTCAACGACTGGAGCGCACGCGATATCCAGCAATGGGAATACGTGCCGCTCGGCCCGTTCAACTCGAAGACGTTTGCCACGACCATTTCGCCGTGGATCGTCACGCTCGACGCGCTCGAACCGTTTCGCGTCGCGCAGCCGACGCAGGAGCCGGCGCCGCTCGACTATCTGCGGCATCGTTCGGACGGCAGGCATGGGTTCGATATCGAACTCGAGGTGCGCATGCGCGCGCGCAACGCGCGTCGCGCGACGACGATCGCCCGCACGAACTTCCGCCATATGTACTGGACGATGGCGCAGCAACTCGCGCATCACACGGTGTCGGGCTGCAATACGCGGGTCGGCGATCTGATGGGGTCCGGGACGATCAGCGGGCCGACCGCCGACTCGTACGGCAGCCTGCTCGAGTTGACGTGGAACGGGAAAAAACCGCTCGAGCTCGAAGAAGGCGGCACGCGCACGTTTATCGACGATGGCGACGAGCTGACGCTGGCCGGATGGTGTCAGGGCGACGGGTATCGCGTGGGCTTCGGCACGTGCGTCGGCGAGGTCTTGCCGGCAAGAGTATGAAAAGCGTGAAGCACGCGTGAAGGGTTCGCGCTACTGCAAAGCCCGCACCGTGCCGCGGCGTCGTTCCCATATCGCGGCGCCGAGGAACGCGAGCGCACTCGCGAGCAGCACGCCGATCAGCGCATCGTCGCCGACGTGTTTCATCAACGCGCCGGCAATGAGCGGGCCGCCGAAGCTCGCGACGCTCCACGACGCGCCGACAAGCGAACTCGCGGACACGAGCGCCGCGCCGCGAAAGCGCTCGCCGCAGGCGACGAGCGACAGCGTATAGATGGCGCCGGCCGCGCCGCCCAGCACGTAAAGCAGCGGCCAGCACAGCCACGGCACGGCGACCGCCCAGCGCAACAGCGCGAGCAACACGACGACAACCACGGCCGCGCCGATATGCACGCGCTCGCGGCCCAGATGATCGGCGAGCCAGCCGATCGGGAATTGCAGCGTCGTGTCGCCGAACAGCATCGCCGATGCGAACAGCACGGCGACGCTCGCGGTGAAGCCGTGCGTCATCGCAAAGAGCGGGATCAGCGACAGCGCGAGCGTATCGAACAGGGCGAAAAAGCCGGTGCCGATCACGAGCGCGGACATCTGCGGCAGCACGTGCCGCCAGTTGCCGTGCGGTTCCGGTTCGCCGGCGGCGCGCCGCGTCGTGCGCATGGCAGCGAGCATCGGCAGCGCGAGCAGAAAAATCGCGCCGCATACGAGAAAGCGCGAGCCGGCGAACCGCGCGATGCGGCTGACGAGCACGGGTCCGGCCATCTGGAACAGCGTGAAGTTCGTCGCGTAGATCGCGATCACGCGGGCGCGCGACGCGTCGTCGGCGAGCTGGTTGACCCATGCTTCGCCGAACGTGAAGAGCAGCATCAGCGCGAAGCCGCAGACGACGCGCAACACGGCCCAGACGAACAGATTCGTCGTGACTTGCATCGACGCAGTGGCGAGCGCCACCGCAAGTACGGCGCCGACGATCACCTGACGGCCCGAAAAGCGCGCGCCGACCCAGCCGGTCAGCGGCACGGCGGCGAGCCCGCCGCCCGCTTGCGCCGCAGTGAGCAGGCCGACGACATCGGTGCCGTAGCCCGCGCCGGTGAGGGCGAGCGCGGTCAGCGGAAGCGTGGCGCCCATGCCGAGCCCGACCACGGCGACGCTGAGAATGAGCGCAACAAAATCGCGCGAGAAGATCACTTTCATCGGCCGTGATGCTACTACGCAGGGGCGCTGCCGCGCCCAGCGACGCCGCGCCTCAGCCAGGCACCGCCATCCGTTGCGCGCGCCGTTCGAGCGAAACGGACCACAAGGTCAGCGCGACGGCGCCGGCGGCCGTCGCGACGCCGACCCACGGCAGCGCCGTGAGCGGCGCGCCCGCGCCGATCGCCATGCCGCCGAGCCATGCGCCTGTGGCATTGCCGAGATTGAACGCGCCCTGGTTCAACGTCGATGCGAGATTCGGCGCATGGCTTGCGCGATCGACAATCAGCATCTGCAACGGCGGCACGATCGCGAAGGCGAGTACGCCCCATGCGAACACGGTGACGAGCGCGGGAATCTGCGCATGCATCGCGGCCGCGAACACGACGAGAATCGCGACGATCGCGAGCAGGAACGCGAGCAGCGACTGCACGGGCCGCCAGTCGGCGAGCCTGCCGCCGAGCGTGCTGCCGACCGTGAGCCCGAGGCCGAACAGCAGCAGCACGAGGGTGACCGCGTGCGGCGTAAAGCCGGTCACGTCTTCGAGAATCGGCGTGATGTAGGTGAAGGTCGAGAACAGGCTTGCCGACGCGAGCACGCTCGTGCCGAGCACCATCAGTACCTGCGGATTTTTCAGCACCTTGAATTCGTGCAGCAGGCTCGCCTTCTGCATCTCGATGCGCGACGGCAGGCAGACTGCGAGCGCCGCGGCGGCGAGCACGCCGATCACGGTGACCGCCCAGAACGTCGAGCGCCAGCCGACTGCCTGGCCGAGCGCGGTGCCGAGCGGCACGCCGAGCACATTCGCGAGCGTGAGGCCCGTGAACATCAGTGCGATCGCCTGTGCGCGGCGGTTCGGCGCGACGAGGCCCGCGGCGACCACCGATCCGATGCCGAAGAATGCGCCATGGCAGAACGCCGTGACGATGCGCGCAATCATCAGCACCGCATAGTTCGGCGCGATCGCGCATAGCAGGTTACCGACGATAAACACGCCGATCAGGCTCATCAGCGCTTTCTTGCGCGGCATGTTCGCGACCGCGATCGCGACGATCGGTGCGCCGATCGTGACGCCGAGCGCATAGGCCGAGACGAGCATGCCGGCCGCCGGAATCGACACGGCGAGATCGCGCGCGACGTCGGGCAGCAGCCCCATGATGACGAATTCAGTCGTGCCGATGCCGAATGCGGCAATGGCCAGGGCAAAAAGGGGCAGGGGCATGATCGGGAGCGCCGGCGCGCCGCGCTCGCGCGCGTTCGGGACGAAGCGCGTCGGAGCGTCGCGGCGGATCAGGAAAGTCGGTAGGGGATTGTACCTAAGCCGAAACCCTTGCGAAGCGCAATCTCGGCCGCTGTTGTTTTTTTTCGCAGGCGACGAAAACGCGGTGACGATGCGACGCCGATGCGGCGAGGAAGTCGGGCGTCAGTCGACCGTCGAGCGGTGCGATCAGCCACCCGATGAGCCACCCGATGAGCCACCCGATGGATCGAGCGCGCTTCCGTGCCTGCCAGCGCCGCCGGCAAAGCGTGCGGCGAGCGCCATGCCCTCGCCGAGCACTGCCGCGTAACCGCCCGCGCCTTCTCGGCGTAACGCGTCGGCGAGATCGTCGAGCATGCTGTTTGCGTATGCCGAACGGCGGTCCGCGAGCAATGCCGCCTGAGGCAGCGCGGCCAGTTCCGCGGCGAGCTTTTCGGCGGCGGCGCGCGCCGTGCCGTCGTCGACGATGCGATTCGCGAGCCCGAATGCAAACGCCTCGTCGGCGCCGAGCGCGCGGCCCGTCAGAATCAGATCGAGCGCGCGCGACAAACCAATGAGCCGCGGCAGGCGAACCGTGCCGCCATCGATGAGCGGAATGCCGACGCGCCGGCAAAACACACCGAGCACGGCGGAACGCTCGACGACGCGCAGATCGCACATCGCCGCAAGCTCGAGCCCGCCCGCGACCGCGTACCCCGCGATCGCGGCGATCACGGGCTTTGCGAACGGCGTGCGCGTCGGGCCCATCGGGCCCGGACCGCTGCCGTCGGCATGCAGCTCGTTGCGGCGCGTGTCGTCGTCGAGCGCGGTAAGATCGGCGCCTGCGCAGAACGTGCCGCCCGCGCCGAACAGCACGGCAACGCGCCAGTCCGCGTGGCTTTCGACACGCGCGAACGCGGCGGACAAGGCGTTTGCCGTCGGGCGATCGACTGCATTGCGGCGCGCGGGCCGATCGAGCACGATCGTTGCGACCGCATCGATCGCTTCGATGCGTACATGTTCACCAAATGTTTCGAGGGTCATCGTCATCTCCCGATGCAAGTCGATCGGAGTCGTCGCAATACGTGCTTCGATTTGCTCGAAATACCACATGTGCGCAGCGAAATCGCTTGCCTAAGTGACACGGCCTTTTCACAATCGACTCGTAGCGTAAGCACCGCTCATATGCCGGTTCGATCGGCTCTCCAGCGTACTGCGCGCCGGCCGTGCCAGCATATCGGAGGCGACCCACTGTCCGTTTTCATCTGAAGCCGTCGATGTCGAATTCAGCAATGCCCACAAGTGAACCTGTCTGGGTCGTCGAACTGCACGACCATGAATGGTATGACCATGTGCGGCTCAAGCGCGTGTTCTCGATCGACGGAACCCGCCATGAAGTCGTGCTCGTCGACGCGCGCAAGCTGCTGCTGTGCGCCGAGCGCGACGACACCGACTATGTGCTGCGCCCGGTCCACGAATGGCATCCCGGCAAGGTGCGCGGCATTCGCGAGTTTCTCGATCCGGCCAATTCGCGCATTCCCGATATGCCTTACGTGACGATGACCGCACGGCGCGCGCCGGGGCTGATCGGATGGCTCGGTCTCGAGCACGAAGGCGTGGTCGCGTTCCGCAACGGACAGCACCGCGCGCGTTACCTCGCATCGGCCGGCGCGCGCTGGTTTCCGGTCGAAGTGCACGAGCGCGAGGCCGCGCTGTTGCGCCAGTATTGCGGCGCTCCCGACGATGCACGCACCGCGCTGCGGCCCACGATGAGCATCGCGCCAGGCATCGTCGGCGACCCTAACGACGACTTCGCGGACGACGACGAACACGCAGGCGACGATGACCTTCCGCGCGACCGGCGCATCGGGCACGCGCGGGACGGCGGCCTGAGCAAGCGGCTCTGAGGCGCGCATCGCCAGCCGTCAGCCGCGCGCCGGCGCGTGCCGCACGACATTGACGGGCGCGCCGTCGCACCATGCTTTCACATTGCCAAGCGTCGTTTGCGCGATCTCGTTCATTGCTTCGCGCGTAAAGAACGCCTGGTGTGCGGTGACGATCACATTCGGGAACATCAGAAGCCGCGCGAGCACATCGTCCAGCAGCGGCGTATCCGAGTGATCCTCGAAGAAAAGGCCGCCTTCCTCTTCATAGACGTCGAGGCCGAGATGGCCGAGCTGCCCGCTCTTCAGCGCGCCGACGAGCGCATTGCTTTCGACGAGCCCGCCGCGCCCCGTGTTGATCAGCATCGCGCCGCGCTTCATCTTCGCGAGCGCAGCCGCATCGATCATATGGTAGGTGGCCGGCACGAGCGGGCAGTGCAGGCTCACGATATCCGCACTGCCGAGCAGCGTGTCGAGCGGCACGTACTGCGCGCCGAGCGCGAGCAGTTCGGCGGCGGGCGACCCCGGATCGTATGCGATTGCCTGCATGCCGAAACCGGCCATGATGCGGCCGAACGTGCGGCCGATGACGCCGGTTCCGACTATGCCGACGGTCTTGCCGTGCAAATCGAAACCGAGCAGGCCCGTCAGCGAAAAGTCGCCTTCGCGCGTGCGTGCGACCGCACGCGGCAAACGCCGGTTCAGCGCGAGAATCAACCCGACCGCGTGCTCCGCGACCGCATGCGGCGAGTAAGCGGGCACATGCAGCACCGGCAGATCGAGGCGCGCGGCTGCCGCCAGCTCGACGTGATTGAAGCCCGCCGATCGCAGCGCGATCAGCCGCGTGCCGCCCGCATGCAGCTGTTCGAGCACGGCTGCGTCGACGGTGTCGTTGACGAACGGACAGACGACGTCGTAGCCGTGGGCAAGGATCGCGGTCTCGCTGTCGAGAGACGACTCCTGGAAGTGCAGTTCGTAGTGAAACGACGCGTTGGCTTCGCTGAACGTGTCGCGGTCGTACTGACGGCTGCTGAACAGGATCATGCGCATTGCGACTCCTGGAATGAGCGTGCATGTTGCCCAGTATCGCACCATGCGGCGCCGCTGCGGCGCTCGCCGGCGGCCCGGTAACGAGACGGCCTGCACCCGCAATGCCGTAGCCATTGCCGATCCCGCTTCAAAAATCACATTGACAGCCCTGCCTGGTTTTCATATCTATTAAAGCGGCACGACGATTCCCTGCAGCTGCGACATCCGCATCGCGAGTGCGATGTGCTTGCGCATGCATGCAAATCGATTCGGCATCGATTGGCTGGACAAGTAGGCTCCGCCCGACGTGTGCAACGCACGTCGATTCGGGATGCAAATCAATGATGCCGAATTGCTCAGGTCTTGAACGGAAATCGCGTTACTCGTTGTCAGGCTTGTCTGAAATGTCGCGCGCGTTGCCGCTCGTGATCGCGACGCAGTCAAACGGATGTCATCCACGAGGAGACGACCATGGCAAAAGGCAAATCGGCTAACGGGACCGGCAGCGCGACGCGCGACGGCGGTGAGCAGGCGAAGCTCGCCGCGCTGAGCCCGTTCGAGCTGAAGGACGAGCTCATCAAGGCGGCCGGCGGCGGCGCGGTCGAGCGTCCCGCGAATACCGCGATGCTCAATGCGGGCCGCGGCAATCCCAATTTTCTCGCGACCATTCCGCGCCACGGCTTCTGGCAACTGGGCCTCTTTGCGATGCGCGAAGCGGAGCGCTCGTTTGCGTATATGCCCGAGGGCGTCGGCGGCTTTCCGAAGCGCGACGGCTTGAGTGAACGCTTCGAGTTGTTCCTGCGCGAAAACAAAGGCGTGCCAGGCATCGACTTTCTGCGCGGTGCCGTGTCGTATGTGCGCGACCAGCTCGGGCTGCCGGATGGCGATTTTCTCTACGAGATGTGCGAGGGCATTCTCGCGTCGAACTATCCGGTGCCGGACCGGATGCTGAAGCTGTCGGAAATTATCGTGGGCCAGTATTTGCGGCGCGAGATGATCGGCAAGCATCCGTTTGTCGGCGAGTTCGATATCTTCGCGGTCGAAGGCGGCACCGCGGCGATGACCTATATCTTCAACACGATGCGCGAAAACCGGCTGATCAGGGCCGGCGACACGATCGCGCTCGGCGTGCCGATCTTCACGCCGTACATCGAGATCCCCCGGCTGAACGATTACCAGCTGAACGTGATCAACCTCAGCGCGGATGTCGAAAAAAACTGGCAGTACCCGGAGGCCGAACTCGACAAGCTGCGCGACCCGAGGGTGAAGGCGTTCTTCCTCGTGAACCCGAGCAACCCGCCGTCGGTGAAGATCAGCGACGAAAGCCTTCGGCAGATTGCCGACATCGTCAAGGAACGGCCCGATCTGATCCTGCTCACCGACGACGTGTACGGCACGTTTGCCGACAACTTCGTGTCGCTGTTCGCACTCGCGCCGAAGAATACGATTCTCGTCTACTCGTATTCGAAGTATTTCGGCGCGACGGGCTGGCGCCTCGGCACGATCGCAACGCATCGCGACAACGTGCTCGATCGTCTGATCGCGCAACTGCCGAAGGACGTGAGGAAGGAACTGCACGCGCGCTACGAGTCGATCACGACCGAGCCCGACAAGCTCAAGTTTATCGACCGGCTCGTCGCGGACAGCCGCACGGTCGCGCTCAATCACACCGCGGGTCTGTCGACGCCGCAGCAGGTGCAGATGGTGCTGTTCTCGCTGTTTTCTCTGATGGACACGCCCGATGCGTACAAGTGCGCATTGAAGCGGCTCATTCGCAACCGCAAGCGTGCGCTGTACGAAGAGGTTGGCATCTCGTTCGAAGACGACGATCCGAATCAGGTCGACTACTACACGATCCTCGATATGGAATTCCTCGGAGAACGTGCTCACGGCCGTGAGTTCGTCGAATGGATCAAGAAGAACACGCAGCCGTCCGAGCTGCTGTTCCGTCTTGCGCGCGAAGCGCGCGTCGTGCTGCTGCCGGGGCGCGGCTTCGGCACCGCGCATCCGTCGGGACGCGTGTCGCTTGCGAATCTGAACGAATCGGACTATCGGGCGATCGGCCGCGCGGTGCGCAAGCTCATCGAGGAATATGTCGAGCGTTTCAATGCCGCGACCGGAAAGAGCCTCGACAAGAACAAGGTGAAGTGACGCAGTCGCGGCTGCCGCATGTGGCGCGAAGACAAAACGGGCGCGCTGAAATCGAACCGAAAATGCGCGGACACGAATCGTACGCGCTGTCAAAAAACTTGCACATTCGCGCGGATCGGTGAATGATCGGACGCAGCGGCAAAAAGCGGCCCGCCGGCAGCCTGCCGGCGGGTCCGTTTTTAACGGCTGTTTTTAACGGCTGTTTCTAAAGCGTTTGTCTCGTGCCTTGCCGGCGCTTTGTCTACGCGTTTTGCCTACGCGCTTTGTCTATTTTCATTCGCTCGCCTGCCTACCTGATCATGTCCACTACGACGTCCACTGTTCCTTGTCCCGAGGTCGAATCGCTCGACGCCATCCTCCCCGAAGAACCGCTGCTGATGATGGGCGCCGGCCCGGTGCCGATTCCCGCCGCGGTGGCCAAGGCGAATGCGATCGTCATCAACCACCTGGGCGGCACGATGTCGAAGGTGGTCGGGCAGGTCAAGACGATGGCGCGCTACGTGTTCCAGACGAATTCGAAGTGGGTGCTCGGCGTCGCGGGTCCCGGCTCGGCCGCGATGGAGATGGCGATCTCGAATCTCGCGTGGCCGGGCACGCGCATGCTCAGCATCAGGAACGGCTTCTTCAGCGAGCGCATGGCCGAGATGGGCCGCCGCGTCGGTGCAAACGTGTCGCTGCTCGAAGTGCCGGACCGCACGGTCGCGAGCCTCGAAGAGATTGCCGCGGCGATCGGCCGCGAGCGTCCGGAGGTCGTCACGATCGTGCAAGGCGAGACCTCGAACACCGTGTGGAATCACCATCTGCAGGATATTGCCGCGCTGGCGAAGGCGGCCGGCGCGCTGGTCGTCGTCGATGCGGTGTGCACGCTGAGTACGATGCCGCTCGATATGGACGCGTGGGGCATCGATGCGGTGATCACGGGCGGGCAGAAGGGCCTGTCGTCCATTCCCGGTGTGTCGCTGATCGCGTTCTCCGATGCCGCGTGGGCGCGCGTGAAGGCGCGCAAGGATCCGGGCCCGCACTGGTGTCTCGATGCGTCGCTTGCCGAAAACTTCTGGCACAACGCAGGATATCACTACACGGCGCCGGTGTCGGGCGTGCTCGCGCTGCACGAGGCATTGCGGCTCGTTTGCGCGGAGACGCTCGAGAAGCGCTTCGCGCGCCATCAGAAATGCTCGCTTGCGTTGCAGGAGGCGATCACGGCGATGGGCCTGCAGCTTTATACGCCGCAGGAATGCCGGCTCAATTCGGTGATCGGCATCGAAGTGCCGGGCACGTTGAGCCCCGGCGATATCTGCGGACACATTTCGCGTCACCACCAGGTCGAGATCTCGGGGTCGTTCGGTTTGCCGATCGTGCGGATCGGGCAGATGGGCGAACAGTGCCGCGCGCACAACCTATTTCGCACCGTGCACGCGTTCGGACGGACGATGGTCGATCTTGGCGTGGGCGTCGATTTGCCGGCCGGTGTCGCGGCGCTCGAGAAGTCGTTGTCGAATGGGACGAAGGCGGGCGCGAAAGCCGAATTGCTCACGCATTGAGCCCGAGCGGCGCGCCGCCTCGCGGCGCCGCGCGAACCCGGTCAAACCACCGCTGACGGCCCCGTTACACCGCGCACGTAGCGCTGATAGAGCACCATCGTCAGCGCAATCGCCGCCGCGGCCGCAACCGCCGCGAACAGATACACGGACGCATAACCGAACTGACCCGCGATGTACCCGGCAAGCGGCCCGGTCACGCCCAGCGACAGATCGAGAAACACCGAGTACGCGGACAGGGCCGCGCCCCGGCTCGCGGGCGGCACGAGACCGACCGCCTCGACGCCGAGGGCCGGGAACACGAGCGCAAAACCGAAGCCCGTCAGCGCGGCGCCAGCCAGCGCGACATGCGGCACCGGTGCGAGCCACAACATCAACAGCCCGACGCATTCGAGCGAAAACGACGCGATCGCGACGCGAAACCCGCCATACGTTTTGATCGTGTTCGCGAACAGCAGGCGCGCGCCGATGAACATCGTGCCGAACAGCGTCAGCGACAGCGCCGCATTCGGCCAGTGCCGCGCCGCATAGAAGAGCGTGATGAACGTTGCGATCGAGCCGAAGCCGACCGAGCCGAGCGCGAGGCCGAGGCCGTGCGGCAACACGCGCGCGAAGACGCTGCGATACGACATCCGTTCGCCGTGCACGAGCGGCACCGACGGCACGAGCCGCGCGAGCGCATAGCCGCCCGCGGCGAGCGCGATGACGGCGATGCCGAGCGAAGCGAAGCCGATGTCGCGCGCGATCACGACGCCGAACGGCGCGCCGATCGCCAGCGCGCCGTAAGTGGCGATGCCGTTCCACGAGATCACGCGCGCATTGTTCGCGGTACCGACGCGCCCGATGCCCCAGAGAATCGCGCCGGTGCCGCACAGGCTTTCGCCGACTCCGAGCACGAGGCGGCTGACTACGAGCAGCGTGATGCTCAACGCGGGCCAGTGGCTCGTGAGCGCGGCGAGCAGCAGCCCGGCGCCGCTGACGCCGCTTGCAATCAGTCCGTTCGACACGGTTTTCTTCGGTCCGAGCGTATCGGCCGAGCGGCCGGCGAGCGCGCGCGATGCGAGCGTGGCGAGGTATTGCACGCTGATCGCGAGGCCGGCGACCACCGTGCTGAAGCCGAGCCCGCCGTGCACATAGCCCGGCAGCACCGCGAGCGGAATGCCGATATTCAGGTAGCAAACGAATGTAAAGAAGACGACCGGAATGATCTGCAACGTGGTCGCAAATTCACTGCGCGGCGAAGCGGAGTCGGCGGACATGGGGAAAACGAGACTTGAAAACGGCGGAAGTCCGTGATTTTCCCACGGAACCGGCTTTCATGCAGCGGATGCTTAAAAATCTTTCGCATAAAGGTGCCAGACCATAGCGGTTGGATTTCGGCGCACTCCGACGTCCCGAAGCTCGCGACGCGGAGCGATTGGCCGAAAGGACGTATTCGAATCCGAAGCATGTCATAACGGACGCGCCGGTATAAGTACCGGCGGTGCGTTTGCCTATCTCAATATGTTTCTGGCGATATGAGCTGCATGGTCCTCACGCTATGGGTTGGCGGAACCGGCGGTGATAGTTTTCGAACCATACCGCTGCCGCATCCCCCGCGCGAACGCCAAAATTGCCGCAAGCCGGAATCAGACACGAGAGACACGAGACATGAGCCAGCCGATCCGCTTCTATCACCGCAACGCGATCCGCGAAATCAGCGGCGCGCCGGTCACGCGCACCGTCCTGCAGTACCTGCGTGAAGACGCGCGCTGCACGGGCACCAAGGAAGGCTGCGCGGAAGGCGACTGCGGCGCGTGCACGGTCGTCGTCGGCGAGCGCGACGAACTGGGCGGCGTGAGCTTCAAGGCGGTCAACGCGTGCATCCAGTTTCTGCCGACGCTCGACGGCAAAGCGCTAATCACCGTCGAAGACCTGCGCCAGCCGGATGGCTCGCTGCATCCGGTGCAGCAGGCGCTCGTCGAATGCCACGGCTCGCAGTGCGGATTCTGCACGCCGGGCTTCGTCATGTCGATGTGGGCGATGTACAAGAAGCACGGCCGCGAATATGGCCACCGGCCCGGCCACAAGCATGGCGAGACGCACGAACACGCGCACGCCTGCGGCGGCGCGAATGGCACGGTACCGACGCGCGACGAGGTCGCCAACGCGCTGACGGGCAATCTGTGCCGCTGCACGGGCTACCGGCCGATCGTCGATGCGGCGATGCGGATGTTCGCGTTGCCGGCGCCGGCCGCGCCGGTCGATACCGCGGCGCTGTCGCGCGCGCTGCAGTCGCTCGAGCGCGACGCGACGTTCGAATACGAGCACGCGGGCCAGCGTTTTGCCGCGCCGCGCACCGTCGATGCGCTCGCGCGGCTCAAAGAAGCGCAACCCGCGGCGCGCATCCTCGCCGGCAGCACCGACGTCGGGCTGTGGGTCACGAAGCAGATGCGCGCGCTCGGCGATATCGTCTACGTGGGCCAGATTGCCGAGCTGCAGAAGATCGAAACGGCCGGCGGCTGGCTGCGCATCGGCGCGGGCGTGACCGTCGAAGCCGCGTACGCGGAGCTCGCGAAGCTTTACCCGGAACTGACCGAGATGTGGCAGCGCTTTGCGTCCCTGCCGATCCGCAACGCGGGCACGCTCGGCGGCAATGTCGCGAACGGCTCGCCGATCGGCGATTCGATGCCGGGGCTGATCGCGCTCGGCGCGCATGTCGTGCTGCGCGGCGGTGACGTCGAGCGCGAGATGCCGCTCGAAGACCTCTATCTCGCGTACCAGAAGAAGAACATGGCCGAGCACGAGTTCGTGGTCGCGGTGAAGGTGCCGACGCGTGCCGGTGCGCGCGCGAACCTGCGTTTTCGCACGTACAAGATCTCGAAGCGCTTCGATTCCGATATCTCGGCCGTATGCGCGGCCTTCGCGTTTATCGCGGACGGCGACGCGATTCGCGAGCCGCGCATCGCGTTCGGCGGCATGGCAGCGACGCCGAAGCGCGCCACGCACGCGGAAAGCGTGCTGCGGGATGCGCACTGGCACGAAGCGACCGCGCAGGCCGCCATGCTCGCGCTCGCCGAAGACTACGCGCCGCTGTCCGACATGCGCGCCACCGACGACTATCGTATGGAAACCGCAAAAAACACGCTTTACCGGTTCTGGCTCGAAACGCGTCCGCACGATCCGCTGCCGAAGTCGGCGCTCGATGTGCGTGCGGTGCAGGCCGCGACAGCGGTGGACGCGTAAGACGCGCGATACGCGCCATTAGCCAGGCACGGGACGGACACAAGCCAGACTCAAGCCCGCAAGACAAGAGACACGGAGAATCATCCGCATGAACCAGCAAGCCGAACCGTTCCTGAAAGGCGCCGAGGCACTCGCCGAACGCGACACGTTCACACAGGTGCACGTGTCGCGCCCGCACGAGTCCGCGCATCTGCACGTGGCCGGCCGCGCGACCTACACCGACGACATTCCGCTCGTCGCCGGCACTCTGCACGCGGCGCTTGGCCTGTCGCAGAAGGCGCACGCGAAGATCGTCTCGATCTCGTTCGACCAGGTGCGCGCAACGCCGGGCGTGGTCGCGGTGTTCACCGCCGACGACATTCCCGGCCACAACGACTGCGCGCCGATCGTCAAAGGCGACGATCCCATTCTCGCGGACGGCATCGTGCAGTACGTCGGCCAGCCGATGTTTATCGTCGTGGCGACGTCGCACGACACCGCGCGCCTCGCGGCGCGGCGCGCGCAAGTGGTCTACGAGGAACTGCCCGCGGTACTGACTGCGCAACAGGCGCGCGCGGCGAAGCAGAGCGTGGTTGCGCCGATGAAGCTCGCGCGCGGCGATGCCGGCGCGCAAATCGCGCGCGCCGCGCATCGCGAGGCCGGCGAGATGCTGCTGGGCGGCCAGGAGCAGTTCTATCTTGAAGGACAGATCGCTTACGCGGTGCCTAAGGACGACGACGGCATGCACGTCTGGTGCTCGACGCAGCATCCGACCGAAATGCAGCATCTGGTCGCGCATGTGCTGAACGTCGCGTCGCATAACGTGCTCGTCGAATGCCGGCGCATGGGCGGCGGCTTCGGCGGCAAGGAATCGCAGTCGGGCCTGTTCGCCTGCTGCGCGGCGCTTGCCGCATGGAAGCTGCTGTGCCCGGTCAAGCTGCGCCCCGACCGCGACGACGACATGATGGTCACGGGCAAGCGCCACGATTTCCACTACACGTTCGAAGTCGGCTACGACGACGACGGCATGCTCGAAGGCGTGTCGGTCGACATGACGTCGCGCTGCGGCTTCTCCGCCGATCTGTCGGGGCCGGTGATGACGCGCGCCGTGTGCCACTTCGATAACGCTTACTGGCTGCCCGATGTTGCGATCGCGGGCTTCTGCGGCAAGACCAACACGCAGTCGAACACGGCGTTTCGCGGCTTCGGCGGACCGCAAGGCGCGTTCGCGATCGAATACATCATCGACAATGTCGCGCGCTCGCTCGGGCTCGATCCGCTCGACGTGCGGCGCCGCAATCTGTACGGCAAAACCGAGCGCAACCAGACGCCGTACGGCCAGATCGTCGAAGACAACGTGCTGCACGAACTGATCGGCGAACTCGAAACCACGAGCGACTATCGCGCGCGGCGCGCGGCGATCCGCGACTTCAACGAACACAACGCAGTGCTGAAAAAGGGCATCGCGCTGACGCCGGTGAAATTCGGCATCGCGTTCAACGTCACGCACTTCAACCAGGCGGGCGCGCTCGTTCATATCTACACGGACGGCTCGGTGCTCGTCAATCACGGCGGCACGGAGATGGGGCAGGGGCTCAACACGAAGGTCGCGCAGGTCGTCGCGCACGAGCTCGGCATCGGCTTTGGTCGCGTGCGCGTGACGGCGACCGATACGAGCAAGGTGGCGAACACCTCGGCGACGGCCGCATCGACGGGCACGGATCTGAACGGCAAGGCCGCGCAGGACGCCGCGCGCCAGTTGCGCGAGCGGCTTGCCGCATTTGCGGCCGAACGCTACGGCGCGGAACAGGTGCCCGCCGCCGCGGTGCGCTTCGCGAACGATAACGTTATCGTGGGCGAAGCGGTCGTACCGTTCGACGAGGTGATCGCGAAAGCGTATCTCGCGCGCGTGCAGTTGTGGTCCGACGGTTTCTATGCGACGCCGAAGCTCTATTGGGATCAGGCGAAGCTGCAAGGCCGCCCGTTCTTCTACTACTCGTACGGTGCAGCCGTTTCCGAAGTGGTGATCGATACGCTGACGGGCGAGATGCGCGTGCTGCGTGCCGATGCGCTGCACGACGTGGGCGCGTCGCTGAATCCGGCGCTCGATATCGGCCAGGTGGAAGGCGCGTTCGTGCAGGGCATGGGCTGGCTCACCACCGAGGAGCTGTGGTGGAACGAGGGCGGCAAGCTGATGACACATGCGCCTTCCACCTACAAGATTCCGACCGTCAACGACATGCCGCCCGATTTCCGCGTGAACCTGTTCAGAAATCGCAACGCGGAAGACAGCATTCACCGCTCGAAGGCGGTTGGCGAGCCGCCGCTGTTGTTGCCGTTCTCCGTGTTCTTCGCGATTCGCGACGCGGTTGCCAGCGTTGCCGATTATCGCGTCAACCCGCCGTTGAACGCGCCGGCAACGGGCGAAGCGATCCTCAAGGCGGTCGGCGCCGTGCGCGCCATGAATACGCAGGCGCAAGGATGGCAGCGATGATGAACTCGTGCTTCGCGCCTGAATTTACGCGCGGATCTTCGCCGCAAGCGCCGACGGATGCCGCACCGCTGCAAGCGGACCGCCGCCGCAGCGGCCGGCGCGCGAGCCTGCCGCCGCCGATGCATATCGTGCTGTTCGGCGCGGGCCATGTCGGCCATGCGCTCGTGACGCTGCTCGGCAGCCTCCCGTGCGTCGTGCAATGGGTCGACGAACGCGACGAACTGTTCCCCGACGAAGTGCCCGCGAACGTGCAGATCGAAGCGACCGACACGCCAGAAGCGATCGTCGATCAGGCGCCGGCCGGCACGTATTTTCTCGTGATGACGCACAACCACGCGCTCGACTTCGCGCTCGCGTCGCGGATCATGCGGCGGCGCGACTTCGCGTACTTCGGGATGATCGGTTCGAAGACGAAGCGCGTGAAATTCGAACGGCGCCTGATCGAGCGCGGCGTCGACGCCGCGCGGATGGCTCAGATGACTTGCCCGATCGGTGTCGACGGCATCACCGACAAGGCGCCGCATGCGATTGCGCTCGCAGTCTGCGCGCAGTTGCTGCAAGTGCGAGGTGCGCGTCCGGCAGCTGGCGCGGTTGAAATGGCTGACGCGGCGGACGTCGCGGAAAGCGGCCGAAGCGCTTGAAGCGATTGAAGCGATTGAGGCGATTGAGGCGAGCTCAGCGCGAGCGCGTGATGCGCGGCGGGCTCGTATCGAATCCGGCGTGCGGGCCGGCGTCGACGTCGATATCGTCGCTCGCACCGGCCTGTTCCTGCGGCGCGGCAGATGCGGTACCCGATCGAGGCGCCCGCGCGGCCTCGCAGCTGCCGTCGCGCGTGCGCCGCGTCTTGTGCGCGACGAGGTTGGCCGATACCTGCGCGAGCAGGCCACGCAGCCAGCCGAGATCGCTTGGCCGGTCCGTTTGCGGATGCCACATCTGATAGCAGCGGATGCGCGGGAACGGAATCGGCACATCGATAACCGCGAGCGGCAGCAGGTTCGCATAGTGCATCGCGAAGCGGCGCGTCGTCGTGAAGATCAGATCCGACTGCAGCAGCACGTGCGGCACGAGCCCGAAGTACGGCAGCATGGCGACGATGCGGCGTGTTGCGCCCGCGCGCTCGAAGCCCGCGTCGATCGCGCCGCCGCGCGCGCCGCTATACGGCGTCGGCGCGAGATGCGGCGCCGCGAGATACGCTTCGCGCGAGAGCGGCGCCTGCGCAAGCGGATGGTCCGCGCGCATTATGCAGACGACGCTGTCCGAAAACAGGTCGCTACGTTCGAAGCGCTCGTCGGGCCTCGGCCAGTTGCCGATCACGAGATCGAGTTCGCCCTTGTCGAGCGCCGCCGCATGATCGAGCAGCGGGCCCAGCGACTCGATCTCGAGCCGCGCATGCGGCGCCGCGTCGCGGAATTGCGCGATCACGGTCGGCATGAAGAAGTCGTTCAGGTAGTCGGGCGCGGCGATGCGGAATATGCGGCGCGAGCGCGCCGGGTCGAAATCGCCATGCGGCGTCGCGACGAAGTCGACGTCGCGCAGCACCTTTTGCGCCGACGCAAGCAGCGACTCGCCGTATTCGGTCGGCACCATCCCCGACTTGCCGCGCACGAGAATCGGATCGTTCAGCGTTTCGCGCAGCTTGCGCAGCGCCGTGCTGATGGCCGGCTGCGTCTGGTTCAGGCGCAGCGCGGTCTGCGTGACGCTGCGCTCGACGAGCAGCGTGCGCAGCACGCGCACGAGCCAGATGTCGAGGGTAGCGGTAGTGTCGTCCACGGTTTGAGCGTCGGTCGGGTCGTTCCTTGCGTAACCTTAAGCCTTTACGCACGCATGAGGCATAGCGCGCGCGGTATGGCGGGCATCAGCATCGGCCGCCCGCCGTCATGCTCGCAAAAGCACGGCGCCGGCAATCACGGCTTCGGGAATGCCGAAGGCAGCGAGGAAATCCGCTTGACCTCTTTCGACTCGAGCCAGTTCGGCGTGCGCGCGCAATAGAGCACCATCGGCAACGCGTCTTCGCCCCAGAACAGCTGCTTGTTCATCCAGAAGGTCGGCACGCCGAATACGCCGAGCGCGATCGCATCGGCGTTATTGCGCTGCAGTTGCGCCTTGGCCTCTTCGGTTTCGACGAGTGCGGGGCCGTCCGCGATGCCGAGGCGCTCGCACAGCAGCGCGAAGCCGTCGGGCGTCGACGGGTCGCGGCCTTCGCGCCAGATGAAGCGGAAAATCTCGCGTACCGTGTTCACGTCCGCGCGAAGCGCGGCCGCAAGACGCATCGGCTTCGTCGAATCGAACGGATGCACAGGCGGCATCCTGAACGGAATGCCAAGCTGTTCCGCGCGAAACAGCGCATAGCGATACGTGAAGACGCGCTTGGCGGGAACGTCGTACGCGAGGCGCTGCCGCCAGTGGCCGTACACCTCGTTCAACGAGGTTGGCGTCATCACGAATGGAAGGCCCGGCCATTTATCGTACTGCTCGAGCAACAGGTACGAAAACGGCGAGACAAAGTCGTAAAACCACAGTGGCTGCGTGGCGTCGATGCCATCGGTCATGATGTCTCCCGGGATTTCCAGTGTGGCACGGCGGCGCTGCCGAATGCCTGAACGTCTGACCTTCAGAACGTCTGAGGGATGCGCGCCGTGCCGGTTGCCCTCGATCTTACGCAAAGCCGACCCGCCGCGCAGCACCGGCGCGGCCGGCGAAGCGCCAAATGTGCGCGGAATGCGGGTTTCGCCTGACGTGTTGCGTGATGGCGGCCCAACCGGTCGACCGGAAACGGCCAGGCTGTCGGGCCGACGGCGTGACGGGCCGCCGGTCGATCCGACGACGGGCCCGGTCGATCCGCTCGAGCGGCAACCCGCGAGCGAGGCTCACGCAATATGGGTGGGGCCGGCCTGCCCGGCGCGCGGCGCGTCGCTCGATATCTGCCCGTCGCGGGCGGTGTCGGCGGCCTGCTGCTGTTTCCCTTCGTGTTGCCCTTCGAGTTCCGCTTTTTCAGCTGCCTGCGCCGTTTCGTGCTCTGCCGCCTGGGCAGGCTCTGCTGCGTCGGCGCGCGGCTCCGCGGCCGGCGGCGCCGTCTCCTGCGCGTCCGCATGCGCGTCGCGCGGACGCGTGAGCCGCTCGCGCACGAAGCCGATATGTTCGCGCAGCACATAGAACTGGTCCGCATAGGCAAGCGGCATCTTGAGCCCGTTGACCGCTTCCTCGATCGCATCGAGCCGCTCGATCAGCGTGTCGCGTTCGGCTTGCGACGTCTCGGACAGCGCGCCGCGCTCGATCGCGATCAGCGCGCCATACCAGCGGTAGATGCGCGAACGCACGCGCCATGCGTACAGCGACGGCACGAGCCGCAGGCCCGGAATCAGCACGACGATGATCGGCACGAGCACGACCAGCAGCCGGTCCGCGAGGCTCGCGATCCAGAACGGCAGCGTGCGGTACAGGAAGCTCTTGCCAGACTTGTAGTAGCGCGCCGCATCGTCGCTGATCGGGAAGTCGTGGGCGAGCGGCGCGGGGAAGTCGCCCGCGCGCTGCAGCACGGTCGCCTTGCCGTGCACCTCGCGCGCGGCTTCGATCAGCAGGTCAGACAGTGCCGGATGCAGCGACGTGCGCGCGACGAGCTCGGCGGTCGGCGTGACCATTTGCAGCGTCTTCGACGGGATGTTCCTGCCGAGATCGAGCGAGCCCATCGGCAGCTCGATGCGCGTCAGGTACGGAAAGCGTCCCGCATAAGCATGCGCCTGCGTGAAATCGTAGAACTGGATATTCGGTGTGCGGAACAGCTTGACCATGACCGGCGGCTGCGCGGAGTCGCCGGTCAGGAACGCGGCGTCGATCTTGCCGTCGACGAGCGCCTTCGCTGCATCGTCGCCCGATAGCGGCAGAAGCTTTGTCGGACCGCCCGGTGTGATGCCGTTCGCCGCGAGCAGCGCGAGCGCGAGTTCGCGCGTGCCGCTGCCTTCGGCGCCGATCGCGATGCGCTGCCCCTTGAATTGCGACAGCCATTCGACGGTCGGCCCATGATAGAAGATCGCAACCGGCACGTACGCGACGCTGCCGAGCGACATGAGCCCGTCGGTTTTGCCCTTCGCGATGCCGTCCTGCACGAACGCGACGTCGACTTTTGCGTTGGGGTCGAGAAGCCGCCGCAGGTTCTCCGCCGAGCCTTCGGAGTCGAGCACGACGAGCTTGACGCGGTTGCGCGCGAGGATTTCCTTGTAGCGCTGGGCGGCATTCCAGAATGTGCTGCCGCGCGGGCCGGCGCTGATCGTCAGCGTATCGGGCGGCGCCGGCTGGATCAGGCGCACGGCGGCCCAGATCGCGATGGCGCTCACGAGCAGGATAGGCAAGAACGTGACCGCGAGGTCGCGCCACGAGATGGCGACGAAGCGCGCGACGAGGCGCGGACGCTTGCCGGCTGGCTTTGCGCCGCGCTTCGCGTCGGCGCTCGGGTCGATGTCGGGGCCGTTGGGTGCTGTCATTGGAGGTCGTGGCGGCTAGGGCGGCATGCTGTCGACGATGCTCGCGCCGATGGTACATGAGATTGCCGGCGCGGCGGCGCGCGAACGGCTGCGTCGCGGCCACAAACGCGTAACAATTCGTGAGTGCGAAGCGCGTGCGCATGCGCGCCTGCAAGACTCCGGGCGGCTCGCGTGCGCCGGCGCGCCGCGCGCAGGATTGCGCGGGCGCGAGTCGGCGGCGGCACAACATCTGAGCCGATCCGCGGCGATTTCGTCGTTAAAAGCTTTGCGATTCTTGCTGCGCTAGATTAAATTGGCGTCGCTGTCGCGCATCAGCGCTCGCACGCGCAATCCGGTCACAAGAATCGGGCACGTCGTGGAGCCGCGCGGCACCGGTTCGCTCCGCTCCCTTGCTGTCGTTCCGTTTACTCAGTCTCCCGCCTCTCGTCTCTCGCCTGCCGCGTCAGCCGGTCAACCGGCCGACTTCGCGTCGGGCGCGCCTGTGTTCGCGTGTCGTTGTCTGCGAGCGGGGTGCGCTTGACGCGTGCGTCGGTTTGTTTGAACGAAGTCGTAACGAAGCCGCAATGCGGTCTGGCCTGGCCGGGTTCATCACGCGGCCCGGCCGATCGCGTCAATCTGAAGTGAAAAAAGGAGAAATCATGAAATCGGCAGTTCTGAAGGCGTTGGGCGGTGTGGTGTCAGTGATGGTTGCGTGCAACGTGTACGCGCAGGCAAGCGACGCAGCAGCGGGCGCTCAGGCCGCGCAGACGAGCGTGAAGGCCGAAAAGAAAGCGAATCGCCAGCTCGGCCGTCAGGTCCGTGCGGCACTTGCGAAGGCCAAGGGCCTCGACGTGTCGAGCATCGCCGTGCGCGCCAAGGGCGGCGCGGTGACGCTGACGGGCACGGTCCCCGACCAGGGCCAGATCGAGCTCGCCGGCACCACGGCGAAGGGTGTGGCCGGCGTGTCGTCGGTGTCGAACAAGCTGAACGTGCAGCAACAGTAAGCGCTGTACGCGATCGGCGTTTCGCGCAAGCGGTAGGCTACCCGGCAGCGGCTTGCGGACCGGTTGCCTGCGCGACAGCCAGACCGATCGGAGAAAGGGCTTCGGCAAAACGCCGAGGCCCGTTTCTCATTTATGCGTCATGCTTCATGTTTGCGCGCATGCGTTCGTGTGCTGCGACATTCCTTTGTGCCGGGCGTTTCGTCTACTACGCTCACGGTGTGTCTGTCTTGCTTGCGTCGCACAGGAGACAACAACCATGCCGGCAACCACGTCCTTGCGTTGCGCGATCATTGCGTGCGCCGCCGCGCTCGTCTGCTGCGGCTGCGGTGGCGGCAGCGGCACGAGCGGCTCGTCGATCAACATGCTGCCGGCCTTCGTCGTCCCGAGCAGCATGACGACGACCTTCTACGACGGCAACAGCGACGATCTTCTCACCGCCGGCCTCGGCAAGACCGGCCTCGCCGGCGCCGCGCCCGGCTTTGCGAACCCGGCCGCGCCGACCAGCGCCGAACTGCGGCGTCTCGCGATCTGGTCGAACTACCGCGCGCTCGTCGACATCACCGCGAATGGCGGATACGGACGCTTCTGGGGGCCGAATATCGACCTGAACGGAAACGACACGTTAGGCGAAGGCAAGATCGCCGGCACCGAATACATCGCTTACGCGGACGACGGCAGCGGCCTGCAGAACGTCACGCTGCTCGTCCAGCTGCCGGTCAGCTTCGATCCGGCGAATCCGTGCATCGTCACGGCCACGTCGTCGGGTTCGCGCGGCGTCTACGGCGCGATTTCGGCGGCGGGCGAGTGGGGGTTGAAGCGCGGCTGCGCGGTCGCGTACACCGATAAGGGCACCGGCAACGGCGCCCACGAACTGACGACCAATCTCGTCACGCTGATCGACGGCCGCCTTGCAAACGCGAACACGGCCGGCACGAAAAGTCTCTTCACCGCGAACCTGCCGCTGTCCAGTCTCGCGATCTTCAATCAGACATTCCCGAACCGCTACGCGTACAAGCACGCGCACTCGCAGCAGAACCCCGAACAGGACTGGGGCAAGGACACGCTCGAGGCAATCCAGTTTGCGTACTGGGTGCTGAACCAGCAGTTCGCCCCGATGGTCGACGACAGGAACCACGGCGTGCGCTATCGGACGGGCAGCATCACGACGATCGCCGCGTCGGTCAGCAACGGCGGTGGCGCATCGCTCGCGGCCGCCGAGCAGGACACGCAAGGGTGGATTACCGCGGTCGTGGTCGGCGAGCCGCAGATCAATCTCAACATGTCGCCGAACGCCCAGGTGTTCGAAGGCGGCCTGCGTATCGCGTCGGCAGGCGCGCCGCTGGCCGACTACATCACTTACGCGAACCTGCTGCAGCCATGCGCCGCGGCGGCGCCCGCGCTGCTCGGCGCACCTTATCTGTCGACGCTGCCGCTCGCCACCACCCAGGCGATCCGCGCCGCGCGCTGCGCATCGCTGGCGGGCAGCGGTTTCGTCAACAGCGGAAATCTCGCGACGCAATCGGGCGACGCGCTGAGCCGGCTCCATTCGGCCGGCTACGAAACCGACTCCGACCTGCTGCAGGCGTCGATGTGGGATTCGCAGGCGGTGCCGGCGGTCGCGGTCACTTATATGGACGCGTATACGAAGTCGAGCGTCGGCGACAACCTCTGCGGCTTCAGTTTCGGCACGACGAACGCGCAAGGCGCGGCCGGCGTGCCGCCGTCCGTCTTGCCGATGCCGTCGATCTTCGGCCTCGGCAACGGCGTGCCGCCGACCAACGGCATCAACCTCGTGTACAACCTTCCGCCGTTCGGGTTCGATCATCGGCTCGCGACCGCCGATGCAAGCTTTTCCGGCGCGGTGTGCCTGCGCGGACTATGGACCGGCGGCGATCCGCGCATGCAAACGAGCGTCAACGCGATTCGCGTGAACGCGAATCTGCGCGGCAAACCGGCCATCATCGTGCAGGGCAGAAGCGACGCGCTCGTGCCGGTCAATCACGCTTCGCGCCCGTATCTCGCGATGAACAGCCTTGCCGAAGGGTCGAGCAGCCAGTTGTCGTTTTACGAAGTCACGAATGCCCAGCATTTCGATTCGTTTCTCGGTGTCGCGGGTTTCGATACGCGCTATGTGCCGCTGCATTACTACAACCTGCAGGCGTTGAACCTGATGTGGAGTCGTCTGAAGAGCGGCGCGGCACTGCCGCCGTCGCAGGTCGTGCGCACGGTGCCGCGCGGCGGCACGCCCGGCTCCGCGCCCGCGCTCGACACGGCGAATCTGCCGCCGATCGTCGCGAGCCCCGGGGCGAATGCGATCAGGGTCAGTTTCGGTACCGTCAGCGTGCCGCGCTAGGCGGCCGGTCAGCCGATTCACCGCGCATCGATGGGCGTGTCCGTGCGCTGCTACGCACGATCGACGCGGTTAACGCTTCGGATACGTGGGCTGCCTGTGCGCGACGACACATAATTTACGCATTCGGTGTCGTACTGTGAGGTATCGGAATCGGAGTCGCATAATGGACACGATACTTTTGAGGTACACCGACCTGCCGATCGGCGAACGGGCAGCTTTCGAACTGGTGTGCGCGCGGCACGGTTTTGCGCCCGCGCATTTCGATGTGACCGCAACGATCGATGCGCACGACACCGCGGAGGAACGGCGGCTCGTGACCGTGCGGCGCGGCGGTTGGGCGCAGTCGTATCATGAGGACAGCGCCGGAGTTTGGGTTCGCGAGTTCGAAACGGATCTGAACTGCCGGTTCTTCAAGTAGTTTCGGTCAAGCCAGCACGAGCCTCATGCCGACCGCGGTCAGCGTGGCGGCGAGCATATGGCGCAGCAACTTCTCCGGCGCCTTCGCGGACAGCAGGCTACCCGCGACGATGCCCGGCAACGACCCGACGAGCAGCGACAGCAGCACCGACCAGTCGATCGACCCGAGCAGCCAGTGCCCCGCGCCCGCCAGCAGCGTGAGCGGCACCGCATGCGCAATGTCGGAGCCGATGATGCGCGTTACCGGCAGTGCCGGATACAACAGCAACAGCACCGTCACGCCGATTGCGCCCGCGCCGACGGACGTCAGCGTGACGAGCGCGCCGAGCACGGCGCCCGTCAGCATCGTAAGCGCAAGCGTGTTGCCGTATGCGGGCGCCGGCCGATGGCGTGACGCGAAGGCGGCGAGCTGCGGCCGGAATACGAGCGCAATCGCGGTGATCAACAGCGCCGCACCGAGCACGACCTGGATCAGATAGCTGCCGCGCGGCGTGTCCATGCCGTAGCGGTGCAGGAGAATCAGCGTGATCGTCGCGGCCGGCACGCTGCCCGCGGCAAGACGCAGCGTGACGCCCCACTCGACCGAACCCTTGGCGCCATGCACGAGCGTGCCCGTCGCTTTCGTCACCGACGCATAGAGCAAGTCGGTGCCGACCGCGGTGGCCGGGTGAACGTTGAACAGCAGCACGAGAATCGGCGTCATCAGCGAGCCGCCGCCGACGCCGGTCAAGCCGACGAGAAAACCAACGAAGAGTCCGAAGGCGGAATATAAAAGATCTATATGCGGAAGAGACATCGGGGAATGACATCAGGTGAACGGCGGACCGTCCTTAAGATTGCCGATTGCACCGGATCGGCGATTTCTTTGTGGAAATTGACGAGCGCGTATGCCGAAAGACCCGTATTGTCGCAAAACCGGCAATCTTGCGCGTATTGGATTGTGTGAACCGAAGCTTACAATACAATTCGCCCGGTCTTGCACTTCGTCAATCACAATGAACTACGGCGTTGTTTACGCGTTTCTCGCCTTCACGATCTGGGGGCTCTTTCCCGTTTACTTCAAATCGCTGCAGCAGATCGCGCCGCTCGAGATACTCGCGCACCGCATGGTCTGGTCGATGGTGTTCCTGTTTATCGTGCTGACCGCGCGGCAGCAGTGGCGCTGGCTTGGCCCCGTGCTGCGCGACAAGCGCCTGCTTGCGCGCTTCGCGGCGAGCGCGGCGCTGCTGTCGGCGAACTGGGGCACCTATATCTGGGCCGTGAATTCCGGTCATATCGTCGAAGCGAGCCTCGGTTACTTCGTCACGCCGCTTGTCAGCGTGCTGTTCGGTCTTGGGTTTCTCGGCGAGCGGTTGCGGCCGGTGCAGTGGCTCGCAGTCGCGATCGCGACATCGGGCGTGCTGTGGCTCACGTGGGAAAACGGCCGGCCGCCCTGGATCAGCATTGCGCTTGCGCTGACGTTCGGCGGCTATGGGTTGTTGCGCAAGACCGCGAAGCTCGGCGCGCTCGAAGGGCTCACGCTCGAAACGATCCTGCTGCTGCCGGTTGCGTTGCTGTATCTCGCGGCCTTGTCGCTGCATGGCGATAGCAGTTTCGGCGCGGCGCCGGCCGGTTTGAAGGTGCTGCTCGCGCTCGCCGGGCCGATTACGGCCATTCCGCTGCTGCTGTTCGCGTCGGGCGCGCGGCGCATTCCGCTGTCGATGCTCGGGCTGCTGCAATATGTGACGCCGACATTACAGTTGCTGATTGGCGTGCTGATCTATCGCGAGCCGTTCAGCGGCACGCAACTGATCGGCTATGGCGCGATCTGGGTCGCGCTTGCCGTGTACTCGCTCGAAGGGCTCGCGCGCGTTCGACTGCTGCGGCAGTAGCGGGCTGCGGGAGTTGCCGGCCCGTTTCGTGATCAAGTGATTAAACTACGGGTCCTGGCCTGGTCGACCCAGGTCTTTATCCGGCCAATACGGATCGCCAAGCGGCGAATCCGTCCGCATTACATCAGGTTTGCATGAGTCACGATTTCGAACCCACGCTGGCCGAGGCGCAACAGCACTACGCCGCCGGTCGATTCGACGAAGCCGCACGCCTGCTGCAAAGCGTGCTGGCGAGCGCGCCCGATCACGGCGAAGCGCATGCGGGTCTCGGCTTCATCGCTGCCCGGCAGGGCGACCACGCGCGCGCGGCAGCCCACCTCGTAGAGGCATCGGCGCGCATACCGATGCCGGTCGACGACCTGAACTTTGCGGCACAGGTGTGTCAGTCGGCGCAGCGGCACGACGATGCGATCGCGTTGTTCGAGCGTTGTCTCGCGCAGTTCCCGAACCATATCGCGTCGCTGCATGGCGCGGCGATGTCGCTGGTTCAGGTCGGCGACTTGCCGCGCGCGCTCGAAAAGCTCGAGCATCTGTGCAAACTCCAGCCGCAGTCGGCCGAAGCGCACTACAACCGCGGCACGCTGCTCGGCCAGATGGAGCGCTTCGACGACGAACGCGTTGCATACGAGCAAGCGATCAGACTGAAGCCGCGCTTCGTGGCCGCCTATACGAATCTCGGCGTCGCGTTGCGCGATCTGGGGCGCTTCGACGACGCGATGCTTCAGTTCAAAAAGGCGCTGGCGATCGATCCAAACGACGCGGGCGCCCGTACCAACCGGGCGCAGACGAATCTGCTGCGCGGCGAATTCGAGCACGGCTGGCGCGAATACGAATGGCGCTGGCGCGACGGCACGATGAGCCACGGCTTGCCGGAAAGCACGCAATGGACCGGTACGCAGCCGATTGCCGGCAAGACGGTTTTCGTGCATCAGGAGCAGGGCTTCGGCGACACGCTGCAGTTCGTGCGGTTCGTCGAGCGCCTCACAGCGATGGGCGCACGCGTCGTACTGCGCGTGCAGGACGCGCTGCTGCCGCTGTTGCAGCACTATCGCGGCGCGGCCGACGTGATCGGCGAGCGCGCGCCGGTGCCGGCGTTCGACTATCACATTCCGATGCTGAGCCTGCCGCTTGCGCTGAAACTGCGCGAAGCCGATTTCGACACGGCCGGTCCTTATCTGCACGCGCCCGAATCGCTCGTCGCGCAATGGGACGATCTGTTCGCGCATGCTTCCGGACGTCCGCGCGTGGGCATCGTGTGGTCCGGAAGCCGCATGTTGCTCAACGATCGCAACCGCAACCGCGCGATTCCGCTCGAGCAATTGCAACCGCTGTTCGACGCGCAGGCGGACTTCGTTTCGCTGCAGCACGACGTGCGCGACAGCGACCGCGCGCGTCTCGCCGAACTCGAAACCCGCGGCGTGCTGCGCGACGTTGCGCCGCGCCTCACGTCGTTCGCCGATACGGCGGCGCTGATCTCCCGGCTCGATCTCGTGATCGGCGTCGACACGGCGGTCGCGCACCTGGCGGGCGCGCTCGGCAAGCCCGTGTGGATTGCGCTGCCTTTCATGCCGGACTGGCGATGGCAACTCGAGCGAAGCGACAGCCCGTGGTACGCAACGGCGCGGCTCTTCCGGCAGCCGGCACGGGGCGACTGGACCGGCGTGATCGCCTCGCTTCGCGCACAGCTCGAAGCGGGTACGCCGCATGCGCAGGTCTCGAAGCCGGCGCGCTGAAAAGCGCGTTTAGCCCGCAGCTGTGACCCCATTCTGGAATAGTTCGATTCCCTGGTTGTTGTATCTGGCGCCGTGACGATCGGACACTGTACCGATTCGACGGCCGCGACGATTGCGGTCTTTGCGGACCGCGAGGGCCGACCGGGCCGATATGACAATGCGATGGCAATAGTCCGGGAACCACGCCGCGGCCAGGCATCTTCTCGACAGTCGGTACATTCAAGCGAGGGCGCGATGAGAGTCGAACAAATCTACGATTTCGCGGCGGGTTTTTACGATTACCTGTTTGGGCGCGCGTTCCAGCATGGCCGCGAGCGCAGTACCGCGCACATCAACGCGAGAGCCGAAGAGGGCGCGAAGATTCTCGAAGTCGGGCTTGGCACCGGCCTTTCGCTGCCGCTTTACCGCTCCGATCTGCGCATTACCGGCGTCGATATCTCGGAGAAAATGCTCGATCGCGCACGGCGCCGCGTCGAATCGAAAGGTCTCGGTAACGAAATTCGCATCGTGAACATGGATGCGACCGCGCTGCAATTCGAAGACAACAGTTTCGACTTCGTCGTCGCGATGTATGTCGCTTCGGTCGTGCCCGATCCGGCCGCCTTCCTCAGCGAGATCTCGCGCGTCTGCAAGGTGCGCGGCGAAGTGATCGTCGTCAATCACTTCGCTTCGAGTAACCGCTGGGTCCGCGCGTTCGAGCGCCTGCTCGCGGGCCTCGAGTCGGTGATCGGTTTCAAGTCGGATTTTCCGCTCGAAGAGGTGCTGAATTTTTCCGACTTTCAGTTGATCCGCTCCGAGCGCGTCAACGCGTTCCGCTACTGGCACCTGCTGCATTTCAGGAATGCGCCGCAAACGCCAGTCGCCTTTCCGTCGTCGCGGCTCGCATACTCATCGGCGGCGTAAGAGCGGCAAAACAACGGACGATGAAAAACGGCAGGCGGCGCGCTTTGCTCGGGCGCGCCGCCTGCCGACCATGACGCTGGCCGGCGATCAGGCGATGCCCGGCGTCTGCCGGTCGCCGCGCTTGTCCCTGTGATGATCGGCGCCGATAAACATATACATCGCCGGCACGACGAAGAGCGTAAACAACGTGCCGATCGACAGTCCGGTGAAAATCACGAGGCCCATCGCATTGCGGCCCGCCGCGCCCGCGCCCGAGGCGATCACGAGCGGCAGCACGCCGAACACCATGGCGGCGGTGGTCATCAGAATCGGCCGCAGACGCACGGCAGCCGCCTCTTCGAGCGCCTCGCGCTTCGATTTGCCGGCACGCTGCAACTGGTTCGCGAACTGTACGATCAGAATGCCGTGCTTGCTGACGAGCCCCATCAGCGTGACAAGCCCGACCTGCGTGTAGATGTTGAGCGTCGACAGCCCGACGTTGATAAAGATCAGCGCGCCGAAGAGGGCCATCGGCACCGACACGAGAATCACGATCGGATCGCGAAAACTCTCGAACTGCGCGGCGAGCGCGAGAAACACGATGATCGTCGCGAACAGCAGCGTGACGACGAAGCCGCCCGACTCCTGCACGAACTGGCGCGAGAGCCCCGCATAGTCGGCCGCATAGCCGGCCGGCGCCGCTTCGGCCGTCGCCTTGCGCAGGAAATCGAGCACTTCGCCTTGCGAGACGCCGGGCACGACCACGCCGGAGATAGTCGCCGAATTCAGCTGCTGGAAGTGGTTGATCGACTCCGGCACGACCTGCTGCTTCAGATGCGTGACGGTCGACGCCGGAATCACGCTGCCGTCGGGCGTGCGCAGATAGTAGTCGAGCACCTGCGACGGATTCAGGCGGTCGGTCTGCAGCACTTGCGGAATCACCTTGTACGAGCGCCCCGCGATCGAGAAGTAATTGACGTAGTTGCCGCCCAGCGCCGCGCCGAGCGCCGCGCCGACATCGGCCTGCGTCATGCCGAGCGAGGCGACCTTGTCGCGATCGACGACCAGCACGCTTTCGGGCTTGTCGACCTTCAGGTCGCTGTCGACGTAGAAGAACATGCCGCTCCGGTATGCCTTCGCGAGCACCGACTGTGCGACTTCGTTGAGGTTCTCGAACGGCTCGGTCGTTGTGATGACGAACTGCACGGGCAGCCCTTGCGCGCCCGGCAGCGGCGGAAACTGGAAGGCGGCGACGCGCGCGCCCGCGATGCTGTTCCACTTCTGCTGCAGTTCCTGCTGCAGCTGCGTCGCGCCTTTCTTGCGCTTGTCCCAGGTCTTGAACAGCACGCCGCCGATGCCCTGATTCAGCGTCGGCGCGCCGGTCAGCTGGAACATCTGCGAGTATTCGGGCAACTGCTTCGAGATCTCGAACACCTGGTCCGCGTACGTCTGCATCTGCTGGATCGTCGCGTTCGGCGGCCCCTGGATCTGCGATAGCACGATGCCCTGGTCTTCCTGCGGCGCGAGTTCCGATTGCGATGTCATGAAGAGGTACACGGTGCCGCCGAGCAGCAACACGCCCATCACGATGAACACGGGCCACGTGTCGAGCGTCGCGTGCAGGATGCGCGAATAACCGCGGTGCACGCGCTCGAACTGCCGGTCGACGAACCGTACGAAGCGGCTCGATTCCTGTTCGCTCGTGAAAAAGCGCGAGCACATCATCGGCGAAAGGCTCAAGGCGATGATGCCCGATACCGTTACCGCGCCTGCCAGCGTGAACGCGAACTCGGTAAAGAGCGCGCCCGTCAGGCCGCCCTGGAAGCCGATCGGCGCGTACACGGCGATCAGCACGACCGTCATCGCGAGAATCGGGCCGCCCAGCTCGCGCGCCGCGATCAGCGCGGCCTCGAACGGCGGCCGGCCTTCCTCCTTCATATGGCGGTCGACGTTCTCGACGACGATGATCGCGTCGTCCACCACGAGGCCGATCGCGAGCACGAGCGCAAGCAGCGTGAGCAGGTTGACCGAGTAGCCGAGCGCCTGCATGACGAAGAACGTGCCGACCAGCGACAGCGGCATCGCGACCACCGGAATGATCACCGCGCGCAGGCTGCCGATAAACAGGAAGATCACGACCGTCACGATCAGCAGCGCCTCGACGAGCGTCTTGATCACTTCCTCGATCGACGTGTTCACGAAGTCGGTTGCGTCGTAGACGATGTCGCCGGTCATGCCGGTCGGGAACTGCGACTGCAGGCCCGGGAACGCGGTGCGCACGCGCTTCGCGACATCGAGAATGTTCGCGTCGGGGGCCACCTTGATGCCGATGAACACCGAGCGCTTGCCCGAGAACGCGACGTTGAAGTCGTAGTTGTCGGCGCCGAGCACGACGTTTGCGACGTCTTCGAGCCGCACGATCGCGGTGCCTTTCTGCTTGACGACGAGCTTCTTGAAGTCGTCGACGGTATGCAGATCGGTGCCTGCGTTGAGGTCGACCGACACCATCTGGCCTTTGGTCGTGCCGAGCGTCGCCAGGTAGTTGTTGTTGCCGAGCGCGGTATAGACGTCCTGCGCCGTGACGTTGTGCGCGGCGAGACGCGCCGAATCGAGCCAGGCGCGCAGCGCGAACTGGCGTCCGCCGAGCACTTCGGCCGTCTGCACGCCTTCGATCGAATCGAGCTTCGGCTTGACCACGCGCAACAGGTAGTCCGTGACGTTATTGCTCGGCAGCACGCTGCTATAGAAGCCCATATACATCGCGTCGGTCGTCTCGCCCGTCTGCACGGTCAGCACCGGTTGCTGCGCCTGCGGCGGCAACTGGTTGCGCACCGAGGCGATCTGCGTGTTGATTTCGGTGAGCGCGCGATTCGAGTCGTAGTTCAGACGCAGCGTGACGGTGATCGTCGACACGCCCGTCGTGCTCGTCGACGACATATAGTCGATGCCCTGCGCCTGCGCGATCGCGGCTTCCATCGGCTGCGTGATGAAGCCGGCGATCGTATCGGCGCTCGCGCCGTAGTACGCGGTCGTGACGGTGACCACGGCGTTTTCGGTCTGCGGATATTCGCGCACCTTGAGCGCGATCAGCGCGCGCACGCCGAGCACGAGGATCAGCATGCTCACGACGGCAGCGAGTACCGGCCGCTTGATAAAGATATCGGTGAAGTTCATGCGCGGCCCCTCACTGTTCCTGTGGCTGCGGATTCGGGCTGTCGGCTGGCTGCACGCGATTGTCGATCACGAGCGGCGTGCCGTTCTTCAGCTTCAGCTGGCCGCTCGTCACGACCTGCATGTCCGCCTCGATGCCCTTCAGGATCGCGACCTGGTCGCCGCGCGTCGGCCCTGGCGTGACGAACACCTGCTGCGCGGTCGGCATGGCCTTGCCCTGCGCGCTCGATGCGGCCTTGTCCTGCGGGGCAGGCTTCACGATGAATACCGTCGCGCCGTACGGGTTGTACGTGATCGCCGTTTGCGGCAGCGTCAGATAACGCTGTTCGCCGCCCGCGTCGATCTTCACGTTCGCGTACATGCCGGGCAGCAGCTTGCGCTCGCGATTGTCGACGGTCGCTTCGATCTGCACGTTGCGCGTCGTGTTGTCGACGCGCGGATTGATCGAGCGGATCTTGCCGGCGAAGGTGCGCCCGCCGAACGCATTCGTATCGATCACGATCTGCTGGCCGACCGCAAGCTGGCCCAATTGCTGCTGCGGCAGATAGAAGTCGGCGTAGATCGGATCGATGGCCTGCAGCGTGACGATCGCATCGCCCGGATTCAGATACTGGCCCGGGTTCACCGTCGTGATGCCGACGCGGCCCGCGAACGGTGCGCGGATCGTCTTCTTTTCGACGAGCGCCGCCTGCTGCGCGACCTGCGCGGTCTTGGCCTTGAGATCGGCAGCGTCCGCGTCGAGCTGCGCTTTGGCGATCGCCTGGATGTCGAACTGCGCCTTGTCGCGCTTATAGACCGTTTGCGCGAGCTCGGCCGCGGCCTGCAGCGAGCGCAGCAGTGCGACGTCGGAATCGTCGTTCAGACGCACGAGCACCTGGCCCGCTTTCACGTCCTGCCCCGACGAGAAGGCGATCTCGCGCACGAGGCCCGGCACTTCGGTCGTCACGTCGACGCCGCGCACCGCGCGCAGGCTGCCGACCGCCGCGAGCTGCGGCTGCCACGTCTGGTACTGCGCCACGGCCGCGGCGACCGTGGCGGGCGGCAATGCATTGTTGGCCATGAACTTCGCGATCATGTGCGCCTTGAACAGATTGAAGCCGACAATCGCGCCGAGCAGCAGCGCGACGCAGATCAACATGATGATCATGCGTTTCGTCATACGCCGTCTGTGACGGGCAGGCGTGTCTACCGTTTCGATCTGATTGGCGGTCGGTCCTTTTGTGCTCATCGTTATGTCCTTGCACGTCTCATCGTGAAGCGCCGGCGCGGGCTCGCCTTCGGCCGGTCCAACGGCGCTTCGTCCTTATCGGGTAGTCATTGCGCCGCGGCGGTCTCGGGCAGCGGATCGTTCCACCAGCCGCCGCCGAGCGCCTGGAACAGCGCAGCCGTATCGGCGTAGCGCGCCGCCTGCGCCTGCGCGAGGTCGACCACCGTCTGCTGATACTGGCGCTGCGTGACGAGCAGCGACAGATAGCTGATGCCGCCGAGCTTGAACTGGCCGCGCGCCATCTCGAGCGCGTCGCTGGCCGATTGCCACGCGTCGGTTTGCGCGCGCAGACCGTTTGCGTCGTGATCGAGCGCGCGCAGCGAGTCGGCCACGTTCTGGAACGCTAACAAAACCGTTTGACGGTATTGCGCGTCGGCCTGTTCGTACGCGGCCACGGCCGCGCGCTTTTCCGCGAGCAGCTGGCCGCCGTGGAACAGCGGCTGCAGCACGCCGGCGCCGATGGCCCATACCGTGCTTTCCGCGCGGAACAGTTCGGCCGGCGTCAGCGACTGCGTGCCGTAGCTTGCCGACAGCGTGATCTGCGGGTACAGGTTCGCGGTCGCGACGCCGACTTGCGCGCTCGCCTGATGCAGCGTCGCATCGGCCGCGAGAATGTCGGGCCGCTGTCTGACGAGCGCGGACGGCACGCTGACGGGCAGCGTTTGCGGCAGCGAGAACATCTCGAGCCGGAACTCGGGCAGCGTCGGGTCGTTCGGCGGGCTGCCCGACAGCACCGCGAGCTGATGGCGCGTCTGGTCGAGTTGCTGCTGCAACGGCGGCAGCGTCGCGCGCGTTTGCGCGAGCAGCGTCTGCTGCGTGAGCACATCGGTCTTGCCGATGCCGCCGAGTTCGAACTGCTGTTTGAGCACCTTCAGTTGCGACTCTTCTTCCGTGGCGATTTCTTCGGTCGCGGCGATCTGCGCGCGCAGCGATGCTTCCCTGACCGCCGCGGTGACGATGTTCGCAGTCAGCGCGAGCCATGCGCCCTGCAACTGGTAACGCTGATAGTCGACCTGCGATTGCGCCGCCTCGACGCCGCGCCGCGCGCCGCCCCACAGGTCGAGCGCATACGACACGCTGACCGACGCGTTGTACAGGTTCAGGTCTTCGGTGAACTGCGGCTGACCGAAGGTGATGCCGTTGAATTTTTCGCGCGTCGCGTTCAGTTGCGCGTCGACGCGCGGCAGCAGCGTGCCGCCGAACTGCGCGCTGAGGTTCTCGCGCGACTGACGCAGCGCGGCGCGCGCCGACGCGATGTTCGGACTGTTCGCAAGCGCCTTGCGAATCAACGTATCGAGCGGCTCGCAATGGTATAGCGACCACCACGCGGCGGGGATGTCTTCGCCGGCCGCAAAGCGCTGCGGCACACCCGATGCACCGGGCGCCGACGCAGTTTGCCCGGGCAGCGGCGCCGCGGTGTAGCGGTCGGTTGCGGGCGGCGCCGGCGTGCGGTAATCGGGGCCGACCATGCAGCCCGTCAGGAGTACTGGCAGCAGCGCGACAAACGGTACGGCGGGCAAAAGAGACGCGAGCCGCGGCGCGGCGAGCCGTGCGGTCGACGCAGGCGCCGCGGCCGCCGCGGAACTGCGAAGCGCCGCCCATAGCCGGTCTCGTAACAGGTAGAGCGGGTTATTGTCCTTTGTCATCAATCCACCATAATTCGCCGCGCGCCATTTGAGGTGAGGCGCACGGATGCCGATAGTCAATGCAACTAATCTGGTTTTTTCGGGATGCAAAATTCGTGGCGGCATGCCGAATTGGCGCATAGCCTAGCATGGGTCGAGCGCGTGCCGGCAATCGGGCACAGGCGCCGCAGGGCTTTGTTCAGATATATCGCAGCGGGAATCCACCAGGCGGGCGCACATCGCAAATCACCTATGCTGGTGCCGCGCGCCGAGACAGGCCGCCGCATCGGGAAACGAATCATGAAAATGCCGACGAATCCAGGGTTCGAGATGCTGACGATGTCGATCTTGCAAACGCTGCGTGCGCGATCGATGATGCGCAAGGCATCGCGGATGACCGCCGCCGTGTTGGTCGCGTCGCTCATGTTCCACGGCGGCGCTGCGCGCGCCGACTCTCTGATACCGGCTAGCGTGCAGCTCACGCCCGTTGCGCAATTTCCCGGCACGAAGGCCTATATGGCGCCCGACTATCGCGCGCAGCGCGCACGTCTTCACAGCGTCTACCTCGTGCCGATCGAAGTATTTCTCGCACCGGATTCGCCATACAAAGGCATCGACCCCGACGAAATGGCGCAGGTCACGCGCACTTTTGCGCAGATCCTGACGCAGGAAGTGATGAAGGACATGATCGTCGTGGATACGCCGCAACCCGATTCGCTGATCCTGCAGATCGCGCTGACCGACGTGCGGCTCGACAAGCAGGGCTTCCGCTTGCGCAACCTGACGCCGGTCGGCATTGCGATCAACGGCGTAAAACGCATCGCGGGTGTCAGCAAGATTTCATTCAAAACGATGACCGTGCAGGCGATCGGCGCGTCGGGCGACAACGAGACGCTGCTGTTCGCCATCGACAATCCGCCGCGGCCCGGCGATGTGCAGGAATCGGTGCGGCTCGACGAGATACCGGCAGTGCTCGCGACGAAAGCGCAAAACCTGAGGGCGGTGTTCGAGGCGATACGGGATGCGCATTGAGTTGCCGCATCGGGCCATCGCGTCATCGCGGGCATTTCGATGTGCGCGCAACAGGATCAGCGCGGCGCGGCGGCGGAAGACGTGACGACCGCCACGTTACGCACCGGCTGTGCGTAGACGACGCTGCCCACGGAAACGGTGGCGGGCACAACGACGCCGCATGTGACCGGAATCGGCACCGCTGCGTAGGGCAAGGTTCTGACCGATGGCACCGTGGCTTCCGTGGCCGCTCCCGCACCGGTCACGGAAGCCCGGACGACATAGGCGGGCGGCGGCGCATAAACAGGACGCGGCGGCGGGCAGAAGACGGTTACCGGCACATAGGCGGCGTGCACGAACACGGTTCCTGCCAGCGCGCTCTTCGACCATGCGGACCAGCCGATGCCCAGCGCGGCGGCAGCGGACGAACAGACAGAACGGATATTCACGCAAACACTCCTCGTATCGATTGTGCGCAAGGCAACCCGCGCAGCGGTCCGGTGCGCGGTGGAACCGACGAAACGGTATGGGCCTGCAACAAACGATACGTAGCGCGGCACGGGAAAAACAGCGAAAACATGTTTCATTCGATGTCGTCGCGAAAGCAGAATGCGCGACATCGAATGACATGGTTTTCGCGTTGCGTCGGGCGCGGCGAGCGACAAGAATTCGCCTGTCACCAAACGGTTCGCGGCACATCGCAAGCGACGCAGGTGAGCGACTCGACGGAGGTCGGTATGAAGAAGTGGATTGCGATGCTGGCGCTGTGCCTTGCATCGGTAAGCGTATTGGCGCAACAAGCGCCGGCCCAGAACGCGCAGTCGATGCAGGGCATGGGAATGGGCATGGGCGGCTCCGCGCGTATGCAGCGCATGATGCAACAGTTGCAGGAACGGTTTGCCGCCGCCAACACGACGCACGACGGCAAGCTCACGAAGCAGCAGGCAGAACTCGGCATGCCCCGAGTCGCGCAGCATTTCGATCAGATCGACACGCAGAAGGCCGGATATGTGACACTGCCGCAAATCGAGCAGTTCCTCGCAACCCAGCGCCGTGAATAGCCCGTTTTCAAAGGAGCCTTTGCATGGACCGGTCCCCCCGCATCATCGTGCTCGACGACGAAGCCGAGCTGCGCAATATGCTGCAGCGCTTTCTGACGTCGCAGGGTTTTTCGGTGCGGGTGGTGGAAAACAGCACGCGCCTCAAGCGCTATCTCGAGCGCGAGCCGTTCGACCTGCTCGTGCTCGATCTGATGATCGGCGACGAAAACGGTCTCGATATCTGCGCGCGCCTGCGTGCCGAGGGTGAGACCTTGCCGATCCTGATGCTGACCGCGAAGGGCGATCCGCTCGATCGCGTGGTCGGCCTCGAAACCGGCGCCGACGACTACCTTGCCAAACCGTTCCTGCCACAGGAATTGACCGCGCGCATCAATGCGCTGTTGCGCCGGCAGAAGATCGCAGCCGGCGATCCGACCGTCACGACGCAGACGCTGCGCTTCGGCGAGTTCCGGCTCGACGTCGGTAAAAGCCTGCTGTTTCGCGGCGACGAACCGATCGAACTCCATTCCGCCCAGATGCTGCTGCTGACCGCGCTCGGCTCGTCGCCGAACCGCGCGGTGAGCCGCGACAATCTGATCGCGCGCGCGCGCGGCCGCGACCACGACGCGCTCGATCGCAGCATCGACGTGCAGGTGCTGCGGCTGCGCCAGGTGATCGAAGGCGATCCGTCGAAGCCGCGCTTCATCAAGACCGTCTGGGGCGTCGGCTATATGCTGATCGCGGACGTCGAATAATGGCGCGCCTGATGCGCAGCTTCATGCCACGCCCGATGCCGACCTCGATACCACGCTTGCTGCCACGTCTGTTGCCGCGTTCGCTGCTTGCCCGCAATATCGTTCTGTTGTTCGCGCTCGTCGTGGTCAGCGAGGCGTGCTCGCTGACCGTGCTGCTGCACTATGTGCAGCGACCCCGCGTCGAGCGCGCGGCCGCGGTGTTCGGCGCATACATCACCACGCTCGACACGGTGCTTGCCGCGACGCCGCCCGCCTCGCGCGACGTGACGGCTGCGCGTATCCGCGCGCGCGCCGATGTGCCGCCCGATGCGCTCGCGCAGCCGCCGGTGAGACCGCTCGAGTTCTACCGCACGCATGAACTCGGCATTTTTCTCAAGACGCTGCGCCGCTATCTGCCCGCGGGCAGCGACGTGCGCTGGGAAGCCGAAGCCATGCGCGGAGCGCCGCAAACGATGTGGCTGCGCGTGCATATTGCCGACACGCCCTACTGGATCGCGTTGATGCTGCCCGAAGAGGCGCAAGGCGGCCGGCTTCTGAGCGCGCTGCTGCTGGCGCTGTCGCTCGGCGTGCTGGCCGCGCTGACCGGCTTTCTGCTCCAGTTGCATTTGAACCGGCCGCTACAGCACCTTGCCGATGCGGCGCGGCGCATCAGTGCCGGCGACGCGCCCGCGCCGCTGCCCGTCGATGGGCCGACTGAAATCGCGCAGGTCAGCACGGCGTTCAACCAGATGACGCAGGCGCTGCAGCAGGCTGAAGCAACGCGTGCGGTGATGCTCGCCGGCATTTCGCACGACATCCGTACGCCGCTCACGAAGCTGCGTCTCGCGATGGCGATGGCCGGCGCGCCGCGCGACGCGCCGTTCACCGATGCCGCCGAGTCATACCTCGATCAGATCGACACGATCCTGCAGCAGTTCATGGACTATGCGGGCAGCGGCGAACGCGAGGCTGCACAGCCCGGCGATCTCAATGCGCTCGTCGAGCAGCTCGCTGCGGATTTCGCGGGGCTCGGGCATGATTTCGAACTGTCGCTTGCGGACCTGCCGCCGGTCGCGTTCCGTCCGATCAGCATGATGCGGCTGCTCATGAACCTGATGCAGAACGCGGTCAAGTACGGCCGCAGCGGGTTTGCGGTGCGCACGTGGCGCGATGCGCAGGCGGTGTATGTCGCGGTCGGCGATCGCGGCACCGGTTTGTCGGCCGCCGAACTCGAGGCGCTGAAGGCGCCGTTCCAGCGCGGCAGAAATGCGCATAGCGGGACGAGCGGCACGGGCCTCGGCCTCGCGATCGTCGAACGGATCGCGCGCCTGCATGGCGGCACGCTTCAGTTCCATCCGCGCGACGGCGGCGGGCTCGAAGTGCGGGTCGTGCTGCCGCAATGATGCAGCGCTTGCCGCAAAGCGGGCGCAACGGGTCTATCCAGAGCACGACGCGAGTCAGTCAAGGAGCGAGAGGGCATATCGATGACGACCATCGCAGGGCCGATCGACAGCGAGCATCTCCGGGACGAATGGCTCGAAGCGGACGGCTTCGGCGGTTTTGCATCGGGCACGGTCGGCATGCCGCGCACGCGCCGCTACCACGCGCTGCTGCTCGCGGCGACGCGGCCGCCCGCGGGGCGCGTCGTGCTCGTCAACGGCATCGAGGCGTGGGTCGACGTGAATGGCGAGCGCTATGCGCTGACGACGCAATGTTATGTGCCCGATCTGAACGTGCCCGATATCGCCGATCGTCTGCTTGGCTTTACGACCGAGCCGTGGCCGACGTGGCGCATCGCGCTCGGCGCGTTCGCGGGAACGGGCGCGGACATGAACGCCGAAATCAGTGCCGAAGTAAGCGCGGAAGTGTTCGTCGCAAAAGCAACCGGCGAAACCGTATTGCGCTGGCGTCTGCAGTGCGGTGCGAGCGCGGGAAGCGCAATGAACGGAACGAACAACGGCAGCAACCGTGAGCTTCCACGCGGTGTCACCTTGCACGTGCGTCCGCTGT
Organism: Paraburkholderia sp. SARCC-3016; assembly: GCF_031119615.1. Classification (NCBI taxonomy): domain Bacteria; kingdom Pseudomonadati; phylum Pseudomonadota; class Betaproteobacteria; order Burkholderiales; family Burkholderiaceae; genus Paraburkholderia; species Paraburkholderia sp. SARCC-3016. The sequence goes on along the minus strand of NZ_JAVHZD010000033.1, from coordinate 29,056 downwards.
TGTCGGGCCGCGACTATCACGCATTGCACCATGAGAACGGTGCCTTCGACTTCACTGCGGAGATCGACGGTGCCTGCGTGCGCTGGCGTCCATACGGCGACTTGCCGGCGATTCGCGCGGCATCGAACGGCAGCTATGCGCATGAGCCCGACTGGTACCGCAATTTCTGCTACCCGGTCGAACGCGAACGCGGGCTCGAATTCACCGAAGATCTCGCGACACCGGGCATTTTTTCGTTCGATCTTTCGGCGTGCGATGCCGTTATGATCCTGAGCGCCGAAGGCGTACCGCGCGCGCAAGCGTTCTCCCCGTCCGACGCATTTGCGCATGCGCAGCAGCTCGATTACGTGGAACGCACGCGTCGCGCGGCATTCGCATCGCGCCTGCATCGCTCGGCCGATGCGTACGTGGTTGCGCGCGAAGGCGGCCGCACGATCGTTGCCGGTTTCCCGTGGTTCACCGATTGGGGCCGCGACACGTTTATCGCGATGCGCGGACTGCTGATTGCATGCGGACGCTACGACGAAGCGCAAGCGATCCTGCTGCAATGGTCGGCCACGCTGTCCGAAGGTATGCTACCGAACCGCTTTCCCGACTACGGCGATACGCCCGAGTACAACTCGGTCGACGCATCGCTGTGGTTCGTCGTCGCCGTGCACGACTATCTTGCTGTGCAGCATGCGCCGGATGCGACGCGCCGGTGCTTGCAGCAGGCCGTCGACGAAATACTCGCGGGCTATACGCGCGGCACGCGCTTTGCCATCGGCGCCGACCACGACGGCCTGCTGCGCGCGGGCGTGCCCGGCGTGCAGCTAACGTGGATGGACGCGAAGATCGGCGACTGGGTCGTGACGCCGCGCATCGGCAAACCAGTTGAAATTCAGGCGCTGTGGATCAACGCATTGCGCATCGCATCAAACTGGAATGCGCAGTGGCAGGCGCCGGCCCGACGCGCGGCGCGCGCTTTCGTCGAACGATTCATCGATCCGGCCAGCGGCGCATTGTTCGACGTGATCGACGTCGATCATGTAAGCGGCACGTTCGACCGTGCGATTCGCCCGAACCAGATTTTCGCGGTCGGCGGCCTGCCGTATCAGATCGTCGATGGCTCGACCGCGCGCGCCGTCGTCGAGCAGGTTCGCGTCCATCTGCTCACGCCGATGGGCCTGCGCACGCTCGCGCCGTCGGACCCCGCGTATCGCCCTCACTATGCGGGAGGCCCGCGCGAGCGCGATGGCGCCTATCATCAAGGCACGGTGTGGCCGTGGCTGCTCGGGCCGTTCGTCGAAGCGTGGCTGCGCGTCGAGGCGCCCGATGCGGCGGCGCGCGCGGCAGCCTGCGAGCGCTTTATCGCGCCGCTCGCTGCGCATCTGGATCGCGCGGGCCTCGATCACATCAGTGAAATAGCCGACGCAAACGCGCCGCATCGCCCCGCGGGCGCGCCGTTTCAGGCGTGGTCGCTCGGCGAGCGGCTGCGCATCGATGCGCTGCTGGCCGCGCGGGACTAGCGATACCCCGCTAATTGCGCAGTGCCGCGCAAAGCGCGCTACGATGTGACTCCTGCTGCCTTGTCAAAAGGAGGACGCTGTCATGCCCTGCCTTCGCGCCTGCAATCTGCTCGATACCGTCGAGGGCGCCCGTCTGCATTCCGCCGACTGTGCGCACTGGCAACGCTGGGGTCCGTATCTGAGCGAACGCCAGTGGGGCACCGTGCGCGAGGACTATAGCCCGAACGGCACCGCATGGGATTACTTCCCGCACGATCACGCGCGCAGCCGCGCGTACCGGTGGGGCGAAGACGGCATTGCCGGCTTCGGCGACGACATGCTGAACTGGTGCGTGTCGCTGGCGCTGTGGAACCGGCGCGACCCGATCATCAAGGAACGTCTGTTCGGTCTCACGAACTCGCAAGGCAATCACGGCGAGGACGTCAAGGAACTGTATTTCTATCTCGACGGCACGCCGACGCATTCGTACATGCGGATGCTGTACAAATATCCGCATGCGGCGTTTCCCTACGCGGACCTCGTCGAAGAGAACGCGCGCCGCGGCGCCGATATGCCCGAGTACGAAGTGCTCGACACGGGCGTATTCGACAATTCGCGCTATTTCGACGTGACCGTCGAGTACGCGAAGCACACGCCCGAAGACATCGTGATGCGCGTGACCGTCGAGAACCGCGCCGACGAAGCCGCGTCGCTCGACGTGCTGCCGCAGATCTGGGCACGCAACAAGTGGTCGTGGCAGGGGCTCGAAGACAAGCCCTCGCTGATGTTCGAGAGGATGCGCGACCGCACCTATCTGTTCGGCCGCCATCCGGGCTATGAATCGATTATCGTCGCCGCGTGGCGCAAGGACGTCGAGCGCGAGAACACCGGTTACGGAACCGGCGTCGAATGGCTCTTCTGCGAGAACGAAACCAATCCGCGGCGGCTGTACGGCATGGAAGATGCGACCGGCCCGTTCAAGGACGGCTTCAACGACTACCTCGTGCACGGAGAGCGCGACGCGGTGCGCCGCGATTCCGGCTCGAAGGCGGGGGCCCACGTGCCGCTCGAACTCGAGCCGCACGGCACGGCAGTCGTCTATTTGCGCTGGCGTGTCGCGTCGTCGCCCGATGAAGTGCCGCTCGATTGCGACGCGCTGTTCGCGCGCCGGATTGCCGAAGCGGACGAATTCTACGGCGCGCTGCAACGCGAAATCGAAGACCCCGATGAACGTCTCGTGCAGCGCCAGGCGCTGGCCGGCATGCTGTGGTCGAAGCAGTTCTACCAGTTCGACGTGCAGCGCTGGATGGACGGCGACCCGGCGCAGCCGGTGCCGCCCGCGGGCCGCCGGCGCGGCCGCAATGCGGACTGGCGGCATCTGTGCAACGCGGACATCGTGTCGATGCCGGACAAGTGGGAGTACCCGTGGTACGCATCGTGGGACCTCGCGTTTCATGCGGCGGCCTTCGCGCTCATCGATCCCGCGTTCGCAAAGCGCCAGTTGCTGCTGCTCGTGAAAGACCGGTATCAGCATCCGAACGGCCAGTTGCCCGCCTACGAGTGGGCCTTCGGCGATGCGAATCCGCCCGTGCACGCATGGGCCGCGTGGCGCGTCTATGAGATCGATCGCGCGCTGACCGGCAAGGGCGACCGCGATTTTCTGGAGCTCGTGTTTCACAAGCTGCTGCTGAATTTCTCCTGGTGGGTCAACCGCAAGGACGCGGACGGCCGCAATATATTTCAGGGCGGTTTTCTCGGGCTCGACAACGTCGGCATCTTCGACCGTTCGTCGCCGCTGCCGACGGGCGGCCATATCGATCAGGCGGACGGCACCGCGTGGATGGCCGCCTACGCGCTCGACCTCATGCGCATCGCACTCGAGCTCGCATACGAAAACCATGTGTTCGTCGATATCGGCGTGAAGTTCTTCGAGCACTTCCTGTATATCGCCGAAGCGGTCAGTTGCGAGGACGGTTGCGAAACGGGTTTGTGGGACGGACAGGACAGCTTCTTCTACGACAAGCTGCGCCTGCCCGACGGCAGCAACGTGCCGATGCGCGTGCGCTCGATCGTCGGGCTGATTCCGCTGTTCGCGGTGCACGCGCTCGAACAGCGGCTGCACGGCACGCTGCCCGGCCTGCATGAGCGGCTCATGTGGTTCTTTCGGCACCGGCCCGATCTCGCGCGGCTCGTGTCGCGCTGGAACGAGCCGGGCAAGGGCAATACGCTGCTGCTGTCGTTGTTGCGCGGACATCGGATGAAGGCGCTGTTGCGCCGAGCGCTCGACGAAACCGAGTTTCTGTCCGACTACGGCGTGCGGGCGCTGTCGCGCGTGCATTGCGACGAACCGTTCGTGTTCCGGTTCGACGGCAAGGAATTTTCCGTCAAGTATCTGCCCGCGGAATCGGATTCGCGCGTGTTCGGCGGCAACTCGAACTGGCGCGGGCCGGTCTGGATGCCGGTCAATTTCCTGCTGATCGAATCGCTATACGAATTTCACCGCTATTACGGCGACGAATTTCGTATCGAGTATCCAACCGGGTCCGGCCAGCGGCTGTCGCTGCGCGAGATCGGCGACGAGCTCGCGCGCCGCCTCACGAAGCTGTTCCTGAAAGACGCGAACGGCAAGCGGCCGGTGATGGCCGCCTATCCGCAGTTGCAGGCGGACCCGCGTTCTGACGACCTCGTGCTGTTTCACGAGTATTTCCATGGCGATACCGGCCGCGGCGTCGGCGCGTCGCATCAGACGGGCTGGAGCGGGCTGGTCGCGCTGCTGCTGCAGCCGCGCGAAGTGGCGACGTCGGGCCTCGTGCCCGCGGCGGCCAGCGAAGCCGAGCAGGCCGAGGCGGTCAAATAAGACAAGCGCAAACCGCGCACGCATGCAGCAAGGGCCGCCCGATACGCACTCGCGCTGGCATCGGGCGGCACAACCTGCTTGCCGTTGCGCATACGGGGGCGCAGTTCTTGCCGCGTCGATGTCATGCTGGCGCGGCGGCTTTACGGAAGTCTTGCGAAAGCGCGCCGCCGCGCGATCCGATGGAACTGTATGGCCGCGCGGCGGGTCATCCTGGTAATGCCAGTCATCTATGGGTCACCATCTGCGAGGGAATGTCATGCCGTCCGATACGAATGCCACCGTCGAAGTGAATGCGTCCAGGGCAACCTCGGCCACCGCCACCGCGAAAGTGCCTGCTGCGCCGCCCGCCGCGCTCGCCCGAGGCGAGGGTCCTTGCGGACCCGCGGGCGAATGCAAGGCGCCGCCGTGCACGCTCGTGATCTTCGGCGCGGGCGGCGATCTGACCAAGCGTCTGCTCGTGCCCGCGTTGTACAACCTCGTCGTCGACGGGCTGCTCGATGACGGCATGCAGGTGATCGGCGTGAATCGCGGCGAGCGCGGCACCGACGATTGGCGCGACGATCTGCATGCATCGCTGCAGCAGTTCGCGGCGGAGCGCTCGAGCGCGGGCAAGGCCGACGAAGCGTCGTGGAACTGGCTTGCGCAGCGGCTGCACTATATGGGCGGCGACTTCTCGACGCCCGAGACCTTCGAGCACGTGAAGCGGGCAATCGGCAAGACCGGCTGCAGCAATGCGATCTTTTATCTCGCGATCGGCGAGCGCTTCTTCAAGCCGGTCGTCGAACAGCTCGGCAAAGCGGGCTTGCTCGATGAAGAGAGTGCGGGCGGCTTCAGGCGCGTGGTGATCGAAAAGCCGTTCGGCAACGACCTCGCATCGGCGCGCGATCTGAACGAGCACATCCTCGCTTACGCGAAAGAAGAGCAGATCTACCGGATCGATCACTTCCTCGGCAAGGAAACGGTGCAGAGCATTCTCGCGGTGCGCTTTGCGAATGCGCTGTTCGAGCCCGTATGGCGCCGCGAGTATATCGACAGCGTGCAGATCACCGCGTCCGAGACGCTCGGCGTCGAAGGGCGCGGTGCATTCTACGAACATACGGGCGCGTTTCGCGACATGGTGCCCAATCACCTGTTCCAGCTGATGGCGATGATCGCAATGGAGCCGCCGAACTCGTTCGATGCGGAAACGGTGCGCGACAAGAAGGCCGAAGTGTTCGAAGCGATCCAGCCGCTGCGTGCCGAAGACGTCGTATTCGGACAGTACGAAGACGGACCCGCCGGTGTCGGCTATCGCAAGGAGCCAAACGTCGCGCCCGACAGCACGACCGAAACCTACGCGGCCGCGCGGGTTCAGATCGACAACTGGCGCTGGGGCGGCGTGCCGTTCTATCTGCGCACGGGCAAGCGGCTCTCCGTGCGCCGCACCGAGATTGCAGTGCAGTTGAAGCGCGTGCCGTTCCTGATGTTCCGCGATACGCCCGTCGATTCGCTGATGCCGAACGTGCTGACGCTGCGTATCGATCCGACGCACGGCACGCGTTTCGACTTCAACGTGAAGGTGCCGGGCCCGACGATGCGCATGGGCCGCGTGCGCTCGACATTCGATTACAACGATTTCTTCAAGGAACAGGCGAACGTCGGCTACGAAACGCTGCTGTACGACTGCATGCTCGGCGACGAGACGCTGTTCCAGCGGGCCGACAGTATCGAAGGAAGCTGGGCGGCGGTGGACGCGGTGCTGCATCCGACCGCCGGTGGGGCGATGCCCGTGCATGGCTACGCGGCGGGCGGCAGCGGGCCTGCGCAAGCCGATGCGCTGCTGGCGCGAGACGGGCGCGCCTGGCGGCCGCTCGACGATGAGCCGAAGCGGCGCTGATGGGTCGAGTGGAAAGAACAACTTCAAAGGGACGATGACGATGCCAACACGAAAAAAGGCGGTGGCAAGCACGAAGACGAGTGCGAAGAAGACTGCACGGAAGAAGGTTGCCGCAAAGAAGGTCGCTGCAAGGAAGGTTGCGGCAACCGGGAGTCCGACCGCAGCCGCCGGCAGGAAGGCCGCCGCGCCGCGCAAGGCGGCACAGTCCGCACCGTCGTCACGGCACACCGCCGGCGGGCTCGGTGCGCGCGAGCGCATTCTTGCCATCGATATCGGCGGTACGGGACTCAAGGCCGCGGTCATCGACGGCAACGGCAAGATGCTGAGCGAACGCGTTCGGATCGCCACGCCGCATCCGTGTACGCCCGAGCAGATGGCCGACACGCTGGCGAAGCTCGTCAAGCCATTACTCGAGCAACATCACCCGACGCGGATGTCGATGGGCTTTCCCGGTGTCGTGCGCGAGAACCGCGTGCTGACCGCGCCGAATATCGGCGACGAGGGCTGGCATGGCGTGCCGCTCGCCGACATGCTCGCGAAGCGCGTCGGCGGCTTGCCGGTACGGATGATCAACGACGCCGAGATGCAAGGTCTCGCCGCGATCGAAGGGCACGGTCTCGAATTCGTGCTGACGCTTGGCACCGGCGCGGGCACGGCGCTCTTTCGCGATGGCGAACTGATGCCGCATCTCGAACTCGCGCATCACCCCGTCAGCAAGAATCGCACGTACGATGAGTACATCGGTGGACACGCGCGCGAGTCGGCGGGCGACAAACGGTGGAACAAGCGCGTCGAGAAGGTCATCGGCATACTCGAGCGGCTCGTGAACTATGACCGGTTGTGGATCGGCGGCGGCAATGCGGTGAACCTGAAGTTCGATCTGCCCGCGAACGTGGCGATCGTGTCGAACGCGGCCGGTATCGAGGGCGGTGCGCGGCTCTGGCATCCGCGTTCGGTACGCGAAACCCGGCAGCTTCCGAATACGGATTTGCGCAGCGAGCAGTCTGGCTAGGGGTGGGCGCGGAGCTTAAGGCAGATTGCCGGCGCCATACCGTGAGCTGGCGAAAGGAGCGGGCGCGCGGTCTCCGCTCCTTTTTTCGATGCCCGGCGTTACAGGCTATGCGTTGAGACCCAAAGCCAGATGGGCTTCCATCCCAACGTGACGCCGAGAACCGCGACAATTCCGGTACCCGTCCAGAACAACCGGTGGACAAAGTCCTTCAGCGACGAGAGTTTGTCTTCGGTTGTCTTCACCCGCTCGAGCGCGCTCGTCTCCAGCTTGTCGGCGCGCTGCTCGACTTTTCCGACGCGCCTTTCGAATCCCGACGCGCCTTTCGAATCGCTCCTCGGATTCGCGGCTCAGTTGAGTCAGTCGCTTCTCAGACTCGGCGCTCGATTGAGCCCAACGCTTTTCGGCCTCTTCGCTCGACCTGGCCCAACGCCTTTCGGCTTCCTCGCCCAGCTTGGTCAGGCGCCTCTCGGATTCTTCACCCAGCTTGGTCAAACGCTTCTCGGACTCTTCGCTCAATTTGGTCAAACGCAATTCCGATTCGCGGGCGAGATCGGTGAAGCGGACCTCCGAGTCCTTCACGTACGCGTCTAACTGGAGTTGAGACGTTGTCAAAGCGCCAAGCTCGCGGTGGATACGTGCGAGTTGTTCGTACACCGCGAAAGCGAAGTCGCTTCCGGTCTCATTGCCCATTGTCTGAGCCTGAACCGGCAGGTCGGGCGCGTCGACGACGGCGCTTTGTGTCCAGGAAGTTTGCATCATGTTTTACTCAGCTGCAGACCTATGAATTCCCATATCGACTTCGGTGCACGGCCGTGAAACGCCGTTACCCGCAATAAGATGCCCATTCCGGTGCGGCCTTCGTTGATGCCGAGTTTTTCCCCGAGCTCGACTGTCGAGCCGTTGAAGGACAGAAAGAACTTGTCGCTGGCCACTTCGTGGAAATCACGTGCGGAAACGAGCTGTCTTGCTGCTGCGATGACCCTGTCCGGATTGGACAGCGCTGTGATGAAGTACAGAGCCATGGCTGGGTTCGATCTTTCCTGCTATGGAATAAGCGTCCACCAAATCGTACCTCACCTCGATATCTGCCTGGTAATCCTTTTTATTTTAATATGCATCACTGCCTTAAAGGCGCTCGATATATCTAAACTTATTCTCTATTAATAGCCGGATATAAGACACGGACCCGCGCATTGCAATATACAAACAAGGAAATTCCGAACCAGTCCTACAAGCAGGACGCTGTCGACCGAGGAGAGCGCCATTCGTCTCCCCGGTCCGTCTTCGAGTGGCCGATCAAGCCGAACCTTATCGAGCCGCGTCACCCCAACGGTATTCGACGGTCGCATCGTCGAGCTGCGCCTTCACTTCAGGATCGAGTTTCAGATCGATTGCCGCGAGCGTCTCGTCGAGCTGTTCGGGCCGGCTCGCACCGATGATCGCCGACGTCACGACCGGATTGGCGAGCACCCAGGCCAGCGACGTTTTCGCCAGCGACACGCCGGTTTTGTCGACGATGCCGCGCAGCTTGTCGATGGTCTGGAACTCGCGCTCGTGCCAGTAGCGCTCCTGGTACATCGCGCCGGCCTTGCCGACGGTGGCCGACGTGAAGCGCCCCTCGGCGGGCTTCGCATCGTGCCGATGCTTGCCGGTCAGCAGGCCGCCCGCGAGCGGGTTATACGGCATGACCGCGAGTTTCTCCTCGGCGGCGAGCGGCAGCAGTTCGCGTTCGATCTGACGGAACAGCAGGTTGTAGCGCGGCTGCACCGATACGAAGCGCACGACGCGCAACACATCCGCGCGGCCCAGCGCGCGTGCGAGCCGGTACGCGAGGAAGTTCGACACGCCGACATAGCGCGCCTTGCCCGAGCGCACGATCGTATCGAGTGCCTCGAGCGTTTCTTCGAGCGGCGTGTCGTGATCGTCGTTATGCAGCTGATAGAGATCGACGTAGTCGGTGTTCAGGCGCCGCAGCGAGTTGTCGATCGCATTGAGCAGATGCTTGCGCGACGAACCCTGGTCCCACTCCGACGGACCGACCTTGTTGAATGCCTTGGTCGCGACGATGAAGCGCTCGCGCTTGCCCTTGAGCCACTGCCCGATGATTTCCTCGGTACGGCCGGTCTGTTCGACGGTCGCGCCGAGCGGATAGGCATCGGCGGTGTCGATGAACGTGACGCCCGCATCGGTCGCCTTGTCGAGAATGGCGCGCGATACGGATTCGTCAGTCTGAAGGCCGAAGGTCATCGTGCCGAGGCATAGACGCGAAACAGTCAGGCCTGTGCCGCCGAATTTGCAATATTGCATGGACGTGTCTCCGCAATGAGGACGTAAGGGAAAGAAAGGCGCACGACATTGTGCGCAATGCCTGCGGGAGCGGCCCGCGCGGGCCCCGCGCCGGGAGCGCGATGCGAAAACACGAAGCATAGCGGGTATCGCGACTTCGCGTCGGAGACGGCGTGCACAACACCCGCCGCATTGAAAATTTTGCACACCGGTCGTGTCCAGCGTTTCCACGTTGCAATGGCCTTGCCGCCTTGCGGCAAAAACGGCCGACGTGCGGACTTACACATTGCAACACACTCGCGTCACGCCCGGCGGGCCGGGACTTCGCGCATCGCGTGTTCGTATGCGGCGCACGCATCGGCCGCGCGACGCATTCCGTGGGCATGAATTTCGCACTTCGGCCAATACTGCAACTGCCTGGCGGAGTGCGGCGCGCCCACACATGAGTGATTGAACCCGCGAGCGAACCCGCGAGTCGTGTGGCCCGTCATCAGCGCCTGCCGGAAGCTATGGACACGACTCGGATTCAAACCACGATTCGCAGCGGTGCGCACGAGATCTCGGACCACCGCGACGACATCTTCTTCGCGGCCGTGTCGACCACCCGCATGCCGATGGTCGTCACCGATCCGCATCAGCCCGGCAACCCGATTATCTTCGCGAACCATGCGTTCCTGCGCATGACGGGCTACGAATTGCCCGAGGTGCTCGGCCAGAACTGCCGTTTTCTGCAGGGTCCCGAAACCGATCGCGCGGCTATCGATGAAGTGCGCCGCGCCGTGGCCGAGCGGCGCGAGCTTGCGATCGAAGTCATGAACTACCGGAAGGACGGTACGACGTTCTGGAATGCGCTCTTTCTGTCGCCGATATTCGACGAGGCAGGCGAGCTCGTCTATTTCTTCGGCTCGCAGCTCGACGTGAGCCGCCGTCGCGACGCCGAGGACGCGCTGCACCAGGCGCAGAAGATGGAAGCGCTCGGTCAATTGACGGGCGGCATTGCGCACGATTTCAACAACCTGCTGCAGGTGATGTCCGGTTACGTCGATATGCTGCAGCTCGGCATCGAGCACGATGCCGATCGCGACGGCATGCTGCGCAGTCTCGACAAGATGCGCGGCTCGGTCTCGAAAGCCACGACGCTGACTCAACATCTGCTCGCGTTTGCGCGCAAGCAAAGACTGGTCGGCCGCACGGTGAATCTAAACGCGCTCGCCGAGGGCATGGTCGAGCTGGCGCGGCGCACGCTCGGCGCGGAAATCTCGCTCGCCACCGAGTTCGAAGAAAACCTTGCGAATTGCCGCGTCGATTCGTCGCAACTCGAAGTCGCGCTGCTCAATGTGCTGCTCAATGCACGCGATGCGTTGCACGGGCGTCGCGACGGCGTCGTGACCGTGCGCACGCAGAGCCTCGATCTCGACCGGCCGCAGTTGATCGGCTTCGCGGACCTGCGGCCGGGCCGATACGTGTCGATCTCGATCTCCGATAACGGCAGCGGCATTCCACCCGAAATCGTCGATCGCGTGATGGACCCGTTCTTCACGACGAAGGAAGAGGGCAAAGGCACGGGGCTCGGCCTGTCGATGGTCTATGGCTTCGCGAAGCAGTCGGGCGGCGCGGTGAATCTGTATTCGGAGGTCGGCATCGGTACGACGCTGAGGCTTTATTTCCCCGCCGCGCACGACGCGAAGCTGGCGCGACCGGTCGCGCCGAAGGCGATCGAACAGGCGGGCAACGAGACGATTCTGATTGTCGACGATCGCGTCGAAGTAGCCGAGGTCGCGCAGGCGATGCTGCAACAGATCGGCTACCGCACGCGCGTCGTGCTCGATGCGAAAGAGGCGCTCGTCGCGCTGCAGGACGGCGCGGATTTCGACCTGCTGTTCACCGATCTGATCATGCCCGGCAATATGAACGGCGTGATGCTCGCGCGCGAGGCGCAGCGTCTGCGGCCGAACCTCAAGGTGCTGCTGACGACCGGCTATGCCGATGCATCGATCGAGCGCAAGGATGCGGCGGGCTCCGAGTTCGCGATTATTCACAAGCCGTATCAGCGCGCGGAGCTCGCGCGCAAGGTGCGCGTCGTGCTCAATGGGCCGACGGGCGTTTGATATTGCGGCCGTTCATCCTCTAGCCTTCATGGGCGCGACTGTTTAGCGTTCGAGCCGCTCGCATCACGCGGCGCGCAAGTCGAACCACGCAGTATCAGCCGTGGCGCTGACGTGACGCAGACACGCGCTGCGCTCGCGTCGTTTCGCGCGTCGTGCCGTGCGTCGTTGCGTGCGTCGCGCCGAGCCGCGTGACGCGCGTCGCCAGGCCGCTCGACAAGCTCTCGCAGCAGCGACACCGCCAGTTCCGCCGCTTCGACAGTAGGCACTGCGACGGTTGTCAAAGGCGGCCGCGACTGCTGCGCGAGCTGAATATCGGTGATGCCGACCACCGACAGATCGGTTGGCACATCGCGCCCGAGATCGAATGCGGCATTGATCGAACCGAGCGCAGGCAGATCGTTGGTCGCGAAGACAGCCGTGGCGTGCGGATGCGCGTCGAGCAGCTCGTGCGCGGCCGCATAGCCGCCTTCGATCGTGTCGGGCGCATGCCGCACGCACGTGCGCGGCAGCTTGACGCCCGCGGCCCGCAACGCGTCGACAAAGCCTTCGTAGCGCGCCGCATGAATGCCGGCGCGCTTGCTGCCGACAATCGCAACGATATGCCGATGGCCGAGTTCGAGCAGGTGCTGCGCGGCGAGTTCGCCCGCGCGGCGGAAATCGACGGCGACGCACGGCAGCCCCGGCGGGTCGCGCGGCCGCTCCCACATGCACAGCACGACCGGCGTGCCGCGTGCTTCGGTCTTGTGCAGGTCGGCGAAGTCGAGATTCGCGTTCATTACGAGCACGCCCTCCGACAGCGTGCCGGCAATCTGTTCGAGATATTTGCGGCCAACAAGCGGGTCCTGGTTCGTATTGCAGATGATCACGAAATGCCCGCTTGCGCGCGCCGCACGCTCGACCGCAAGCGCGAACTCCGGATAGAACGGATTGGCGATGCTCGACACCATCAGTGCGATGGTCGGCGCCCGGCCTTCGGCGAGCGCGCGCGCGGCCAGATGCGGGCGATAGCCGAGCGCGGCGACCGCTTCGAGCACGCGCTTGCGCGTGACTTCGCCGACGCGTCCGCGGTTGCGCAGCACGTTCGATACGGTTGCCGAGGTGACGCCGGCGTGGGCCGCGACTTCGCTCAAAGTGGACATGGAGTGGGTAGGACGAAAGGTGCCGCCAGTATGTGGGATGTCTTCTCGGAATTTGCGTTGCGGCCCGGCGCGCGGCAACATTCCCGCACAAACACAATGAGATCGGAGACGAAGCTTCCTGCGAACGGTCGCGCTTGCGATCGTTTTTTGAAGCCCCGCTGATTAAGCGCTTAATCTCCGGCTCCCGCTGATTTAAACATGGAGTGGAGACGAATGGCGAGCATTTCTTTACGCGGCGTACAGAAAGCGTACGGCGATAGCGCGCCGGTGATTCGCAACGTCGATCTGGAGATCGGCGAAAACGAGTTCTGCGTGTTTCTCGGTCCGTCCGGTTGCGGCAAGTCGACGCTGTTGCGCATGATCGCGGGCCTCGAAGACGTGACCAACGGCGACCTGTCGATCGGCGGGCGCATCGTAAACGATATTCCCGCGGCCGAGCGCGGCGTGGCGATGGTGTTCCAGAGCTACGCGCTATTTCCGCATATGAGCGTCTACGAGAACATGGCGTTCGGACTCAAGCTCGCGAAAGTGCCGAAGGGCGAGGTCGACCGCAAGGTGCGCGAAGCCGCGCGGATTCTGCAGCTCGAAGCGTTGCTCGAACGGCGGCCGCGTGCCTTATCCGGCGGCCAGCGGCAGCGCGTGGCGATCGGCCGCGCGATCGTGCGAGAGCCGGGCGTGTTTCTGTTCGACGAGCCGCTGTCGAATCTCGATGCGACCTTGCGCGGCCAGACGCGTATCGAAATCGCAAAGCTGCATCGGCAATTCGCGAAGGCGAGCGTCGTGTACGTGACGCACGATCAGACCGAGGCGATGACGCTGGCCGACCGCATCGTGTTGCTGCATGCAGGCAAGGATACCGAACGCTACGGCAGCATTGCGCAGATCGGCGCGCCGCTCGAGTTGTATCACCGGCCGGCGAGCCGCTTCGTCGCCGGCTTTATCGGCTCGCCGCGCATGAATTTTCTGCCCGCGACGGTGGTCTGCGCCGATGCGCAAGGCGTGAGCGTCGCGCTTGCGCAGACAGGCGAACGCATGCGCATCGAAGCCGACGGCAGCAGCTTGCAGAACGCGCAGCCGGTGACGTTCGGCGTGCGTCCCGAGCATCTCGAACTGATCGATGCGGATGCTCGCCACGCCAACGGCGCACATCATGCGAGCCACGCCGACACCACACTGACACGCAGCGTCCAGCTCGTCGAACATCTCGGCGAGCACAGCTACGTCCATCTCGATCAACCGGGCGGCGACACGCTGATCGCGAAAGTACCGGGCGGCGCGCAGGTTTCGATCGGCGAGCGCGTGACGTTTCGCGCGAACCCGGCCGCGTGCCATCTGTTCACCGAAGACGGCTTTGCGGTGCCCGCACGCGGCGCCGCCGTCGCCCTCAACGCATAAGGAACGAAGCGATGCGCCTCGGAGTTTGCTATTACCCCGAACATTGGCCCGAGTCGATGTGGGAAGACGACGCGCGCCGGATGAAAGCGCTCGGCATCGAGCAGGTGCGGATCGCCGAATTCGCGTGGAGCCGTATCGAACCGGCGCCCGGCGAATACGACTGGGCGTGGCTCGACCGCGCAGTCGACGTGCTCGGCAAGGCCGGCCTGAAGATTGTGATGTGCACGCCGACCGCGACGCCGCCGAAGTGGCTGATCGACCGCCATCCGGACATCCTGCCGGTCGATGCGGACGGCCGGCCGCGTGCGTTCGGCTCGCGCCGTCACTACGATTTTTCGTCGCCGTCGTTTTTCGAAGCCTCGCGAACGATCTGCACGGCCGTGGCCGAACGTTACGGCAGGCACCCGGCGGTCGCATACTGGCAGACCGATAACGAGTACGGCTGCCACAACACCGTGGTCAGCTATTCGCCAGCAGCCATCATGCGTTTCCGCGAGTGGCTCAAGGCGCGCTACCAGACCGTCGATGCATTGAACCGCGCATGGGGCACGGTGTTCTGGAGCATGGAGTACCGCAGCTTCGACGAAATCGACGCGCCGGTCGGCACCGTCACCGAAGCGCATCCGTCGCACCGGCTCGATTACCGGCGGTTCGCATCGGATGAGGTCGCGCGCTACAACCGCATGCAGGTCGACATCATCCGCGCGCATTCGCCGGGCCGGCCCGTCGCACACAACTTCATGCAGTTGTTCACCGAGTTCGATCACTACAAGGTCGCGGCCGATCTCGACGTCGCGACGTGGGACAGCTATCCGCTCGGTGCGCTCGAGCAGATGTGGTTCGCCCCGGAATTGAAGGCGAAATGGCTGCGTACGAGCCATCCGGATTTCGCGTCGTTCAATCACGACGTCTATCGCGGCATGTCGAAGCTGCCGTTCTGGGTGATGGAGCAGCAGCCGGGCCCGGTCAACTGGGCGCCGTGGAATCCGGCGCCGCTGCCGGGCATGGTGCGCCTGTGGAGCTGGGAGGCATTCGCGCATGGCGCGGGCTGCGTGTCGTACTTCAGATGGCGGCAGGCGCCGTTTGCGCAGGAACAGATGCATGCGGGGCTCAACACGCCCGATAACCGGCTCGATGTCGGCGGGCGCGAAGCGGCGCGCGTGGCCGGGGAAATTCGCGCGGTCGCGGCGGCGCATGCCGACGCCGACGCCGCCGTGCGCACGAAGGTTGCGCTCGTCTACGACTACGAAGCGAAGTGGCTGTTCGAGATCCATCCGCAGGGCGCCGACTTCGCTTATCCGCGTTTTGCGTTCGAGTATTACTCGGCGTTGCGCGCGCTCGGTTTCGATGTCGACGTGATTCCGGCAACCGCGCCGCTCGACGGCTATGCGCTGGTCGTCGTGCCACCGCTGCCGGTCGTGCCGGACGACTTCGCCGCGCGCGTCGAAGCGAGCGGCGCGCATGTCGTGTTCGGTCCGCGCAGCGGGTCGAAGACGCGCGACCTGCAGATTCCGCCGCACTTGCCGCCGGGGCCGCTCGCGTCGTTGCTGCCGATGCGCGTGTGGCGCGTCGAATCGCTGCGGCCGAATGCGGGCGAGCGCGTCAGTGTCGACGCGCAGACGGCGGGCGAGGCGCGCCATTGGCGCGATCTGATCGACACAGGCGATGACACGACGCTCGAGATTCGCGCGCGCTTTATGGACGGCCATCCTGCGTACGTGCGCCGCGGCGCCGCGCACTACTTCGCGAGTATTTTCGACGAGCGGCTTACCGGACAGCTATTTGCGCGCATTGCGACCGAAGCGGGTCTCGCGCCGCACGCGCTCGGCGACAGCGTGCGCGTGAGCCGTCGTGGCGCGTTGACCTATGTATTCAACTACGGCGAGCGTACGCACGACATCGGCGACATCGATGGCGTCGCCGCGGCCGACTTCGTGATCGGCGCGCGCGAAGTCGAACCGCAAGGCGTGGCCGCATACCGCACACGTTGAATCGCAGCGATCGATCCAGTAGCAGTGCCACAGAAAGCAAAACCAGGGAGACAGGAATGACCGTAAAAGCACTGAAGGCTCGCGGCACGCGCATCGCGGTTGCGCTCGCGCTTGCTGCCGCGGCGACGTCGGGTGTGTTGACTTTCCCGGCTGCCGCGCACGCCGGCACGATGACGATCAATATCGCGTTCAAGGGCGCAAGCCAGCGAGCCGTCTGGCAGCAGGTACTCGACGAATTCAAAAAGGCGCATCCGAACGTCGACGTGAAGGCATCGTTTATCGATGAGGAAGCCTACAAGGTGCAACTGCCGGGCTGGCTGACGACGGTCGCGCCGGACGTCGTGAACTGGCACAACGGCGAGCGCATGGCGTACTACGCGCGGCGCGGTCTGCTCGAAGACCTGAGCGGCGACTGGCAGAAGAACGGTTGGGACGGCATGTACGCGTCGACGAAGGAAGCGTCGACTGTCGAAGGCAAGCAGTATGCGGCGCCGACCGTCTATTACTCGTGGGGCATGTTCTATCGCAAGGATCTGTTCCAGAAGGCCGGCATCGCGGGCGAGCCGAAAACGTGGGACCAGTTGCTCGATGCATGCCGCAAGCTGAAGGCGGCCGGCATCACGCCGTTTGCGGTCGGCGGCCGCGATGCATGGACGCTCGCCGGCTGGTTCGATTACCTGGGCCTGCGCATCAACGGCAATGCGTTCCATCAGAAGCTGATGGCCGGCGACGTTCCGTACACGGACCCGCGCGTGAAGAAGGTCTACACGACGTGGAAGCAGCTGCTCGACGAGCACGACTTTATCGACAACTCGCTGTCGTACGATCTCGACGCCGCGCAGCCGTTCCTGTTCCAGGGCAAGGCTGCGATGATGCTGATGGGCACGTTCATCACCGGCGGCTTTCCGGCGAACGTGAAGCCCTCGATGGGCTACTTCCAGTTTCCGATTATAGATGCGAACGTGCCGACCGCCGAGGACGGTCCGGTCGAATCGCTGCATATCCCGTCGCGCGCGAAGAACAAGGCCGACGCGCACGCGTTCCTTGCCTTTGTCGAAACGCCGGAGATCGGCGCGCAGCTCGCGAAGGGGCTCGGGTCGCTGTCGGCGAACAGCAAGTCGCCGGAACCCGACGATCCGATCTCGAAGATCGGCTTTCAGATTCTCGCGAATACGAAGGGCGGTATCGCGCAGTTCTACGATCGCGATATGACGAAGGAAATGGCCGATGAAGGGATGAAGGGCATGCAGCAGTTCGTGTCCGATCCGACGAAGCTCGATGCGATTCTGGCGCAACTCGAACAGGCGCGTAAGCGGATCTACAAGAAGTGAGGCGGTTCGGCGTTCGGTGAGCCGTACGAGCGTAGTTGCCGGCTTATCGCTGCGGACTCGCGCACTTGCCGCTTGCCGGCGGTTTTACCCGGTTTCTCCACCGCGAAGGTTGCCCGCGCTGTTGCGCGGGCTTTTTTTCGACCGTTCCTTCGACCGCTCGTAGCGTGCTCATTCGACTTTCTGTCCGGCAGGCGGCGGCGCGACATCGTTGCGCCAGCCGGCAAGCGGTGCGCCATAGCCGCCTGCTTCCGCATTGTTCGGCAGGCCGTTGGCGAGCTGGGCGCGCGGGTCGGTCGGGTTCAGGTCGAGTTCGCCTGCCTGGCGGTTGCCGTGCGTCGGATACTCGCTGCCAAGCGGTGCGTTCGGCATCAGCTTCGTGCTGTTTTGCGGCGCATGGACGTCGTCGTAGACGGACAGCCCTTGTGCGTTCGCAAAGCCGGCAACGCCTGCCAAAGCGAGCGCGGCGAGTGCGGCGGCAAGATGCAGCGTAGCAGTGGACTTGTGCACGATCAGCTCCTTATCAGATGAAAACCGGGCGCGCGCCGCATCGAACGCGCGGCGCGCACGTCGTTCTACTATTGGCGATCGCGGCGAGGACTGCAATGCGCACGCTGCAGTTATGAGCTTTGTCGGGCAATTGCAGGGACGTTCGCGTTCCGGGCGCTGCCTCGCCGTGTCCGTATTACCGCGTCGCGCCGCCTTCTATTGCAATGGCGCGCTTTTTACCGGGCCTTGTTCGCAGCCGCGATGACGGTATAGTGCGCAAGATCGTCAATCGTCCTCTGTTTCCATTCGCCGGCGGATCATGAATGCATCGTCAACGGCGCCGGACCCGGGCGCCGCGCTGCGCGTCTTCGACGCGGTCAAGGCGCTCGCCTTTATCGGCGACCTCAGCATGGGCCAGCCCACCGACCACTCGCTGCGCACCGCGTGGCTCGCCGCGCAATTCGCGCGTGCGGCCGGCGCGGACGACGCCGTGCACGGCGCGGTCATCGAAGCGTCGCTGTTGCGCTGGTCCGGCTGCACCGCGAACGCGTCGGGTTTTGCCGACCTGCTCGGCGACGACGTCGGCGGCCGCGAAGCGATGCTCGAGAACCGGCCCGACTGGGCGCAGCCGCTCGCCGCGCAAGGCGGCGTCAGCGCCGCCTTGACGCCGCTCGCGCAGATTCATTGCGAAGTCTCGGGCGAAGTCGCGCGCATGCTCGGCCTTGCGGCCGGCACCCAGGCTGCGTTGCGGCACATCTTCGAAGCGTGGGATGGCTGCGGCCTGCCCGACAAACTCGCGGGCGAGGCGGTGCCGGTTGCCGTGTATCTGATCGCGCTGGCCGGCGACCTCGAAATCTTCGCGCGCGTCTATGGCGTCGAACAGGCGCTGCAGCTGATCGCGCAGCGCGCGAATGCACGCTATCCGGCCGCGCTTGCGGCTCTTGGCGACGCGCATGGCCGGCAATGGCTCGGCATGCTCGACGCGCTCGAGCCCGCCCGAATCGACGACGCGCTCGCGACGCCGCATATGTCCGATATGACGACGGCCGAGCTGATCGCCGACGTCATCGATCTGAAGCTGCCGTGGATGACGGGCTACTCGCGCGCCGTCGCGCAGACGGCCGCCCAATGCTGCGCGCAGCTGAGCACGGATCCGCTTGCGCAGCAGCGCGTCTATCGCGCGGGCCTGCTGCACGGCATCGGCCGCGCGGCGGTACCGAATGCGCTGTGGGATACGCCGGGCAGGTTGCCGGCGTCCGCATGGGAGCGCGTGCGTCTCGTGCCGTACTGGACCGCGCGCGCGGGCAGGCAGACCGGCGCACTGGCCGACGCCGCGGAGCTCGCGTCGTATGCATACGAGCGCGGCGATGGCTCCGGTTATTTTCGCGGCCTCGCGCGCGATGCGCTGCCGCTCGAAGCACGCGTGCTCGCAGTATCGGTCGCGTGGGTCGCGCTGCGCGCGGCGCGGCCGTGGCGCGCCGCCTATGGCGTCGACGAAGCGGCGAAGCTGCTGCGCGAAGATGCGGCAGGCGGCCGGTTCGATCCGCAGGTGGTCGAGGTGCTGCTTGCGTGCGAGTGCGGAGCGGACGCGCCGCGCGCCGCGGCAAGCGCCCAACAGCGCCGCGCAGCGTCCGCGGCGGCGCGGCTGTCCGCGCGCGAGACCGATGTGCTGCGCTCGATCAGCCGCGGCGCGAGCAACAAGGAAGTGGCGCGCGAACTCGATCTGAGCCCGAGCACCGTGCGCA
This sequence comes from Paraburkholderia sp. SARCC-3016, assembly GCF_031119615.1. NCBI lineage: Bacteria > Pseudomonadati > Pseudomonadota > Betaproteobacteria > Burkholderiales > Burkholderiaceae > Paraburkholderia > Paraburkholderia sp. SARCC-3016. Next base: position 9,343 of record NZ_JAVHZD010000033.1, on the reverse strand, counting down.
CGCACGTCGAAAGCGTGTTTCGCAAGCTCGAGTGTTCGACGCGGGCGGCCGCTACGCTCAAGGCGTCGGCGCTGGGGCTGCTGTAGGCTTGCCGGCCATGTCCGGATGCGTGGTGTCGCGCGCTGCGATCGTATCGATCGAATGCCGGACCGCATGAAGAATTTCGTCGGCGAGTTCGGGCCGCGCCTTGATCACCGCGCGCGACGCCGAAATCGCGCCGATCATCGCGACCGTCATCGTCACCGCGTGCTCGCGCCGGGTCGCATCGGCCTCTTCCGCGCCAAGCTTCGAGGCGAACACGCTAACCATCTGCTCGAAGCCTTCGGCAAACCGCTCACTGACCGACACGTCCTGCCGTCCGATCTCGCTGACCGAGGCAGCCATCGCGCAGCCGTCCGCGATGTCGTCGCGCTTTTGCTCCGACAGATACCCATCGAGCAGTTCGCCGAGTTCGGGCAGGCGCCCGTCGCGCGGCGCCGTCAGGCGCCGATGCCCACGTTCGAGCCCGAACGCGAGCGCCTCGGCGGCGAGCGCATCCTTCGAGGGAAAGTGCGCATATAAGGCGCCGTGCGTGAGACCGGCGGCCTTGCCGATTTCGGCGACGCCGACGCCGTCGATGCCGCGCTCGCGCATCAGCCGCGCGGCTGTCTCGATAAGCTTGGCGCGATTCTGCGCCGCCTGTTCCTTGCTGACTTTCATGGCGAACTCCCAACCTGCCTCGACCCGACCGCTGCACGGCCGGGCCGGGTCTCGTGACGACGTGCAATTTTATAATTGCACATGCAATTATAAGCGCTTCGATTTCCGGCGAAAACTCAACAATTCCATTGCATCCGCGCGCGACCGTGTGCCGCGAGGTGATCGTCAATTTACTGGCGATCGCTTCGCTTGCGACGACACCGATGACGGCCACGTATAACCGGGCGAAGGTAGCCGCATCGCCACCGTTTCCTTTCATTTCCCTTTTGTGCTTGCCCGCTGAACACAGTGTTCTTCCCAAGTCGTTTGATCTTAATCATTGCGATCAGTATTATTACGTTTATGGTTGCGACTGCAATGAATAAGGCGCTGAGCCATCCGGTTCAGCGTGGACGAACGGTTCCTCAGGAGAACATCATGCGTTTCCAGAACAAGATGGCCCTCGTAACGGGCGGCAACAGCGGTATCGGCTTTGCGACGGCGAAGATGCTGATCGAGCAGGGCGCGCGCGTCGCGATCACCGGACGCGACGCGAACAAGCTCGCTCAGGCGCTGTCGGAACTCGGCCCGAACGCGATCGGCATCGACGCCGACCTCAACGACGCGAGCGCGCTCGAGCGCGTCGTCAACCGGGTGAAGGACGCATTCGGATCGCTCGATGTCGTGTTCGCCAATGCCGGCGTGGGCGGCGCGACGCCGCTCGGCAGCACCACGGCCGAGGCTTTCGAGGCAATCACGCGCACCAACCTGACGTCGGTGTTCCTCACCGTGCAGGCCGCGCTGCCGCTGATGCGCGAAGGCGGCGCGATCGTGCTCAACGGCTCGGTGATGCGCAGCGAGGGCATCGCGGGCTCGGCCGCTTACTCGGCATCGAAGGCCGGCGTGACGGGAATGGCGAAGGTTTTCGCCTCGGAACTGGCGCCGCGCGGGATTCGCGTGAATACGGTCATTCCGGGTGCGACGCGTACGCCGATCTGGACGCGCGGCGCGCGTGCCGGTCAGACGCTCGACGATACGGAAAAGGCCATCGCACCGCGCATCCCGATCGGCCGTCTCGCCGATCCCGAAGAAACGGCGCGCGCGGTGCTGTTCCTCGCATCGGACGACTCGGTGGGCATGACGGCAATGGAGATCGTCGTCGATGGCGGGCTGACGGGCGCACCGAGCGGCGCGCCGTTGTTCCGCGCGCCGCAATGAGAAAGCCGTGACCGGCGATAAAGACGCTGATCGATGCTGAACCGCGCTACGCGAGCCCGGCGGCTACGCGAGCCCGACACAGACCGCGGCCACGATCGACCCGATCACGAGCACCGCGCCGAGCGTGCGCCGCGTATTCAGCTGGGTCCCATACTTGTGCGAAATGTTTCTGGCGGTTACGGTTTTATGCAGCCGACCGGTGTTCGACGCGAGCCGGCGCTTTTAAAGCGCCGGCCCGTACGCGCGGCACACATCGGCGAAGCCGGACCTTTTACCGAACGCCGAGCCGGTAGACGGCCGTGTGCCGATACCGTTCGCCGGGCCGCAATACGGTTTGCGCGGCGACCTCGTCCATATTGATCTGGTTCGGGTAGCCGCCGGTTTCGAGGCACAGCCCCGCGTGCTTGCGCAACGGTTGCTTGCCGCGCCCGACCACGCCTTCCAGATAATTGCCCGAATAGAACTGCAAGCCGTTCGCGTCGGTTGCGACGGTGAGTTCGCGGCCGCTGCCCGGGTCGTACAGCACCGCGACACGGCGCACCGCGCCGGGCGCATTCGATTCCCCCGTGGCGCCCGACGCGCTGCGCAGCAGATAGCAATGGTCGAAGCCTTTGCCGCGCACAAGTTGCGAATGCGGCCAGTCGAGGCGCGCGCCGATCGGCGCGCTCGTGCGGAAGTCGAATGCATTGCCGGCCACGCTTGCGCGCGCAAGCGGAATCAGCGTGTCGTCGACTTCCCAGAATTCGTCCGCGTCGATTTCGATCATATGGCCGCGGATGTCGGACGATCCGCCGGACAGGTTGAAATAGGCGTGATTCGTCAGATTGACCGGCGTCGGCGCATCGGTAATGGCGTCGTAGTCGATCGTCAGCGCGCCGTTGTCGTCGAGCGCGTAGCGCACGCTTGCTTCGAGCGTGCCCGGAAAGCCCGCGTCGCCTTCCGGCGATTCGTGCGTGAAAACGAGCGCGCCGTCCACTTCGCGCGCGTTCCACAGCGCGCGATGGAAGCCGGTTGCGCCGCCGTGCAGCAGGTTATCGCCCTGATTGCGGTCGAGCTGATACGTGACGCCGTCGAGCGCAAAGCGCGCCTGCGCGATGCGGTTCGCCCAGCGGCCGATCGTGCCGCCGAAGTACGACGTGTTCGCGAGATATTCGGCCGGCGTGTCGTGGCCGAGCACGACATCGGCGACCCGGCCCGCGCGGTCGGCCGCGTGCCACGACACGAGCGTCGCACCGAGGTCGCTGATCGCCACGCGCATGCCATGCGCGTTGCGCAGCGTGAAGAGACGGACCGCATCGCCGCCGGGCAGCGTGCCCCAGCGTTCGACGGTGACGTGCGTGCGAGGAGCGCGATCGGTGCTGCGCGAGTCTGCAAGGTTCATGGATGAAAAATCGAAGTGCTGTGTTCAGCCGGGTTGCGATGCCTGCGTGGCGTGCAGACGCTCATGGTACTCGCGCGGGGTACAGCCGAGTTCGCGGCGAAACACCGCGTACATGTACTGCAACGACGTAAAGCCGCAGCGGATCGCGACTTCGGTGCTCGAAATATCGGACTGCGCAAGCAACCGCTTCGCGACTTCGAGCTTGTGGTTGAGAATCTCCTGATGCACGGTGCAGCCGAGTTCGCGGCGAAAGTGTTCTTCGAGCGACGAACGCGACACTCCGACATAATCGGCGACCTGCTCGGTCTTGATGCCCTGGCAGCCGTACTGCCGGATGTAATGGCGCGCGCGCATCACATACGGGCTCGATACCGGCTGATGCCGCGTCGATTCGAGCACATTGATGCCGACCGGCGGCACGAGAATGCGCCGCCCGGCGAAGCGCGCGCCGCCCAGCATCTGATGCAGCAGGTGCGCAGCCGTGCGGCCCATTTCCTCGGTTCCCTGAATGACCGACGACAACGGAATGCGCGTCAGCGAGCGCGTCAACGGGTCGTTGTCGATGCCGATGATCGCGACTTCCTCGGGCACCGCGATGCCGGAGATCAGGCACACCTGCAACAGCTGACGCGCGCGCGCATCGGTCACCGCGATAATGCCGACGGGCTTCGGCAGAGCTTGCAGCCATGCGGCCAATTGTTCGCTTGCCTGATTCCATACGGGCGCGCTTGTCGGCAGACCGCGGTGCACGTCGCCGGTCAGGCCATCGGCTTCGAGCAGCGCATTGAAGGCGAACTCGCGCTCCTGCGCCCAACGGTTCGTCGGCGATTCGGGCAGGCTGTATAGCGCGAAGCGCTGCAATCCCGCGCCGATCAGATGCGTATAGGCAAGCGAGACGAGCTTGCGGTTATCGGTGGCGATATACGGCAGATTCTCTGGATAGCGCGACGCCTCTTCGTACGATGAACCGACCGCGACCACGGGCAGCGGGCAATCGGAGAGCGCTTCGCACACGGCGGGATCGTCGAAGTCCGCGATGATGCCGTCGCCCTCGAAGTGTTCGATGCCGTTTAAACGCGCGCGAAAGTCTTCTTCGAGAAACAGGTCCCATGCCACGCGCGTCGACAGCAGATACTTGCCGATGCCGGTGATGATCTCGCGGTCATAGACCTTGTTCGCGTTGAAGAGCAGCGCGATTCGATGCGTACGTTGAGCGGGTTGCTGGCGTGTCATCGTTCCAGTTAGGCAGCATGCATCGAAGGATGCGATGCCGTCGTCTCCATATGCGGCAAAACCCTTAAGGGCAAACGCGGTTCACCATGTGGGCAAGCGGTTTTGCACGCTGTCGGTATTAAGTGTTCCGCTTATTCTAGGCGGTGCAAGCTTGCTGCCGCCATACGATTTTAACGGGCGGCAAGAATCGCTAGTCGCGCTGGCGGATTTCGCAATTGCCGGTTCGAAGCGCAAGCTGGCAGCATGGCGTCACTCATGCAAACGTGCGGTGCGGGTCGTCTGTGCCCTTGCGATGAAACGCGCACTCACGACATCAATCAAGGAGACGCGCATGTCGTATTTCGAACACCTGCCGGCCGTGCGCTATGAAGGCCCGCAGTCGACCAACCCGTTTGCGTACCGCTATTACGATCGCGACAGGCTCGTGCTCGGCAAGCGCATGGAAGATCATCTGCGCCTCGCCGTCTGCTACTGGCATACGTTCGGCTGGGCCGGCACCGACATGTTCGGCCCGGGCACCTTCGAGCGCCCGTGGCACGGCGCGGGCGAGCCGATGGCGCGTGCGCGTCTGAAGGCCGATTGCGCATTCGAACTGTTCTCGAAGCTCAACGCGCCGTTCTATACGTTTCACGATAACGACGTCGCCCCCGAAGGCGACAGCATTCATCAGTACGTGAGCAACTTCCGGTCGATCGTCGACTACCTTGCGCGCAAGCAGGAAGAGACGGGCGTGAAGCTGCTGTGGGGCACGGCGAACCTGTTCTCGCATCCGCGCTACGCGGCCGGCGCCGCAACGAATCCGAACCCCGAGGTTTTCGCATTCGCCGCGACGCAGGTGTTCGAAGCGCTCGAAGCGACGCAGCGCCTCGGCGGTTCGAACTACGTGCTGTGGGGCGGTCGCGAAGGCTACGAAACGCTGCTCAACACCGACCTCAAGCGCGAGCGCGAGCAACTGGGCCGCTTTATGAGCATGGTGGTCGAGCACAAGCACAAGAAGGGCTTCAAGGGCACCTTGCTGATCGAACCGAAGCCGCAGGAACCGACCAAGCACCAGTACGACTACGATGTCGCGACCGTGCACGGGTTCCTCACGCAATTCGGCTTGCAGGATGAAATTCGCGTGAATATCGAAGCGAACCACGCGACGCTCGCGGGCCACTCGTTCCATCACGAGATCGCAAATGCGTTTGCGCTCGGCGTGTTCGGCAGTATCGATGCGAATCGCGGCGATCCGCAGAACGGCTGGGATACCGATCAGTTCCCGAACAGCGTCGAAGAACTGACGCTCGCCTTCTACGAGATTCTGCGCAACGGCGGCTTCACGACGGGCGGCATGAACTTCGATGCGAAGGTGCGCCGTCAAAGCATCGATCCCGACGACCTGTTCTACGGTCATATCGGCGCGATCGATACGCTTGCGATTGCGCTCGAACGCGCGGCACGCCTCGTCGAAAACGACCAGCTCGCGGCGTTCAAGGAAAAGCGTTATGCAGCGTGGGACAGCGAATTAGGCCGCAAGATCCTGTCGGGCGATGTCACGCTCGAAGCGCTGGCCAACGATGCGGTCGCACGCGGCATCGCGCCGCGCCATGTGAGCGGTCGCCAGGAGTACCTCGAAAACATCGTGACGCAAGCGCTTTACAGCCCCGCGAAATAACGCGAGGCAAGCGTCGCGCGCCGTTAAAAAACGTCAAGCGCGCCGGGCGATTTCGCAATTGCCCGGCGGGCCCGCGCAGCCCACGCTGTCGGGCGGATAAATCCAGCATCAACACAATCGACGACCGCGAACACGAATTCGCGGCGCATCCGTACGATTTCGCCGGCCTCTTCACCTCTCTCGCACTTTGAAAGCGCCGGTAGCCAACCAGAAAAAAGGAGTGAGACATGAAATCTGCCATGCGTCGTACCGTCCTGAATTCGCTCGTCTGCGCCGCGATGTTTGCCGGCCTGACATCGATTGCACCGCTTGCGCACGCGAGCAAGGACAAACCCGAAATCGGCTTCTGTATCGACGATCTGCGCGTCGAGCGCTGGTCGCGCGATCGCGATTATTTCGTTGAGGCCGCAACGAAACTGGGCGCGAAAGTGTCGGTGCAGTCGGCCGATGCGAGCGAATCGCGCCAGATTTCGCAAATCGAGAACCTGATCTCGCGCGGCGTCGACGTGATCGTGATCGTGCCATTCAACTCGAAGACGCTCGGCAATGTGATCGCCGAAGCGCACAAGGCCGGCATCAAGGTCGTGTCCTACGACCGCCTGATTCTCGATGCCGACGTCGACGGCTATATCTCGTTCGACAACGAGAAAGTCGGCGAATTGCAGGCGCAAGGCGTCTTCAACGCGCAGCCGAAGGGCAACTACTTCCTGCTCGGCGGCGCACCGACCGACAACAACGCGAAAATGCTGCGCGAAGGGCAATTGAAGGTGTTGAAGCCCGCCATCGACCGCGGCGACATCAAGGTGGTCGGCCAGCAGTGGGTGCCCGAGTGGAGCGCCGCAACCGCGCTGCGCATCACCGAAGACGCGTTGACCGCGAACAACAACAGGATCGATGCCATCGTCGCCTCGAACGACGGCACCGCGGGCGGTGCGATCCAGGCGCTTGCCGCGCAGCATCTCGCGGGCAAGGTGCCGGTGTCGGGTCAGGATGCGGACCTCGCGGCCGTGAAGCGCGTGATCGCCGGCACGCAGACGATGACCGTCTACAAGCCGCTCAAGCTGATCGCAAGCCAGGCCGCGCAGCTGGCGGTCGATCTCGCGAAGGGCACGAAGCCCGCGTTCAACGCGAAGTACGACAACGGCAAGAAGCAGGTCGACACGGTGCTGTTGCAGCCGACGCTGCTCACGAAGAGCAATGCCGACATCGTGATCAAGGACGGCTTCTATACGCAGGCCCAGCTCGCCGGCAATTGACGCAACACGCGCGCGTGCCCGGTACCCCGCACCACCTGCGGCACGACCGGGGCACGCGCGCGCCCTCGATCCATCCAGGATGAAACGCATGGAACAAGCGCGCATGGCATCAGCGCTTCTCGAACTGCGCGGCATCGCCAAATCGTTTGCCGGCGTACGGGCGCTCGACGGCATCGATCTGACTGTGGCACCCGGCGAATGCGTCGGCCTGTGCGGCGAAAACGGCGCGGGCAAATCGACGCTGATGAAGATCGTGTCGGGCGTCTATCCGTACGGCGACTGGTCCGGCGAGATGCTGTGGGAAGGCAAGCCGCTGCACGCGCAAAACATTCGCGACACCGAGCGCGCCGGCATCGTGATCATTCACCAGGAACTGATGCTCGTGCCGCAGCTGTCGGTGGCCGAGAATATTTTCCTCGGCAACGAAATCACGCTGCCCGGCGGCCGCATGAATTACGCGGCGATGTATCAGCGCGCCGACGCGCTGCTGCGCGAGCTCAACATCGAAGGCATCAACGTCGCGCAGCCCGTGATGAACTACGGCGGCGGCCACCAGCAGCTGATCGAAATCGCGAAGGCGCTGAACAAGCGCGCGAAGCTGCTGATTCTCGATGAGCCGTCTTCGTCGCTCACGGCAGCCGAAACGAAGATCCTGCTCAATATCGTGCGCGACCTGAAGAAGCGCGGCGTCGCGTGCGTCTATATCTCGCACAAGCTCGACGAGGTCGAGGCCGTATGCGACACGATCACCGTGATTCGCGACGGCAAGCATGTCGCGACCCGGCCGATGGCGCAGCTCGACACCGACCGCATCATCGCGATGATGGTCGGGCGCGAGATCACGAATCTGTTTCCGCGCGAGCCGCACGATATCGGCGAGGTGATTTTCGAAGCGCGCAACGTGACGTGTTTCGACGTGACGAACGCGAGCCGCAAACGCGTCGACGATGTGTCGTTCACGTTGCGCAAAGGCGAGATTCTCGGCGTCGCGGGTCTCGTCGGCGCGGGCCGCACCGAGCTGATGCAGGCGATTTTCGGCGCGTATGCGGGCGCGAGCCACGCCGAGGTTTCGCTGCACGGCAAGCGTTTGAAGATCGGCGCCCCGGCCGACGCAATCCGCGCCGGCATCGCGATGGTGCCCGAGGACCGCAAGCGGCACGGCATCGTGCCGCAGCTCGGCGTCGGCCACAACATCACGCTTGCGGTGCTGTCGCGCTTTGCGAAAGGCGGGCGCATCGACAGCGCATCGGAACTCGACGCGATCCACACCGAAATGAAGCGCCTGTCGGTGCGCGCCGCGTCGCCGATGCTGTCGATCGCGAGTCTTTCGGGCGGCAACCAGCAGAAGGCCGTGCTCACGCGCATGCTGCTCACCGATCCGCAGGTGCTGATTCTCGATGAGCCGACGCGCGGCGTCGACGTCGGCGCCAAATACGAAATCTACAAGCTCATGTTCGCGCTCGCGCGGCGCGGCGTGTCGATCGTCGTCGTGTCGTCGGAGTTGCCCGAAGTGCTCGGCGTGAGCGACCGCGTGCTCGTGATCGGCGAAGGGTGCCTGCGCGGCGACTTCGTCAACGACGGCCTGACGCAGGAGCATATCCTGACCGCTGCGCTCAGCGCCGAACGCCATGACCCTACCCAACTTGCGAGCGTCGCATGACACCTGAAATCGGTTCTGTCGAAAACCGCGCGCCCGAGCGCGCATCGGTCGCATCGGGCCAGCGCGTCAAGCAGCTGTTCGCGCGCTACAAACTGCTCGCGCTGCTGCTGGCGGTCGCGGTGATCTGGACGTTCTTTTCGTTCCTGACCGACGGCGCGTTCGTCACGCCGCGCAATCTGTCGAACCTGAAGTCGGATCGTAGCCATGTCGTTCTGTGAGCCAAGGAGTTGGTAGAATGTTTTGTCTTCCTAAGACCGATT